>JAJRTY010000102.1 GCA_024278055.1 Alphaproteobacteria bacterium | reverse complement strand
TTGGCGTCACGAATAGGATTGGTCAATTTGAGCAGGTTGAAGGTTTTGCCATAGACCTTGAGCGATGAAGGCGGGGCGGGGTGAACGGTGCGTAACTCTACCGGCGAGGCCGTCGTTGGCTTTATCCTGTTGTAGGTGAAGCCAGCGACGCCGCCAACAATCACAATCAGGGCGAGCCCGCGGGCCATAGCCATTTTCGGGCTGCCCAGGAGGGCGGTAATTGGCGCGGTGAACTTTTGGCGGCAGTATCCTCGAATGTTGCAACCAGGACAACAGCGACCGCTATGATTATCATATACTGAATGACGATCGACTGCGGCAACGGTGGCGAAATGATTTGTGTGAAAACCACGTAGGCACTGACCAGTGTCAGAATGGACAGAAACAGGGGATGTGAAAAAAAGCGCTTCATTGGTTTTCCGGCAGATTTTTCAGA
This sequence comes from Alphaproteobacteria bacterium, assembly GCA_024278055.1. Taxonomy (GTDB): domain Bacteria; phylum Pseudomonadota; class Alphaproteobacteria; order Rhizobiales; family JAJFHR01; genus JAJFHR01. Next base: position 12,198 of record JAJRTY010000102.1, on the reverse strand, counting down.
TAATCGATAATCAGGTTCAATTCGCTCACCCGCATTTGTTCACCAAAGTCATCGGGCATGATATCGGCTTCATAGCCTTCGGCAATTTCCGCATTGGGATTGATAATCGCTTCGGCAATTTTTGCATCGTCCTGTTTTTTGGAAATGCCATTCAGTTTGGGACCGATATCGGCTTGCGATCCCTCCAGGTCATGACAGGCGGTACAGCTGAATTTGTCCAATGCTGCAACGGCGGTTGTTGCCGGGCCTTCTTCTTCATCGCCGGTGTCGCTGTTGGCGACAGGTGTGGTCGGCGTTTCGTCCGCACTTGGCAGTGCTACTGTGGGGGAGATGCCGGCCCGGTCCTGTAAAAATGCCGTTATCGCATTTATCTCAACTTCGGATAGCGAGATCGGTGGTGAATCAATTTTCGGCATTTGGCTGATTGTGTCGCCAGAGCCTTTTTTACCAAATCCGGCAACGACATACTTTGAAGGATCGAGCATCGATTCATGAATATAATCGCCAATTGCCTGAGCGCCTTCCCTGGATTTGGCGATGCCTTTATAACGTGGATCAGCAAGGCGTTCGGGGAAAGTTTTGGCAAGATCCAGTGCCAGCAGATCAGGAGCGCGAAGCCGCTTGTTGTGGCACAGGGTGCAGGTGCCTTTACCGGAAAACAGTTGTTCCCCCAGCGATATCATACCAGCCATATCCAGGCTGCCGGTATCAACTTCCTCTTCGGCGGGAGGGTCGCCTTGTACTTGCGGCAATATATTGGCAAATCCGGTGTAGACCAGCAGGATAAAGACGGAAAACCCCATAACTCGCAGGAAAGTCATGCCGGCTTCTCCTGCCTGGTTTCACCCAGCCTCGAAAGCCAGAAGACGAAAATCATAATGGCCATAAAGCTCAACGTGATCATTGTTATGGTATTGCCGGCTTCGCCAATTGTGGGAATATAGGCTTCGGGCGATTTGTCTTTCATGATGGTGTAAACATGCCAGTTGGTGCGCAGGCTTGAGCGGATGTAGCCCATCAGTCCCATCAACCAGGTGAAAGCTACCGGCAGGACGAATAAAGCGTATTGCGAGCGCTCGGGCATGCGACCCCAGTGTACCCTGGTGGTCTTGGCGCCGCGTAACATGAAGACATCAATGACGACGGCAAAAATGATGATCGACAGTGTGGTTATCACCTGGGGAACGGAGGCCCCTACTTTATAGACTGTCGGTGTCAGATAACCATAGATGCCGGCTGCAACAATATTCGCACAGCCGATCACGTAAAGTGCGATGATCACCATATTGCCCTGTCTGGCCCAGGAAACGGTGGGTATGCGGCTGGAACGATAGAACATCTGGAAGGACAGAAAAGTAAAAACCAGCATCAGATTTACAGCCGTATTCTTGGCCGGCATAATACCAAGCGGGCCCAGAAATTTGTGGCCGGTTCCACCCAGCTGGCGGATTTCCTCAGTCGTCAGAATAAGTGAGTTCGGCGTCACCCAGACTAAAAAGCCGCCAACAATGACAACGGCAATGTATTTGACATATTTGGCATATTCAGCGCCGCGGTCGGTACGCATCAGGCCGCACCACAAATAATAGTTGGCAGCCAGCACGATGGTGCCGATAAGCACTGCCTGGATGATGAACAGCCAGGCGAGAATGCCCCCCATGGCGGTGATGCCCATCTGCTGTGAATAGGCATAGACTTCGGCCATGAGCCAGTATCCGGCAAAAGGCAGGGGCAGAAAACCGGCGATGGCGATGAAATTTGACGTATAACCCATCCAGTCATAATGGGCTTTGAGTTCCTTGTTTTTCTCGGCCAGGAACATGTAGGCGGCATAGCCTCCGACAATCGCGCCGCCATAGGCTATATTGGCTAGGAACCGATGCAGATTGACCGGGTTCCACAAGGGGTTGCGGGTGGCCTCCCAGACGCTGCCAACCACGGCACCGGTTGCCGGATCAACCCCGGCGGGCGACATCATGAACGTTGCCCAGGCGTTGGCCACAAACATCAAGGTCAATCCGACGGTGTTGAGCACAAGACCGATGGACATATGACACCACTTGGCGTTGCCGTAACGCAGGGCTTTCCATGAATAATAATAGAGATAAAGCGTCACTGATTCCAACAAGAACAGCAGGGCATAGATCAACACCTGACCTTTGAAAACCTTCATCAGGTAGCCCATCAAATGGGGATAAAGTACAAATAATCCCAGCGCCAGAGAGCCGCCAAACAGGGCGGTGAGCGAATAGGCAGACATGGTGATTTTCATGAACTCATGCGCCATGTTGTCATAACGCTCATCACCGCTCAGATGACCCAAAAACTCCATTGAAATTGCAAACAGCGGTACAGCCAGCACAAAAGCTGCCAGAAACAAATGCATTTGCGCCAGACCCCAGACCAGGGTGCGCGAGTTAATGCCGGCTATTTTTGGATAATCTGCCCGGTCGGGTCTGGGAGCGCCTGCAACAATATCGCTGCTATCGGTTGCAGCCAGCACCAGTTCCGGGAACAAAACCAGCAGGGTTGCGGCAAAAAGGAGGAAGAAACCTGAATAATTCCTGATTTTCATAAGGCTACCGCGGCATCAGGTTGAATTTGACCGGCAGGCCCTGTGCTTCCATGATCATCCAGTCCATGGTGTGAAAATAGGCTGTCCACACAATCAGGGCTGCGATTAACACCACCCATTTATTTGAAAACACGTTATATTCCCTCTTTTTGTCTCCGCCTTATTCAATGGCGGAGACAACCCCATGATCATAAATCAGCAACCACCAGAAGAAGACCAGCATGGCAACAGTGGTCAGTGCAAAGATCGTTTTGCCAATTAATTCACTGTTCTTTTTTGATGCCATAGCAATGCCGTTTCCCAATCCTGACTCTCCTGATAATGGGAAGTATGCAACTTGATGAAGTTTTGTAATTGATCAAAGTCAATAAGAGGAAATTGGTTTTCAGCTGCCGGTGCAGGTTTGAAACAGATGAAGGCGCAATCGCTCCAGATAGGCAGGGACATCTTCATCATCACGCTGGGGAATAAGGAAAATCAGTTTTGCAGCGACAATGAAAGGTCGTTTACTGGCCTGTCCTACAGGCTCGCCTTTCGTCAAAATGATGCCAACCCGTTCAATCACCCCGGTTTGGTCGGCACAGTATCGAGGTATTGCCGAGCGTTCGGCATATTGTTCTGCGACTGAGAATACCAGCAGCAACACAGCGGCTGTTACAGCAAAAACCAGAAAAATTCTTTTCATTTTCGATTTACTTTGAAACTCAATTTGTGGGCTGGTGCCATTATACTGAACTGTTTAGACTCAATTATATAGCAGTAATTGAGCCCGGCCGGGAGCGCGCTGGCGATTTTCTGCAAATACACGAGACCGGGCGATCTTCATGGTGGTGAAAAGATTGTCGATTAAATTGTTGACAATATTGACGCCATAATTCACCCTGTGTTTCTGTCAACAGGGAGAGCAGGTTTGGCGGCGTTAAAATCAGGTGGAAAAGTGATCGAGCTGGCCGGTGCTGATCTGGGAGCGGAAAGGCTGGTGGGTGAATTGCGCCAGCGCATCGTCAATCATGATTTGCCCCCCGGTTCGCGATTGCGCGAACAGGGTCTGGCCAATGAGTTTGGCGTGTCGCGCGCGCGTATTCGCGAAGCATTCGGTATTCTCGAAGAGCGTGGCCTGATCGAGCGCATTCCCAATCGCGGCGCGATCGTTACCCGGCTGGAGGTGGATAAGGTCAAAGAACTGTTCGAGGTTCGTGAAGCCCTGGAAGCGCAGATGGTGCGTCTGGCGGTGGAAAAGGCAGCGCCGGGGACCTGGGATGATCTGATTGACCTGTTTGGGCCTTCCATGGATGACATGCTGGCCCGCAATGATTTTGATGCTTATGCCCAAGCCAATTACTAGTTCCGCCGGCAATGTATTGCTGCGGCTGACAATGAAGTTCTGAGCAATCTGCTGGACAGTCTTTATGACCGCACGCAAGTGCTGATCCGGCGTTTGATTCTGGTTCCCGGGCGGATGCAGGAAGGCATGCGACAGCATCGGGAAATTCTCGCCGCCATGCGTGCGGGCAGGGCCGAGGAGGCGGAGCGGTTGAAGCGGGCCAATATTCGCAGCGCCCGCGACTGGTTCAATGATTATCAAAAATATCTGCTGTAGGGGGAATGATGGCGGGAGTACAGGGTGAAGAACAGGCATCAGGTCCGCTGGCGGGGATGAGCGTAATTGAGCTTGGATCAACTGTTGCCGGGCCGTTTTGCGCCCGCCTGCTGGCAGACTTTGGGGCCGATGTTATCAAGGTGGAGCAGGGCGAAGGCGATGCGGTGCGTTCCATGGGCCGTCAGTGCCGGGAGCGTTCACTTTATGCGACATCGATACTGCGGGGAAAGCGTGCGGTGTCCATTAATCTGCGTACTGACGAGGGTCGCGCTCTGGTGCGTCGCTTGTGTGAAAAGGCGGATATTGTTGTTGAAAATTTTCGCCCCGGCACCATGGAGCGCTGGGGGCTTGGGTATGATGCGTTGAGCGCGGTTAATCCCGGTCTGGTCATGGTGCGCATCAGCGGTTTTGGTCAGGACGGTCCCTATAGCAGTCGTGGCGGCTATGGCGTTGTTTGCGAGGCGGTCAGCGGATTGCGCGAGATCACCGGCGACCCGGACCGGCCACCGCCCAGGACGGCGACTTCTCTGGCGGACTATATTGCCGGGCTCTATGGTGCTTTTGGTGCTGTGATGGCGCTGCTTGATCGCACCCGCACCGGGCGCGGGCAGGTTGTTGATTCAGCGTTATATGAAGGTTCTTTCAGTTTCATGGAGCCGCATATTCCCGCTTTCCACCAACTGGGCGAGATTGCCCGACGGGCGGGTTCGCGGCTACCCGGCAATACGCCCAATTCGCTTTATGAGACCCGCGATCATCGCCATATTGTGCTGGCGGCGGCGTCTGATCCTGTCTTTGCCCGGCTGGCTGCGGCCATGGGCCAGCCTGAGCTGGCGCAGGATGAGCGGTTTGTCACTGCCTTGAAGCGGGTCGAAAACGAAGACGCCTGTGATGCGATTATCGCGCTGTGGACGCGCTCACTTGATCTGGAGCCGCTTGAGGCAGCTCTCAGGGAGGCAAAGGTTCCTGCTGCGCCGATCTATACGGTTGAGGATATTTTCAACGATCCCCATTATCGCCAGCGTAATATGCTGGTGGAGGTGGAGGACCGTGTGCTGGGGCCGGTCACGGTTGCCGGCATTGTACCCAAATTGTCGCAGACGCCGGGTGCTGTTCGTTGGGCCGGGCGCGATATCGGTGCTGATACAGCGGATGTTCTGAAAGGAGAACTTAGCCTTGATGATGCCGAAATCGAGGCGCTGGCCCGCGACGGTGTCGTTGCTGGTCCGGGCCTTGTGGCAGGAGGGCAAAAACCATGAGTTTCGATGATCTGATCAGGGATTTGAAAGAGCGTGAGGCCCGCGCCCGGGCGATGGGCGGGCCGGATCGGCTGGCCCGGCGCGAGGCGCAGGGGCTGCTTAATGCGCGCAGCAGGATCGAAGCTTTGATTGATCGCGATAGCTGGGTTGAGACCGGGTTGCTGGCGGTCTCCTCCATGGTGCCGGAAGATCGCGACAGACCCCCCGCTGATGGCAAGGTGGCCGGGTTTGCTAAAGTTGACGGGCGCATGGTGGCCGTTGCCTCCAATGATTTCACGGTCAAGGGCGCATCGTCCAGTGCTACAAATATGAAAAAGATCGGCCACGTTAAACGGGTGGCAACGGAGCGCGGTTTTCCGTTGGTGTTCTTTGGTGAATCTTCCGGTGCCCGCATGCCTGACAATATGGGGGCCAAAGGCATGGGCAGTAATCTGGGCCACGACCCGCAGCAATATGTGCGCACCCGGAAAACACCGTGGGCCTCAGCCGTGCTTGGGCAATGTTACGGCTCATCGGCATGGTACACCTGCCTGTCTGATTTCGTTGTCATGCGCAAAGGCGCAATCATGGCGGTGGCCAGTCCCGGGCTGGCTTCTTTTGCTATTGGCCAGGAAGTTGAAGCCGAGGAATTGGGGGGCTGGAAGCTGCACAGTGAGGTTTCCGGCCTGATTGATCGGGTGGTTGAGAGTGATGAAGAAGCGATTGCCGAGATCAGGCGGTTTCTCAGTTATATGCCGTCACACTGCAACGAGCCGCCACCGCGCATGCCCGTGCCTGCGGGCAGCGATGATGGTAGCAGCCGGATTTTGGATATTCTGCCCGAAAGCCGCAAACGTGCCTACGACGTGCGTAAAATCATTTCATGTCTGGCTGATCTCGACAGCTTTTTCGAATTCAAGCCAAAATTCGGACGCACCGCGGTGACCGGCCTTGCGCGCATGGACGGGCGCACCGTCGGCTTTATTGCCTCCAACCCCATGGGCAAGGCCGGGGCGCTGGATGTGGCCGGTTGCGAAAAGGCGACCCGCTTCACCGTCATGTGCGACAGCTTCAACATACCGCTTATTCTGCTTGTGGATACGCCGGGCTTTGTTATCGGCATCGAGGGGGAAAAGCAGAAGGCACCGGGTAAAATCATGAACTTCATGCAGGCGTTGCAGATGTGTACGGTGCCGAAACTTTCAATCATCATGCGCAAGAGCTATGGCCAGGCCTATCTCAATATGGGCGGCGGACGCAACTCGGATGATGTGGCTCTTTGGCCAACCGCCGAGGTCAGTTTTATGGATGCCGGGTTTGCCACTGAAATCGTCACCTGGGGCCAGCAGGCATCTGATGAACGCAAACAAGAGATACGTACAGGTATGGAAAAGGACAGTTCCGCCTATGGGCTGGCCGAGATTTATGCAGCTCAGGCAGTCATAGACCCGTCAGAGACGCGGCGATACCTGATCCAGCAGCTGGAAATTCACCAAATGCGTCTGTCCGGCGACATCGGAGCGCACCGTATGGCCGCCTGGCCGACTACTTTTTGAACAGGGGAGAAAAAAATTTATGGCAATAACCAATGTCACCTCAGAGGTCATCGGCACTGTATGGAAGGTTGAAAAAAACGCGGGCGACAGTGTTGCGGAAGGCGACCTCATCATGATTTTGGAATCGATGAAAATGGAAATTCCGGTTGAGGCTCCGGTTGCCGGTAGTCTCGTTGAAATCAAAGTTGCACCGGATGATTCGGTGGAAGAGGATCAGATACTATGCCTGATCGAAAGCTAGGACAGGGCAAAGGCTTCTGGGCCGAACAGGTTTCTGAATTATCGCAACGCCGCGCTTTTGCCGCTGAAATGGGGGGAGCGGAAAATGTCAAACGCCAGCATGATGCCGGCCGGCTCACGGTGCGCGAGCGTATCGCGAGCTTAAGTGATGCGGACAGTTTTCGTGAAATCGGCACACTGGCTGGAACCGGTGAGTATGACGACGACCTTAAGCTGAAAAAGGTAATACCTGCCACCTATGTGGCTGGCACTGCGCGCATTGATGGGCGCCCGGTGGCTATCGGCGGTGAAGATTTTACCGTGCGCGGTGGCATCAGTTTTGGTGCCATGCGCCGCAAGGGCGGGCAGGGCGGCTATATTGAGGATCTGGCGCATCACTACAAGATGCCGCTGATCAATCTCATTGATGGCGCTGGCGGCTCGGTCACATCGGCCAAGCGGCGCGGGTTTGTTGTCTTTCCCGGTGTCGACGGTTTTGAACGCTCGGTTGAACTGCTGGGCGAAGTGCCGGTGATTTCCGCTGTGCTGGGGACGGCGGCGGGTGGACCGGCGGGACGCGCTATCCTGTCGCATTTTTCCGTTATGGTTGAGGGTACAAGCCAGATATTTGCCGCCGGACCACCGGTGGTCAAACGCTCTTTAGGTCAGACCATCAGCAAGGAGGATCTGGGCGGGCCGGGGGTTGCGGTGAAAAAGGCAGGGTCCATACACAATGCGGCGAAAAGCGAGGAGGAGGCATTTTTTCAGATTAAACGCTTCCTTGGCTTTATGCCGCAAAATGTGTGGGAACTGCCGCCGGTGCTGCCGGTTGATGATCCCGTTGAACGCTGTGAGGAGGCGTTGTTGGGGCTGGTGCCGGAGCAACGGACGAAGCCGTATAATATGAAAAAGCTGATTTCTCTGGTGATTGACCGTGGTTCAGAATTTGAAATCAGGCCTGCCTTTGGCCGAGCCGTCATAACCATGCTGGCGCGGCTGGGCGGCAGGCCTGTGGGGATCATTGCCAATAACCCGATGATCTATGGCGGGGCCATGGATGCTGATGCCGCGCGCAAGCAAATTCACTTTATGGAACTGTGCGATACCTTCCACATCCCGCTGGTGTTTCTGGTCGATGTGCCGGGTTTCATGGTTGGTCTGAAGGCCGAACAGGAGGGTACACTGCGCGAGGGCATGCGCGTTGTCTATACCGCCGGGCAGTTGAAAGTACCAACGCTGACGCTTGTGATCCGCAAATGTTACGGCATGGCCGGCATGGCGACCTGCAACAAGAACGACATTGACCTGAAACTCTCCTGGCCCAGCGGCGAATGGGGTTCGCTGCCGGTTGAAGGTGGCGTGGCAGCAGCATTTCGTCGCGACATTGCAGCTGCCGATGACCCCAGGGCGCGGGAAAAAGAGCTGGAAGCTGAACTGCGGGCCTATGCCTCGCCTTTACGCACCGCCGAAGCTCTGGGAGTGGAGGAGATTATCGATCCGCGCGAGACCAGACCTGTCCTGTGCGAATATATTGCGCTGGCTGAACAGCGCCTGAAGATTACTCTTGGCCCCCGGGCCCGGGCTGGAGTTGCACCATGAGGAGGCGGGTATGAATATTGCCAAGGTTTTCGTTGCCAATCGGGGCGAAATCGCCTGCCGGATCATGCGCAGCTGCCGGGCGATGAACATAAAAACGGTGGCGGTTTTTTCGGAAGCTGACGCCGATGCGCTGCATGTGAGCGAGGCCAGTCACAGTCTTGAGATTGGCCCGGCCCCGGTGGCGAAAAGCTATCTCAACCAGGACGCTTTGCTGGTGGCGATGCGGGTGTCGGGTGCCGATGCGGTGCATCCGGGATACGGGTTTTTAGCCGAAAATGCAGGCTTTGCTGCCGCAGTGGAAAATATGGGACGTATCTGGATCGGCCCGCAACCCCAAACCATAGAGGCTATGGGGGACAAGGAGCGTGCGCGGGAAATCGCCCGTGCCGCCGGTATTCCGGTGGTGCCGGGGAGTGTGCGGTTTTCACCTGGCGATACGGCTGGATTGGCGGCGGCAGGGGAAGAAGTCGGCTATCCATTGTTGGTCAAAGCCACGGCCGGCGGTGGCGGTATCGGCATGCGTCTGGTTAGTGATCCTGAAAACCTTCAGGCCCAGGTCGAGACCACGCAGAGCCTGGCCGAGCGCAGCTTTGGCGATGGCACGGTCTATCTGGAACGCTTCATTGCCCATGCCCGCCATATTGAGGTTCAGGTTTTCGGCTTTGGCGATGGCCGCGGTGTGCATTATTTCGATCGCGATTGTTCGGTGCAGCGCCGGTTGCAGAAAGTCATTGAAGAAGCACCAGCCCCGGGACTTGCCGCCGAAACCCGCTCTGCTATGGGCGAAGCGGCGCTGGCGCTGGTCGCCCATGTTAATTACCGTGGCGCGGGAACAGTGGAGTTCATATATGACCGGGAAGCCGAGACGTTCTATTTCCTGGAGATGAACACACGCATACAGGTCGAACATGCGGTTAGCGAGATGATTACCGGGGCCGATCTCGTTGCCGCCCAGATAGAACTGGCGGCGGGAGATTATACGTTGCCTGAACAAAGTGACATTTCAGCTGACGGCCATGCCATTGAATGTCGCATTTATGCCGAACGCCCGGAAAAAAACTTCCTGCCATCGCCGGGAGAACTGAAGCGCTTCGATTTTCCCCGGGAACGTGCCGGGTTGCGCATCGATACCGGCTTGCGGCAGGGGGATCGTATCACCCCATATTATGATCCGATGATTGCCAAGGTCATTACGCGTGGGCAAACCCGCAATGATGCTATTGCGCATATGCTGCGGGTGCTGGACGAAATCAAGATCGAAGGTGTTTCAACAAATCTGGAATTTCTCAGTCAGGTTCTGCGCGACAGGGTTTTTTGCGAGGAACTGGCGACTACGCGCTATGTGGAAGAGGGAAGTTACCGGCTCGAAACGTCCGGTGTATCGTAAACGCCGGGATTAATCACTGCGGAGGGAATTTGAATGTCAATTAGATTGAATTCATATGAACGCGACATGCTGGAAGGAAAGTTCGGCTGGCCGCGCCAGTTTGCCATGGAGCAGATCGTCGGGGTTGGAAATTTTTTTGACGCTGAAGATTGCGTCGAGGTTGCTCAGGTGCATCTGATGGCAGACACTGAATCGCTGGGCGAGGATGGGGTTTTGTTTCTCGAAAAACTGGCCGAACACCCCGAGGAGCAGCGCATGGTCCAGGTGCCGACGGTGACCGATCCGCGCGGGATTGATTTCGAGCATTATAAAGCCCTTGGCCAGAGTGACGCCCAGGCCGAACTCGAACAGCGTGCCATCGACGCTTTTCGCGCATTGGGTGTGATGATGACCGACACCTGTATCAATTATCAAACCATCATGCCGCCGGTGCTGGGCGAACATCTGGCCTTTGGCGATACCGGTTCGACAATCTACGCCAACTCGGTGCAGGGCGCGCGCACCAATTTTCAGGGCGGGCCTTCCGCACTTGCCTCGGCATTGAGCGGGCGCGCACCGCGGTATGGTTTTCATCTTGATGAATGCCGCCGGGGGCACAAGATATTCAAGGTGACCCATCGTCCTGATGATTTTGCCCAATGGGGCGCACTTGGCGGCATCATCGGGCGGCAGATGGATTCTTACTGGGATGTGCCGGTGATTGAACTTGCCTCTCTTGATCAAAGGCCGAACTCAGACGAACTCAAACATTTTGGCGCAGCCCTGGCGAGTTATGGCTCAACGCCGCTGTTTCATATGCCCGGCGTTACCCCGGAGGCTGCTGACGGGCGTGTGGCGCTGGTCGATAATCCACAAACCATGGCGGCGATTGGCAAAGGTGATATTGATGCTTTTGTCGAGGCCTACTGGCCGGCTGATGACGTTGTGGATGTGGTGGTTTTCGCTGCTCCGCAACTGTCTCTGATTGAAATCGCTGCGGTTGCCGATCTTCTCGATGGCCGGCAAATCAGTGAGAAAGTCGCCGTGATCGCCACAGTGTCGCCGGAAGTGAAATCGGCGGCCGATCGAATGGGAGTTACGGCGAAATTCGAGGCATCGGGCGCGCTGTTGCTTCAGGGCGTGTGCTTTTATCAGATGTGCGCACGTGAAATCGGCGAAGCAAAAGGCTGGAAGCGGTTACTGACTAATTCGGCAAAACTGGTCAACATCATTGGCGGCTATGGCTATGAGCCAGTGCTGGCGTCACTGGAAAACTGTGTTGAATCGGCGATCAAGGGGAGGTTGGTGCGATGACTGGAGCAACAAAACCCGGAGTTCTCAGGGGCCATGTGGGGATCGGACAGACAGTGCGGGGCGAAGCGCTGGTGGCGCATGATAATTTTAGTGCCCGCTATGATCTCGACCGGCTCAAAGGCGTGTTCTCACGCCCGCAACACAAGTTGTTCGGCCACAGTTATGTGAACAAGATCCTCATTCTCAATGCCGCCAAGGGTGGCGTGGCGTCTGCCTGGATGCTGAAGGAAATGGTGTCACGCAATATGGGGCCGAAGGCACTGATCCTCAATTTTGCCAATCCGATCATGGCGCAAGGAGCAGCTTACGCCGATCTTCCGCTGCTCGATCGCTTTGAGTTCGATGTCACCGGTTTCGTCGCCAGCGGCGACATCGTAGAGGTCGATCCGGCGGCGGGGACGTTGACCATTGTCGCGCAGGATTGACGCTGTATTGACTTTTCAATCTTCAGAGCTATAAAGCTATATAGTTTTAGGGATTATGCGTTCTGTTCCCGGCTCAGATGAGTTGGTGTTAACGGGACCGGGGGATATGCGGGCGTGAGGGAAACTCTCAACACATCTTCAATCGCAGAGCGGTTTTCGCAATCCTCAACCTTCGGGATGGAGAGGGTGCCGAAGTATCTCCGATTGTCCAATGCTATGCTGGATGCGATAGAATCCGGGGAATATATACCTGGCTCAAAAATGCCGGGTGAACGAGACCTGATGGAAACGCTTCCCGTTAGCCTC
>JAJRTY010000101.1 GCA_024278055.1 Alphaproteobacteria bacterium | reverse complement strand
TTTTTCCTCCAAAATGACCTCGGCAAAACAGCCATCCTTGAGGCAGCGCACGAAATAGGCGCGCCCGATATCCTTGCCGTCAATATTGAGTCCAAGCCCATTCGGTAACAATACGCCCAAAGGTGCCAGCACCCGCAAGATCTTGGCTTTTCGATCAGCCGTTTTCAAAACAACGACAGACAACCCGACCTCGGCCCGGTCTTCGGCAACGACATTTTGCATTAAGGCACATTGTTCGCTGGTCGCACCCGCCGGTGTGTCACAAATGATCGACCAGACGCCGTGTTTGGAGCGAACCTTGCCACCTTGTTGGGCTGACGCGGCGTTGATGCCCAATGCAACAAAGAAGCCCAGCAGCAGCGTGCTAACGCGAAGAATACTAGTCATGAGAAATTCCGAATCGCTCTCGTAAGAATCAATTATGCATTTATGCATGATTGCCGGTGGAAACAAAACCATGCAAATTGGCGAGCTTGACGGCAACAGGACAGGTTTTAATGTCCAGTTCTACAAAATAATTTGCTCGAATTGTGGCTTGGGAAATATTTTTTGGCTGCGGCCGGCTTTCGCTGAATATTCAGTAGATCATATAGTCGGGTGTGGATTTCGAACCCGTTATAATAACAGATAAAGTTCACGCCGAATTGATCTATGTCAAAAATGCCGCATCTCTGCGACACACCTACCCATTGCAGCAAGGTTAACAATATGGTTCACATCTACTTCAGTAATTTTCAACGCTGGAAATGTGCGAGAATTGCCGGGGAAAACCGGCAGGTGAATTGAAAAATTCAATGCATCTGATTGATTTTGGCCGTACCAGTTGAAGATTTTACGACAATATGACGATGAAACAGGGTCTAGGACCGCGGATTTTGGGAGATAGAGGCGTGATTAAAACTATCACGGGATTTTTGGCTTTTGTGGCCGGAATTTTTAGCGCAGCCGGAGTTGCCTTTGCCGGGCAACCGACGGAGTGGCAGATTTGGCACCAGATTCCCGGTTCGGAAATGATGCGCAAAATTGTTGATTTTGATGAATACACCATGTGGTTCATCATTCCGATCACCCTTTTTGTTCTGATATTGCTGGTGATTGTGCTGGTTAAGTTCAATGCCAAGGCCAACCCCAATCCCTCCAAAACCAGTCACAATTCGCTCATTGAAGTAATCTGGACTCTCGGGCCGGTGGTTATTTTGGTGGCGATTGCATTGCCGTCATTCAAACTTTTGACCGCGCAATATACCCCGCCAACAAAACCGGACATTACCGTTAAGGCAACCGGATATCAGTGGTATTGGGGATATGAATATCAAACCGGCGAAGAGGTTTCGTTTGATTCGATTTTGATCGGTCGCGATGATGGTACGCCAGAATCAAAAATCGCTGCTGCAACCGAGCGTGAGGAATATGGCAAGTCTGATCTCGCCAAATACCCGCGTCTGCTTGCGGTCGACAATGAACTTGTCGTTCCGGTCAACAAGCATATCCGTGTATTGGTTACCGCCGGTGACGTTATCCACGATTTTGCCCTTCCGTCATTCGGTCTGAAAATTGACGCGGTCCCAGGCCGATTGAACGAAACATGGTTCATTGCCGAAAAGGAAGGTATCTATTATGGTCAATGCTCGGAGCTTTGCGGCAAGGACCACGCATTCATGCCGATTGCAATTCGTGTCGTATCCGAGGCACAATATGCAGCATGGCAAAAAGCGGCGGTTGACGATGTCGATGTTGCAAACAAGGCGTTGATGGCATCGGTTGAAACGCAAAACAAAAAAGTTCAGGTTGCAAACAAATAGTTTGTAGAAAATTCAAAGATAATAACGGGAGCATGAGGCCAAATGACAGCCGTAGCACATGCAGCGCATGACGATCACAAGCCGGGCTTTTTCAAGCGCTGGTTCTATTCGACCAACCACAAGGATATCGGAACACTTTATCTGATATTTGCAATGATCTCCGGCGTTGTTGGCGGCGGTCTTTCTGTTGCCATGCGCATGGAATTGCAGGAACCTGGCTTGCAATATTTCAGCGACCCGAATGTCTACAATGTGTTTACCACCGCGCATGGGCTGATCATGATCTTCTTCATGGTGATGCCGGCCCTGATCGGCGGCTTTGCCAACTGGATGGTTCCGATCATGATCGGAGCTCCCGACATGGCTTTCCCGCGGATGAACAATATATCGTTCTGGCTGCTGCCACCGGCCTTGCTGCTGTTGGTAATCTCGATGTTTATGCCGAGTGCTCCAGGTTCCTATGGTGTCGGCGGTGGCTGGACCATTTATCCGCCGCTTTCGACTTCTGGCCAGCCGGGGCCGGCGATGGATTTTGCCATCCTCGCACTTCATCTGGCCGGTGCATCGTCCATTCTTGGTGCGATCAACTTCATCACCACGATCTTTAATATGCGTGCCCCGGGCATGACCCTGCATAAAATGCCATTGTTTGCCTGGTCTGTGCTGGTAACCGCATTCCTGCTGCTGCTGTCGCTGCCGGTTCTGGCCGGTGGTATTACCATGCTGCTGACCGACCGCAACTTCGGCACCACATTCTTCAATCCTGAAGGCGGCGGAGACCCGATCCTGTTCCAGCATCTGTTCTGGTTCTTTGGTCACCCGGAAGTTTATATCCTGATCTTGCCCGGTTTCGGCATCATCAGTCACATCGTGTCAACATTCTCGCGCAAGCCAATATTTGGCTATGTCGGCATGGCCTATGCAATGGTCGCAATCGGTGTCGTTGGCTTCATCGTCTGGGCCCATCACATGTACACATCCGGCCTGTCGCTCAACACCCAGCGCTATTTCGTTTTTGCAACCATGGTGATTGCGGTGCCGACCGGGGTGAAGATTTTCTCGTGGATTGCAACAATGTGGGGTGGCTCGATTACCATGCGCACCCCGATGTTGTGGGCGATCGGCTTTATCTTCCTGTTCACCGTCGGTGGTGTAACCGGCGTGCAACTGGCCAATGCCGGTCTCGACCGGGCGTTCCACGATACCTATTATGTGGTTGCTCACTTCCATTATGTGCTGTCGCTTGGTGCGGTGTTCGCGATTTTTGCCGCATGGTATTACTGGTTCCCGAAAATGACCGGGTACATGTATAATTCGATAATCGCAAAAACCCATTTCTGGGTGACATTTGTCGGTGTGAACATATTGTTCTTCCCGCAGCATTTCCTCGGACTTGCAGGCATGCCGCGTCGTTATGTCGATTATCCTGATGCATTTGCCGGCTGGAACTATGTTTCTTCCATAGGTTCTTATATTTCGGCTTTTGCCGTACTCATATTCTTCTATGGTGTCTTCGAAGCGTTTGCTAAAAAGCGCGAAGCAGGCAACAATCCATGGGGCGAGGGTGCAACAACACTGGAATGGCAGCTGTC
>JAJRTY010000100.1 GCA_024278055.1 Alphaproteobacteria bacterium | reverse complement strand
TTGCGTTTCGCCTATCGGCTCAATCAGTTCAAATCGCGCGGGAGAACCGCCCTCCGTGGCAAGCAGAAAAATACTAATCTTGCAAGATTTGAACCATTAAAACATTTGCATCGGCGGCGACAAATAGGCCCAGGCAATCATCGCCTGGCCGCTCCAGTAAAGTCCCCAGATAAAATAGGGTGAAACTTTGCGTGGCGCGCTGTCTTGTTTCCAAACAAACAATTCATGTGAAAGTATTATGTCGGAGATGATGAACATCAGCGCCCCGACAATGACCATGAAAAGCAGCAAGCCGCTTGCGGCAAGACCCATCGCTAGGATGGCAAGAACATAAAAAACAACCGGCACCCGCATGGCACCAAGATGCGGCCATAAATTGCGCAATACGGCAGCTGCCATAATCAGCAATAATGCGGCCACTATGATAAAATATGTGCTGCTTAATCCGGCGCCGAACCGGTCGCTTGTCACAAACAGGCCAACATAAGCGATATGGGCGAGGAAGAATGCGGCAAGCCCGCCAAGGAAGTTTTTTTCGCCCTCATTGGCAAGAAACGCATCACCAATGGCGCTGAGTGCCAGTGCAAGAGTGAGCAGGTAAGGACCGCCGACCCGGTAGCTCAGCAGCGACAGCGAGCCGATCGACAGGGTTTTGACCAGGGTTCTAAGGCGCGACGGGGGCTGCCACACCAGCCAGCCGCCATAGGCAAGTGCCAGCGCGGCGGCAATAACAAACCCGCCATTGAGCATCTCCTGCATCAGGCGGATTTCTCGATTGACTGATCTGCAACCGGTGGGTCAAGCGGCCACGGTGCCGACATGATTGGTGCGCCAAATCCATACCCTTGCAGATAATCGACGCCCCAGCTTTTAAGCAACAGGGCGGTCTCGTCATCTTCGACCCATTCAACCACAATTTTTGTGTCAACAACCCGGGCAAGGTCAATCAGGGCGCGCACAAAACTCTGGTTTTCCGGACTGTCTGCAAGGCCTTCGATAAATTGCCCGTCGATTTTTAGAATATCAACTGGCAGCTGCTTGAGGTTGCTGAATGAGACAAAACCCGCGCCAAACCCGTCTATGGCTGTTCTGCAGCCAAGATTGTGGATTACTTCAACAAACCGGCAGGTCTCGTCGATGTCGCTTGCCGCATGGTTTTCGTTCAATTCGATGATCAGCCGTGGTGCTATATCCGGCTGATGGCGAACGGCACCTGCAAGTTTTGCCAGCCAGTCAGAATCACGGCTTGATTCAATCGAAATATTCAGGGCAAGTTTAGCCTGCCTGGCGCGTTTCAAAGCATCAAGGGTCAGATCCAGCGCCTGCTGGTCGACCATCCGGATCAGGCCAAGATTGCTGGCTACATTGACAAATCCACTTGCCGGAACAATGGTGCCATCGCTGTCAATCATGCGCACCAGCGCTTCGTGAAATGCGACCCGGTGGCTGTCGGCATCAACCACTGGCTGATAGGCCAGTTGCAGCCGGTTTTCCTGTACCGCTGATACAACTTCTCCGGCGAGCTTTGTGGCAGCGCGTCTTTTGTTTTCAGCAACCGCGTCAGGTTTATAGGCAACCAGCCGCGGGTGGTGCTGCCGTCTTGCCTGTTCAAGCGCGCTTTGAACCGCAGCGCTGGCCTGCCGGACGGTATTGGCATAGCGCGGCATAACAACACCGCCAAGCGATGCGGTGACCGCCACGGGGCCATTTTCAGTAATAACAACTTCACTGCTGATATGGCTTAGAAATCGCTGACCGGCTGTCAGCAATTCTTTCTGATTGCACTTTTTCAGGATAACGCCGAGTTTAGCGCCGGAAAACCGGCCAATGGTATCACCGCCACGCAAGCTGGTTTTCATCCGTTTGGCAACTTCGGCGATCACCTGATCACCGGCGTCATAGCCATATATCGAGTTGATCTGCTCAAACCGGTCAAGGGCGACAATGACGAAGGCGAGACTGGAATTTTCGATCTCGGCCTGTTTGAGTTCGGCCTCCAGGCACTCGTTCAGATAACCCCGGTTATAGAGGCTGGTGAGATCATCAAACCGCGACAGCCGGTCGAAGCGTTCTTCCAGTGCCCGGCGTTCATTGATTATCCGGACAATGCCGTGGGCACGCTTTGGCCTGCCCTTTGGATCTGCAAACCAGCGGCCTGAATCTTCGACCCAGACATCTTTTTCAACCCCAAGCGCCTCGGCTGCCAGCGCATACTGGATCTGGTAAAATACCCCGTTTCCCTGATCTTTTTTATCGCTGCCAAATACTGCAACATTGCGATTGGTCGATGAATGGGGTGTGACCAGCCGGGTATAATTTCGCCCGGTATTAATTTTATCTGCGTCGTTGATGCCAAGCAGACCAGTGGCATTTTCTGCCCAGTTCAGCTGATCGTTGGAAAGATCCCATTCATAAACGGTTTCGCCGACAGAAAATAAAACTTCACCGGCCTGCGAGGCGTTTTCTGTCTCTGCAG
Organism: Alphaproteobacteria bacterium; assembly: GCA_024278055.1. Classification (GTDB taxonomy): domain Bacteria; phylum Pseudomonadota; class Alphaproteobacteria; order Rhizobiales; family JAJFHR01; genus JAJFHR01. Next base: position 2,554 of record JAJRTY010000100.1, on the reverse strand, counting down.
TTTCGGAAATCTTCTCCCGACGTTCTTTTACGGTATGCACTATGATTCTTCCCACAAACAGCCAATGTGGCGAATAAGCTACGGCGAGAGCGTTAAGAAAGGCGAAATTTTGCGGCGATCAAAAGCCGATAGCACAGCCGTCCTTGCGAGGATCGGAACCGGCAATCATCACCCCGTTATCATGGTCTATACCGATAATCTGGCTGCCGCCAATTGGAGAGCTGGCGGCTCTCACCCGGTGGCCGCGTGATGCAAGCCCCTGCGATACGTCATCGCTGACACCAGCTTCAATATCAAGGGCGCCATCATCGCCCCAGAATATACGCCCGTGATCAATTGCCTGCTGCGGGTCCATGTCATAGTCGATCATGTTGGCCAATACGTGGGCATGGCCCATCGGCTGATAGGCTCCGCCCATGACGCCGAAGCTCCATGCCGGTTTGTCATTCTTTGTCACCATGGCCGGAATAATTGTGTGCATTGGGCGTTTGGACGGACCGATTGCGTTGTCGTGACCGGGTTTGAGTGAGAAGCAGGCACCGCGATTTTGCAGCCAAATGCCTGACTTCATAGTGGAGATACCGGAACCAAATCCGTTGTAGAGCGAATTGATAAACGACACGGCGCGCAAATCGCGGTCAACAACAGTCAGATAAATAGTGTCAGAGGCGGGCAATTGCGGCAGGACGATATTTTCATTGCGCTTTTGTGGATCAAACATCTGGCTCAAACTGTCAGTATATTGCGTTGACAATATCTGCTCGACCTTCGCGCTCATTGTTGCCGGGTCACTGACAAAGGCATCGCGCACCGCATAGGCCATGCGGCCGACTTCCATTTCCAGATGGGCCCGTTCCGGGCTATTGGCATCAAGATCACGGGCATTGAGCCGCTTGAGCAGATTGAGCATTATAAGCGCGGTAATTCCCTGCCCGTTGGGCGGAATTTCATGGACGTCATAGCCACCGTAATTGGTTGATATCGGCGTCACCCAATCGGCACCGACAGCGGCCAGATCTTCTTCACTCAAAAATCCGCCTTCGGCTTGCACTGTTGCAGCAATTTCAGCGGCAATTGGTCCGGTGTAAAATGCATCAACCCCGCGACTGGCAACCGTTTGCAGCGTTTCGGCAAGTGCCGGCAATTTATATAAATCACCAGTTTTGGGGGCTTTGCCGTTTTTCAGCAAATGGTGGGCAGCTCCGGGGTTTTTGGATATTTTATCAGCCAGTCCGGCCCAGTCGCTGGCAACTTTTGGCGCTATGGGAAAACCATTTTTGCCATAGTTGATGGCGTCTGCAAACAGGGCGCTAAAATCGCGTGTGCCAAATCGTCCAAGCAATGTATCCCATGCCTTCAGTGCGCCGGGAACGGTAACCGAATGGGCAGGTACATCGTTAAGATCAGTGATGCCACGTTCAACATACCAGTCCACGTTTGCACCACTTGCGGCCCGGCCTGAACCGTTCAGTCCGTGAATACTGCCATCGGGCTGACAAAGAATAACAAAACAATCACCACCTATTCCGGTCATTGCCGGTTCGACGACCGTCAGTACGGCGCTGGCGGCAATTGCGGCATCAACCGCATTGCCGCCATCACGCAGCACATTCAATGCCGTCGCTGTTGCCAAAGGATGGGACGTTGCGGCCATTCCATTTGTGGCCAGTACCGGTGAGCGACCGGGCAGTTGAAAATTACGCATGGGCTTGCAACCTTGCTAGAATCCGCCACTTCCCAGCGATACATCGCGGGTGGCAGAGCGGATGGATACCGAAAATCCGGCCAGCACATCAACCAGGGTCATCATCATCAGGATGAAAAATACCGCAGTCGCGGCACCCTGAACCAGTAAAAATTCGACCAGAAATGCGACCAGAATGAAAGTTGACAACAAATGGTCGACAATTGAGTTGGTGCCGACCCGGGTGGCTTTGAGGATTTCAAAAAACAGCAGGATCAGCCCCAGCGTGATCATCAGATCGCCGAGGGTCATGACCCAATTGGCACCCGAAATCATGCCGACCACCATTATAGGATCGTCCCAGGGCAATGGGGCGGTGGTGCCAAGCAAACCAAACAGAACCAGATTATAAACAATCAGCGGCACAACCATTAACGGTACATTGGTAATCATGATCTCTCCCTGCAAACCTGCACGCTGCCAAATCAGGCGAATGACTGGCGCTAAAATCCCGGTGCAGTTTTGGCAAAGATGCCAGAACGAAAGCCAATAGAAAAGCGTTTCGTTGATAAAACACAAAAAAGGCCGGTCAACGACCAACCCTTAAAGTTTGCAATCAAACGAAAGCAGGCAAATGCGATTGCCTGTTCAGCCGTTTAGACGGCGTCTTTTGGTTCAAGAATCTGCCGACCACGATACATGCCGGTTTTCAGATCAATGTGGTGCGGACGGCGCAATTCGCCGGAATCCTTGTCTTCCACATAACTCGGGGCTTTCAGCGCGTCGGTTGAACGACGGTGGCCGCGTTTCATGCGGGAAATTTTACTTTTTGGAACAGCCATTGTTCTACTCCGTATCTCACACAGGTCT
>JAJRTY010000099.1 GCA_024278055.1 Alphaproteobacteria bacterium | reverse complement strand
TTGGTAATTTGATGAAATACGCTATTCTCATGCCGCATGATATCAATCTCCATTTCGTGCCTCAAACGCGCTCAAACGCTTGAAACCAAGTAGAATCAATATCATGCAACTTGTCCACTAACTTAAACCGGACAGTAGTGGCTCAAGGCCGGGGATGACGAATTAAGGGGCGTACGATTTAGCTCGAATTCTATACTATGTTTTTGCCCGCATGGCCTCTTTCGGCAATTTGATATCCAGCATCGCCCGAATTTTCGCGTCTTTTTGCTATGAAATATGAGCCGGAAAATGAGTATCGAGGATTTCGCGGGTTTTCTCTACCGCCTTGTCGAGCAATACCGGCTTGCCCAGTTCTTCCCACTCTTTTGGTGTCGAGCGATCGGCAAGATCGGGATAGACGTAATCGCGCTCCATCAGATCAAGGGTTTGTGGCTGGCCAAGATAGTGCCCCGGCCCCTGCTCACAAACTTCTTTTATGCCTTCGATCGACAGTGTATCAACGGAAACATCAATGCCTCGTATTGTGCGCTGCACCGCACCGATGAGGTCATTGTCAATCACCAGACTTTCCTTGCATGCACCGAGAAGGCTCGCGTGCATGCCGGCGGATTCATAAATCATATTGGCACCGGAATTGCCGACAAGCGCATGATTGTAACCCTTCTCATAGCCGGACTGGGCATCGGGCATCTTGGCATCGGTCATGGCGGAAGCCACCCCGGTGGTGAGATCGTAATAGCCGCCCATCTGGCCGCAGGCGGCCATTAACAATGCCTGTTCACCACTGCCACCGGACATGGCACCGGTGCGCAGATCAGATACAAACGGCCACGGGCCGCAGATTGCCACCGCACCGGGCTTTAACGCGTTAACGTAAGCCAGACCGGCGAGAACTTCGGCCCAGGCCTGAATGATGGTGCTGGCCAGCGCTGCAGTAGCAGTTGCCCCGGCCTGTCCGGCTGACAGCAGTAAAACCGGCATACCGCCATAGATGGCTGCTTCAAGGCATCGGCAGGCATCAACGGCAAATTTTAACGGTGGTACAACAAAACAGTTGGACTGGCTGAGAAACGGGCGCTGACGCCAGGCTTTTTCATCGCCGGCAATGATATGGAGCATCTCGAGCGTGGCCTCTACACTCTGGGGACTGACAAAACTGGTGCCCACATGTTTAGTAGTACCGCTGAGGCAGGCGTAAGCGGTATTGACGTCGAGATCAAAACCGCCGGTCATATCGCGGGCAACGATGGGGCGTTGAAAATAATGAATGTGATCCATCACATCAACAATTCGGGCCATCTCATAGAGATCCAACAGGGTTGATTCACGGTATTCCCCTGTCACCGGATCCACAATATGAACCGCAGCCCCACCGGTGCCAAAATAAACCTTGTTGCCGGTGGGTTCAAGATCGTGGGCGGGCGTCTGGCCATAGATGGAAAAGGAGCGGTTGGCGGTGGCAATGGCGTCTTCAATCAGGGCACGGGGGAAACACAGGCGACCTTTTTCATTTACGAAACCACCTGCCGCCGTTACAGCCTCGACACACTAAGGAATGGCATCGGCGAGGCCTATGGTTTCGAGCGTATCAAGGATGGCGGCATGAATGTTGTCCATGTCCAAAGACGTCAGGGCACGGTAGCGATCCGATTGCATTCCCGGCCACACCGGTTTGATATCATCGGCAAGCGGTGCGGATCGCAACGCCTTACGCGCATTTCTGCCGCCACGCCTGCGCTGGGCGGCTTCAACCGTTGCACTCATGAATATCTCCTCTCACACCGACGATCTATTTGGCGCGAAAGCAGGCGGGTATACAATTATCAAAAAATTGCATATAGTTTAGTATTTCTAACTAATTGAGAAAATATTTTTTGTTAAAGCATTAATAATAAAGGAATTATTTGAAATTTTTCCTGAATGAATTGGTATTATCATAGCACGAAAACTTCCGCCTTTGAATGCCCTGCGTGCCTTCGAGGCTGTGGCGCGTAATTTAAGTTTTCGCGCCGCCGCCGACGAGCTTCACGTGAGCCATTCAGCAGTTTCACACCATATTCGGGCACTGGAGGCACGCTTTGGCATTCAACTGTTCAATCGCACCACGCGCCGGGTTGAACTGAGCGCCGAAGGGGCGCGGTTTTTTCCGGCAATAAAAGAAGCCTTCGACAGGATTGAACGCAGCACAGCGGAGTTGTCTGATTCGCGGCTTGCCGGTATCCTCACTGTTCAGGTCTATGTCACCACGGCAATGCGGTGGCTATTGCCAAGACTTTCGCGCTATCAGCATCTTCATGCCGATGTGGAGGTGCGCCTGTCGACATCGTTTCAGGAATGGGAATTTCGCGCCGATGGTATTGATGCGGGGATTATTCTTGGTAATGAAGACAACCCGGAGCTTTTTTACCGTTATTTATATACCGGCCGGGTAACACCGGTATGCGCACCGGCAATGATGATCGGTGAACGCGGATTGCGCCAGCCCGCAGATCTGTCACGGCTGCCGCTTATTGATGTCTATACATCTCCAAATGACTGGAACCGCTGGCTGCAGGCGGCCAACCTCGGTGATTTACCCAGGCGGGTTTCCACACAGTATGACACCTATCTTCTGGCGCTGGAAGCTGCCGCAGCCGGTGACGGTATTGCCATGGCCGAGGTGCAGGATATTGCTGATGACATTCGCTCAGGACGCTTGGTCCAACCCTTTGATATCTCCATTGCCAGAGAGCGCAACTGGTACATTGTGTGCAAACGCGGGCGCGAGACGGAGGTAAAAATCGAGAGTTTTATGGACTGGGTGGTGACAGAAATGTCTGGGCGAAATGCCTCAGGACACAGGTCCGACAACCTGTAGCAGTTGTTTTTTGGTGTCCTCATATATCTGCTTCAGGTGCGCAAGTTCATTTTTTGTCATGCTTTTCACCCGATTCAACCGCTCTGTATAATCACTACAGAGTTCAACAATTGCTGCGGCGCCAAAATTTGCAGAACAGCCTTTAAGCAGATGCAGGAGGTTTTTTACCGTAGAGAAATCGCCAATTTTTTCCGCATGTTCAAGATCGCGCAATGTGCGCTCGGTATCACTGCAATATTGCTGCACCAAAGATGCAAAAACACCGCCGGAAAAATCTGATCTCATCTTGTTTACATAACCCACATCAATCATGAACAGAGGATCATCAATCCCGTTCGATTTCTGTTCGGCAATTTCCAATGCGGGCACCCCATCTGTCCCGGACAGATTGGCTGCATCACAAAGGCTTTGTTCAAGCAACTGGCATGACTGGATAATGGTTGCGATACATTTTTTCTGGCTGAAACCGAGTTCCGAATTTTGCATGAGCCGGGCCAATCGAATGACACCACTCAGGGGACTGGCAATTTCATGGCTGATTTTTGCCAGCAATTCAGAATTTTCCCGACTGACACGGCAGGTGAACTCTTCGATTACCCGCATTTCATCGCTGCATTGGTGTAATTGCCGCTGCAATTCCGCCAGGACCATATCCAGCTGGACATTATCTTTGCGGGGCTGGCAAATTCTAGCTTTTCGTACGTCCATTTTATTTTACCGCTTTTTTCAGGTATGGTAGTTTTTGGGCAAACAAATACTCAACACAACTATCTATGGGTGTATCAGTAGTTTAAACTAGTTAAAGTTGTGTTGCGTGTCTCTCAATTATTCCCCGCAGATTTTAAAAGGAGTTGGATTTGACACATTGGTCCCGATTCTCACGCCCGGGGTTAGTGGTGCTATCTGTGTTTCTGCTTGCACCTGCCCTCAGCGCCCAGGAAATTGATCTGCAGGGCCATCGCGGTGCCCGGGGATTGATGCCGGAAAATACATTGCCGGCTTTTGCCCGCGCTTTGTCTATTGGCGTTACCACTCTGGAACTGGACCTGGCGGTAACCCGCGATAATGTTGTGGTTGTCAGCCATAATCCAAAGTTGAACCGGGAGATCACCCGAGACAAGACTGGACAATGGTTGCCTGAAGATGGCGCTGTTATTCGCCAGACTGATTATCGCCAGCTCAGGCAATTTGATGTGGGTGCGATTAACCCGGACACCCGGTATGCTGCAAGGTTTGCCAATCAGATTGCTGTTGCAGGCACCTCAATTCCCACTCTTGACCAGGTGTTTGATCTGGTGAAACGCAGCGGCAACAAGACCGTGCGCTTTAATATTGAAACCAAACTGTACCCGGGAAAACCGGACCTTACCCCATCTCCAACAGCTTTTGTCACAGCAATACTGAATGTTATACGGGCGCAGAAAATGTCCGGCAGGGTAACGCTACAATCGTTTGACTGGCGCTCGCTTCAGGTGTCTCAAAAACTGGCACCGGAAATTCCCACAGCCTACCTTACGGTTTCCCAGCCGTGGCTGGATACGCTTCAGCCTGGCAGGCCGGGGGCATCACCATGGCTGGCGGGATATGATATTGATGAATTTCAGCAAAGTGAGCCGCACGCAATCAAGGCGGCAGGCGGTCGCATCTGGTCACCCTATCATAAAGAAGTAACCAGAAAGAAAGTCGACCTCGCCCACAAGCTGGGCCTTGTCGTCAATGTGTGGACGGTAAACAAGCCCCGCCGTATGGAGGAACTTATCACCATGGGTGTCGATGGCATTATTACAGATTATCCCGATCGCCTGCGCATGGTCCTGCAAAAGCGCGACCTGCCGGTGCCAACTGCCACACCTGTTGAATAGATCAAAGCCAGGTATCAGGCTGACAGATTTTCCTGGCGCCATTGAGGGCTGAGCCATTCGGCCAAGCGCTCGGTAAGGACCTTTGGGCTGATCGGTTTGGGCATGTAGTCATCCATGCCTGCCTCCAGGAATTTTTCCCGGTCGCCATGCAGGGCATGAGCAGTAATAGCGATAATTATTACATGGGTTTCGGTCTCTTTTTCAAGCTCCCGAATTGCTATAGATGCTTCCATACCATTCATCTCCGGCATGGAAATATCCATCAAAATCAGGTCGGGCCGGATCGATTGATACTGCTGCACTGCAAGTTTTCCGTTTTCCACCATGGAAAAATCATACCCGGCATCGCGCAAGGTATACTCTATAACCATTTGATTGACTTCATTATCTTCGGCAACGAGGATCATGTGCCTGTTCCTTTGCGCTCGGTATCAATTATGTTTTCGCGGGTATCTGGTGGCGTGATGTTGCTCTTTGGCATGTGGACTTTTTTTGACGATTCACTCAACACCTTCAAGGTAGAGGCACGCAGATGTGAGGCGCGGGCAGGCTTGACCAGATGGTCCTGGATATCAATATCCCGGATGGCATCTTCACCAGCATTATCAACCGAAGTTAACATAATTACGGGCGTAAACTGAATACCTGGCTGATGGCGGATCTGATTAACAATCTCAATACCATCCATGCCTGGCATCTGGTAATCGACAATCACCAGGTCAAAGGGCCGGCCCAGGCTCCTGCCTCTATGAAGTGCGGTTAAAGCTTCCAGACCGGAAGAGGTTTGGGTCGCGTCAAGCTGCCATGAAGCCATTTGCTCCATCAAAATCCTGCGGTTGATTTCATTGTCATCAACAATCAGAACACGCGAGCCGGTGACATCTTTGGGTATTGTGCCGGTTTGTTCGATTTCGCCATCAACAATCAGCGGCAGTGAAATTCGGAACGTCGAGCCCTTTTTGACCTGGCTTTCGATCGTGACTGTGCCGCCCATCAATTCTACCAGCATTTTGGTGATTGAGAGGCCCAGGCCGGTCCCTTCGTGCTTGCGGGTGGCGGAACCGTCAACCTGAGAGAACTTGTCAAATATCGCGTCCAGTTTTTCTTCCGGTATGCCGATGCCGGTATCGGTAACGCTGATTACAATGTTGGCAATGATTTCTCCGTCTTTTTCAGGCTCCAGGTCGCCTGAAACATCTACAAGAATATGACCCTCCCGGGTAAATTTGGCGGCGTTGCCGACAATGTTGGTAATCGCCTGGCGAACTCGCCCGGAATCACCAATGAATCTTTCAGGCAGCCCGGGTTGCATCCTGACGATCAGTTCAACTTTTTTACAGTCAATGCCCGGCGCAATCAGGACAGCCACTTCATCAACAGTTTCGGCCAGAATAAAGGGTTTGGGATCAAGCTTGAGTTGCCCCGCATCTATCTTGGTAAAATCAAGAATATCATTGATGATTGTCACCAGTGATCCACCGGATTTGATGATGACATCAACAAACATCTTCTGCTTTTTATCCAGCCCGGTGTTGCCGAGCAGCTCAGCCATTCCCATCACACCGTTCATGGGAGTTCTGATTTCATGACTCATATTGGCCAGGAATTCACTCTTGGCGCGATCAGCATTTTCAGCGCGCATCCGCAGGCGGTTGAGGTCGGTGATTATGTTGGCGATAGCCCGCTCCATCGGGAATAAAATAATCACCCCGATGGCAATCAGACTGCCAATTCCGGTTACAATAAACCATGAAATCAAGTTGGAAAACTCTGTGGCCTTTTTATCAAGAAACTCATACAGCTTGCCCTCTATCAGATGGTTCGAGGCGGCAACATAACTATTGTAGATGCCAAATTTTTTCTTACCCAGCCACCTGATTTCCTCCAGATTTTCAGCTTTATCGATATCCGTTATATCGAGCAGACGTTTATGTTGCTGAAAGGGGTCATCGTTGCCCATCTGCTGTGATGATCTTATGATCGAGTTTTTCAACTCCGAGTTTGATTGAGCCCAAATAGACATCGCCATCGTAAAATGTTTGCGGGCATTCGAGGCGTGATATTTCATCGACGTTTTCAACGACGGCAATGAGTTCAGTTCATCGGTAGTGGCAATGCGTTTTGCTTTAGCGGCCAGCTCCTGCATGGTTTGGTCCAATTTGGAAAAATGCAGGGCCAGTTCACTAAACTGCTTTATCTCAATATTCATTTGTCTCGCCGAGCTGAAATAAACAAGAGAAATCGATAGCATCAGCGCAATGCTGACAAAGTAACTCCATCGGACATATTTAATAATATTGGAGGCGGTCTGCATGAAATATTTTCCCGACAAAAAGGCATCACCAAGCCGACATCTGTTCTACCCGGTTATTTCAATCCCAATTGTGAGTTTGATTTTATTTCATAGGTATTAAAAAACAGTTTTTCATAAATTGATCTAAAAATGTTTTAGCAATAAGGTTGTTGCAAATAATTTTTCAACAAAAGGTGCGAACGACATGCGCTGGCGTGGACGCAGGCAAAGCAAAAATATAGAAGATCAACGCGGATCTTCCTCGCGCGGCGGGTTTTCCTTTCCGCGCCGGGGCGGCGGCTTTCGATTGCCACGTGGACGCGGGCGCGGCGTGCGCCTGGGCGGCCGGCGCGGCGGTCTGGGCGGGGTCGGCCTTATTGCCGTTGTTGTCATTATGTGGTTTTTGGGCGTTGATCCGGAGATCATATTACAAAGCCTGACCGGTAATAGTGGCGGGCAAATATCTTCGCCGCAAACAAACCGGCAACCGGCAAAACTGGAGGATGATCTGGGCAAATTTGTTGCCGTTGTGCTGGCGGACACCGAAGATGCCTGGCGCCTGCAGTTTAAACAGCTGGGCAAAACCTACAAAGAACCCAGACTGGTTTTGTTTTCAAATGTGGTTAGATCAGCCTGCGGCACGGCGCAGTCAGCTACCGGCCCGTTTTATTGCCCGGGTGATCAAAAAATCTATATTGATTTAAGTTTTTTTCAGGAAATGAAATCCAAACTTGGTGCCCCGGGAGATTTTGCCCAGGCTTATGTAGTCGCCCATGAAGTCGGCCACCACGTTCAGACCCTGTTGGGAATTTCCAACCAGGTAAGGCGGGCAAAAAGCAATGCAAGCCGGGTTCAGGCCAATGCTATCCAGGTGCGTATGGAACTTCAGGCCGATTGCATGGCGGGTATCTGGGCCAACAATACCGAGCGCGCCAAACAAATTCTTGAAGCCGGTGATATTGATGAGGCTTTGAATGCCGCCTCAGCCATTGGTGATGACAGATTGCAGCAGCGCGGTGGCGGCCGCGTGACACCGGATTCCTTCACCCATGGCACCTCGGCCCAGCGCTCGGGCTGGTTCAAGCGCGGGTTCAAATCCGGCCAACTGAATCAGTGTGATACTTTCAAGGCAGCTAAACTGTAAATTTTGTCAATATATCCCTCATGAGCACAGACCTGGAACATTTTTCTGAAGACCCGGACGATCTCATCATCCTTGATGGCCGCCAGTCCCAGCGTGCTGCAGCGATCCAGCGCGGGCTCAGCCGCATGCTAAGTCAACTGGGTTTTGTCTGCCTGTGTGAACTTCCGCTAAAAAACAATCGGCGGGCCGATGTTATTGCCATTGGGCCCGGGGGCGAAGTGTGGATAGCCGAGATTAAATCCAGCGTTGCTGATTTTCGTGCCGACCAGAAATGGCCGGAATATAGAGAATATTGCGATTTTTTCTTTTTTGCCGTTGCCGCTGATATGCCGGTTGAGATTATGCCCGATGACACCGGTCTGATCATTGCTGACAAATATGGTGCTGAAATCATGCGCGAAGCGCCGGAACACAGATTGGTCGCTGCCCGGCGCAAAGCCCTGATGCTGCGGTTCGCACGCATTGCCGCTCAACGGTTACAGGGATTTAACGACCCTGGAATTATCTAGCGCGGAGCTCTTTTGGCGAGGATGCGCTGCAAGGTGCGCCGGTGCATATTGAGGCGCCGGGCAGTTTCCGAAACATTGCGATCACACAGAACAAAGATCCGCTGAATATGTTCCCAGCGCACGCGGTCAGCTGACATAGGATTTTCCGGCGGCAACGCCTTGGTTTCGGGATCAGCCATCAAGGCTGCATAGATTTCATCGGCATCGGCCGGTTTGGCGAGATAATCAATGGCGCCAAGTTTTACGGCTGAAACCGCAGTGGCAAGATTGCCATAGCCGGTGAGCACGATGGCACGGGCAGCAGGATGAGCTTGCGCCAAAGCTTCTATCACATCCAGCCCGTTACCATCATCAAGGCGCATATCAACCACGGCGAAATCCGGCGGCGTGGACAAGACGGAAAATACGCCCTCCTTCACCGTTGCAACGGCGGTGACAGCAAACCCTCTTTGCTGCATGGCGCGTTGCAGGCGTTCGCGAAACGGTCCGTCATCTTCAACAATCAGAAGCGAACGCTTGCCTTCACCGGCAACCTGCGCATCCTCACTTTTTATTTTCGACATCCTCACCTTCGATCATTCCTGTATCTTGTGACCTGACAACAATTGCCTGCCGGGGCCAGACAACCGAGACAATAGCGCCACGCCGGGGAGATGTTTCATTGCTCGCGAACACCTCTGCCCCGGAGCGTTCAAGTAAGGTTTTTGCGATAAAGAACCCTAACCCCATGCCCTCGCCCTCCGGCGAATTAATACCATCAGGATTTACCGGCCGGGTGGTCACATAAGGTTCTCCCAGCCTGTCGATAACGGCGGATGAAAACCCCGGCCCATCGTCTCTTATGGTAATGAAAATTTTCTCATCACTCCAATCGATATTAATAACAACCTTGTTGCGGGCAAAACCAATAGCATTCTCAATCAGCGAACCCAAGCCAAAATGAATTCCCGGGTTTCGGGCGACAACCGGCACTGGCAACTCCGACGGCTCACTTTGGCAAACGGCAAGTTCAATAGTCAGCTGGCCTTTATAAGGTTCAATAATTTCCGCCAGCATTGCATCAATTTCCACGCGCTCCAAAAAAGCATCACTTTCACCGCCGCCACTGGCGAGTTCGGCAAGGATTTTGCGACAGCGAATGGTCTGGCTCATCAGCAGGTCGAGATCTTGCGAAGCATCAATGCCATCGGGCAATTCATGGCGCAGCTCTTTTGCCACCAGGGCTATGGTTGCCAAAGGCGTGCCAAGCTCGTGGGCGGCAGCTGCAGCCAGGCCGTCGAGTGCCGTCAACTTTTGTTCGCGGGCCAGAACTCTTTCCGTGGCAAACAGAGCATTGGCCATTTCACGAGCCTCGTTGGCTATTTTCCATGAATATACGCCCATGAAAGACAGGGAGCACACCAGGGCTACCCATATTCCGACAAGATAGATCAAGGGCAGCTGGATATTGTTTTCAATACCCCATGGCAGGGGCAGGTGAAAGGGAATAAGCAGCGTTATGCACGCCACAGTCAGCAGGCCAAGGCCAATGGTGTATTTAACCTTGATGGTTGATGCGGCAATTGTTGTGGGAACGATGAACAGCAGCGAAAACGGGTTGGCAAGACCGCCAGTGAGATAAATCAGTACCGCCAGATGTATGATGTCGTAGCTGAGTAACATGGCGACATAGCGGTGGCGCAAGCGCACATTGGCACCAAAATGCAGCATTAAGTATATATTGAGAGCAGCCGACAATGAGATGACCGTCAGGCTTTCCCAAAAAGGTAGCGGAAAACTGTAACCAAAATAGACAATAACGATGGCTGATAATTGTCCGGCAACAGCAATCCAGCGCAATGTTATAAGCGTTTGCAATCGCAACCGATGCAACAGTGGCTGCCTCGGTCCCGCCCAATGTGGTCTGACCCCGGCATTTTCAGTAATTTTGGTAATTGTTTTCATGAAGCCTGAAAATTAAATGTGCTACCCCGCCATTCAAGATGGCGTGCTGAAATACAAAAATCAATGATGAGATGTTGATGCCACTATCTGGCCAAGCTTATAAGGTAAAGATCACATCGTGTAAAAAATCCAGAAAAATGAATCCTCCCCATGCGCATTTCCTTCCTGATAACGCTCCTGGTTGCTGCTGGTGTGTTCGTCAGCACTGCCGCGCTTTTTCTGTTTCCGCAAGCCTTTGGCCTTAACCCCACCTCTGCACCTTTAATTAAAACCAGCGGCAAGGCGCTGATAGGCGGGCCTTTTTCACTCATCGATGATAAAGGCCAACGTGTGAGTGAAAAAACTTATGCCGGGAAATTCATGCTGATTTATTTTGGCTATACATTCTGTTCTGATATATGCCCGAGCCAGTTGCAGGTTATGAGTGCTGCCCTTGATGCTTTGGGAGACAAGGCTAAACGCATACAACCCCTGCTTATTTCTATTGATCCCGAAAGAGACGACGTTGCCGCAATGGCGGATTATGTTGCCAATTACGGTGACAGGCTGGTTGGATTGACGGGAACTGCGGAAGAAATTGAGGCTGTTACTACAGTCTATCGCGTTTATCATGAAAAAGAAAAAACAAGCGGCCCCACCGAAAATTACCGGGTGGCTCATGCCGGCATCATATATTTAATGGATGAAAAGGGCAGCTTCATCAGGCATTTTGCTTTTGGGGTAAAACCGGATGAGCTGGCGGCAGAGCTTGAAAAACTGCTTTGAACTGACAGTCTGGGTATTATCCTTTGGTCTAATGTTGCTGTGCAGCAAAAATATTGCTACTATTGCCGCGTTGCAGCATTTCCGCTCATCGCTCGGCAAAAAGGGGTTGCATGCTTTATCATCTCTACGAACTGAACCATGCGGCTATGGCGCCTGTGCGCGCTTTTGCTGATTTTGGCAAAATGTATTTTTCCAATTCTTCAAACCCGATCACCCAAACCGCCTACGGGCGCAGTATGGCGGCCGGGTTCGAATTGTTTGAACGCTCCACGCGGCGTTATGGCAAGCCTGAGTTTGGCATAACAAACATCGACATCGAAGGTGAGAAAACCGCCATTGAGGAAATAGTTGCCTGGCAGCGGCCATTCTGCCGATTGCTGCATTTTGCCAAGGTAAAAAAATCCATCGCCAAATCCCAGCCAACGCTGCTGCTGATCGCACCCATGTCCGGCCATTATTCAACGCTTTTGCGCGGTACAGTGGAAACCATGTTGCATGATCATGATGTCTTTATCACTGACTGGACAGATGCACGCCAGGTACCTTTATCGCAAGGACCCTTCGATCTTGACGATTATATCGATTATATTATCGAGATACTGCATGAGCTTGGGCCCGATACCCATGTGATGGCAGTATGCCAGCCGTCCGTTCCGGTGATGGCGGCAGTGGCACTGATGAGTGAAGACAAAGACACATGTACACCTGCATCCATGACGCTGATGGGCGGGCCGATTGATACCCGTATCAACCCTACGGCTGTGAACAATCTGGCGATGAAAAAAGGCACCGACTGGTTTGCCCGAAATGTCATCGTCAAGGTACCCTTCCCTCAACCCGGCATGATGCGCAGCGTTTATCCCGGATTTCTGCAACTTACCGGCTTCATGAGCATGAACCTTGATCGACATTTGAGTGCGCATCGTGACCTGTTCAACCATCTGGTTGATGGCGATGGCGATTCGGCGGAAAAACATCGCGAGTTTTATGATGAATACATGTCGGTGATGGATTTGACGGCGGAGTATTATTTGCAGACGATAGAAACGGTTTTTGTTCAGCACGCGTTGCCCCTGGGCACCATGACATATCGCGGGCGCAAGATTAATACACATGCTATCAAACATACGGCACTGATGACCATAGAAGGTGAGCGCGATGACATTTCAGGCGTCGGCCAGACCGAAGCAGCTCACGCATTATGCCCCAATATTCCCAAAGCCCGCAAACAACACTATTTGCAGCCCGGCATAGGTCATTATGGTGTCTTTAACGGCAGGCGGTTTAACGCTGAAATAGCACCGCTAATTACCCGGTTTATTAAAGCCAGTATGCAGCCGGTCAAAACCCGGGCCAAAAAAAATAAAGCGAGCTGACCGGATCATGGCATAATGATTGAAGATGCGAGGTGATTCGCCTGTCTCGCCGATTGCCATAATTCAGATTATTGCTGATGATTTTCAATTTGCGCCGATCTGCTGCGCCCTTGTTGCGCACAAGAAACCTCGAAATCGACGGGAGGGATGTGTCTGTTATCCTGCGGCGTAATGTTCGCGCACAGCGATTTATCCTGAAAATCGGTACCAACAAACCCGAAGTGATTTTAACCATGCCCGGTAACGGCAGCGAAGCCGAGGCTATGGATTTTGCCATTTCTCAAGCCCACTGGATTAAATCACGCCTGAACGCCCAACCAGATATTATTGCCTTTACTCCCGGTGCTGAAATTCCCCTGCGCAACATTATGCACACCATAGAGCATTGTCCCAACCAGCGCGGCACCGTATGGATGTCCGGAGACGACAGCGGAGAGTTAAGCCAGCCAACGATTTATGTGGCAGGAGACCAGCGCCATCTGGCGCGCCGGGTACGCGACTGGCTCAAAAAACAGGCGCGCAGCGATCTCAGCCAATCGGTCACTGTTCACTCCCAACACCTGGGCCTTCGCGCCAAAAGCATTACCATTCGCGATCAGACCACCCGGTGGGGCTCGTGCTCGTCAACCGGCGGGCTTTCATTTTCCTGGCGCCTGATCCTGGCACCTTCATTTGTTCTGGATTATGTGGCCGCGCACGAGGTTGCTCATCTTGAGGAGATGAACCATGGACCACGTTTCTGGAGGCTGGTGGAACAGTGCATTCCTGATTACAGAAACGCGCAAAAGTGGCTTAAAAACAGCGGAGCCAAGCTGCACATCTACGGCAAATGACATTGAAGTCACACGCTTCTATTACCGCTCTTCAACCTCGTTAAAAAACGATTCCACTGTAAATTCCGGCTGTTTTTCCCGCCGCTTCAAAACCGGGGCAGGTTTTTGCTCCTGAAATACAGCCGGTGGTGAAGGCTGTGCAATTACCGGTGCTATCGCCTGAACGGTAACTATTGTTTCCGGGTTGGCGCGCGCCAGCAGCTGGTCAATTGATTTGATTGGCGGCAGTTTCGAACCCGGCAGTGCTACCACCGGAAATCCCTCGTGGGCGGGCGCCATAAAGCTTTTCCAGATTGCCAATGGCAAGCCGCTGCCAGCTACCCTTTTCATTGGTGAGCCGTCATCATTTCCAACCCACACTCCGGTGGTCAACTGAGCTGTGAAGCCGACAAACCAGGCATCGCGAAAACCCTGACTGGTGCCGGTTTTGCCCGCTATTGGCCGGTCGCCAAAATTGGCATTTACGCCGGTTCCCGATCTGGTGACAGAGGCGAGAAGATCATTGATCTGATCAAGCGGCTTGTCCTTGATGACCTTGCCCGGCCCAGAGCCCAGCCTTTGATAGATTATCTCACCCGATTTTGTCCTGATGCGGTTGATTATAAAAGGTAAAATTCCCTCGCCGCCATTGGCAAAAGGGACGTAGGCGGCGGTGAGTTCTAGCGGACTTATTTCCACCGTTCCCAAAGCCATGGACGGGTTTTTATGCATCTGTGCCGTAATGCCAAGGCGGCGGGCTGTTTTTAAAACTTTTCGGGTGCCAACCTGCTGGGCCAGACGCACCGCTACCGTATTAAGGGAATTGGCAAAGCCTTCGCGCAGGCTCACTTCTCCGCGATATTTTCTGGTGTAGTTTTTTGGCGACCATCCTTTAATGCTAATCGGCCCATCGAGGATTTGAGTGTCGGGGGAATAGCCATTTTCCAGCGCCGCCAGATAAACGAACGGCTTAAAGGCGGAACCCGGTTGCCGCTTGGCCTGAGTGGCCCGGTTGAACTGGCTGGTGGCATAGGAGCGCCCCCCCACAAGGGCGCGCACGGCACCACGGCCATCAAGGGCAACAAGCGCTGCCTGGGAAGCTTTTTTGGCCTGCCCTTCGCGATCAAGCACTTCATTAACGGCATTTTCCGCCAGCATCTGCAACCGCGGGTCCAGGGTTGTCTCGACAATAATGTCCTGTTTCGGCGTGCCGATAAACCCGGGAAGCTGGGCCACTACCCAATCCACAATATACTGGTTTGCACGGCCCGGTTTTTTCACCGTAAATGACGCAGGCTCATCCACGGCCAATTGGCCTTCCCGGGTGGTGATATAATTGGAACGCACCATGTTATTGAGCACAAGGTAGGCTCTTTCTTCTGCCAGTTTTGGATTTTTTATCGGTGAAAATTTAGTTGGCGCTTTTAACAATCCGGCCAGAACGGCAGCTTCGGGCAGCGTTACCTCACTGGCAGATTTACCAAAATAACGCCTTGCCGCAGCATCAACACCATAAGCACCGGCACCAAAATAGACGCGATTGAGGTACAGCTGCAAAATTTCAACCTTGGTGTATTTGGCCTCAAGCCAGACTGCCATCACCATTTCCTGAATTTTGCGGCGGATGGTTCTGTCCGGGTTGAGGAAAAGGTTTTTCGCAAGCTGCTGGGTGATGGTGCTGCCTCCCTGCACCACCCGGCCTGATTTATAGTTGATGAACAGGGCTCTTATCAGGCCAATTGGATCAACACCAAAATGGACATAGAAGCGCCTGTCTTCGGTGGCGATAACTGCCTGTGAGAGATAGTCCGGCAATTGATCCAGTTGCACATCATCACCGCTAAACGTGCCCCGCCGGGCCAGAACCTTGCCACTGGCAGCGGTGATGATGACACTGGGGGAGCGTTCGGGCAGATCAAGCGATGCCGGGCTGGGCAGGTCGAGCAGGACGTAAAAAGACAGGCCGACAAAAATAATACCGCCCCACAAGGCAAAAACCGTGCCCCAGTAAGCCCCTTTGCGCAATAAATAGACTGAAGCGCGCCGCAGCAAACCCGGTGGATTTTCGGCTCTTGTTTTACCGGTTGTACGCGCCCGCGATTTTTTCGGCCCACGGCTGCGGCTTTTAGATTTTTTTGACCGGCCCCATACCATGTAGTTTTCAAACCCTTATACGCAAAAGCATCGTCTTGATGCCTCATCCGGTGCAGACTAAAAGGGCTTCTTTAAGGGTCTATTAATATTTTGAAGATTTTCAAGGGAAGATAGGCCCTCAACCATATGAAGGCAATTTACCGCCCGCATGTGGCAGAGGTGCATGGAACGAATCTTGAAAATTTAGTAATAATTATTATTAAATAATGTTACTATCTGCACGAACTTTGAGGATGATCCAAATGGCAAATGTTGAAAGATTGAGTGTATCATTGACGGAAGAGTTGGCCAAGATGGTGCGTGGTGCAGTTACAGGTGGGGAATATACGTCCAGCAGTGAAGTAATACGTGAAGCTTTGCGCGACTGGAAACTGAAGCAGGCTATACGTGAGGCCGATATTGAGCGATTGCGACAAGCGTGGGTGCGTGGCATTGATGATTTAGAAAATGGCCGCTCTAAAACCATTGCTACAAAGGCAGATGCAAAAGCACTCCGTGAAGGAATTAAAACGCGGGGGCGAGAAAGATTAGCAGCACATCGTACAGGATAGCAGATACGGCCCTTGCCGATTTAGATGAAATTTGGCTTCATATTGCTTTGGACAACGAAGAAATAGCCAATCGCTTTGTAGACCAGATTTGGGACAAGTTTCCATTGATGGCGACACAGCCACGCATGGGGGGCGAACGACCTGATATTGCTCACGAAGTCCGCGTGGTTACGTTCCATTCTTATCTGATTTTATATCGTCTTATGGGACAAGAAATCGAGATTGTGCGTGTCGAGCATGGAGCACAAAGGCTGGAAGGTTTGTTTTGAAGAAGAGAATCAGTGTATTCCTCAATCGCTCATCTTTTTAAGAAAAAGTTATGGGTTTTGTATATGGCAGACCGCAATCGACAAAAGAAAACCAACCTTAGCTCACGGATTGAGATCGTAGGCGGCTATTGCGGCCATATTTACCAGTTCTGACGAGGTTGCGTTCATCGGCACTATCTGGACCGGTTTTTCCAGTCCGACCAGCAGGGGGCCGATTACGGTTACGCCGCCGAGTTCCTGAAGCATTTTTATGGCTATGCTGGCGCTGGCGAAGCCGGGCATTACCAGAATATTTGCCGGAGCACTGAGACGGCAGAAGGGATAAGCTGCCATCTTGTCGGCATTCAGGGCAACGTCGGCTGTCATTTCTCCGTCATATTCAAAATCAACCTGGCGCGAATCTAAAATTTCCACCGCCTGTCTCACTTTTGTCGATTGCGCCCCCTTAGGGTAGCCAAAGGAGGAATAGGCCAGCATGGCGACGCGCGGCTCATAGCCCAGCCGGTGCGCAACTCCGGCGGTAACAACAGCAATATCGGCTAGTTCTTCAGCACTGCGGCTGTCATCAACAATCGAGGTATCAGCAACCAGCACCGTACGCCCGCGCGAAATCGCCATTGTCACACCCACAGCGCGGTGATCTTTCTTGGTACTGATAACGCGCGAAATATCTTCAAATGCATGGGCATTGTTGCGGGTAACGCCGGTTACCATGGCGTCCGCATCGCCAAAAGCCAGCATGCTGGCGGCAAATACGTTTCTGTCCGTGTTAACAAGGCGTTGACAATCCCGCATCAAAACACCATTGCGCTGCTGGCGACTAAAGAGGTATTCGGCATACTCCAGTTTCCTGTCCGACAGGCGGGCGTTGATAATTTCGACCTGATCATTTTTTTCAAAACCGGCATCTTTCATCACCTGTTCAATAACACCTTCGCGGCCAACCAGTATCGCCTTACCTAATCCGCCGGAAGCGAAAGAAAAGGCCGCACTGATCACCTGTTCTTCTTCGCCCTCAGCAAATACAACGCATTTAGGCTCCGCCCTGACATGATCAAAAACGCTTTGCAATGAACCCGCAACCGGATCAAGGCGGGCACTCAACCGCGCCTTATACTCATCAAAATCAGCAATCATCTGCCCGGCAACGCCTGAATCCATAGCCGCTTTTGCCACGGCTGCCGGTATGGCTGAAATCAGGCGCGGGTCAAACGGCACCGGGATAATGTAATCACGGCCATAGCGCATTTTGGCTCCGTGATAAGCTGAGGCAACCTCATCGGGCACCTCCTCGCGGGCCAGTTGCGCCAGGGCATAGGCTGCGGCAATTTTCATATCTTCATTGATCTCGCGCGCTCTCACATCAAGCGCGCCGCGGAAAATATAAGGAAAACCAAGCACATTATTGACCTGATTGGGATAATCAGACCTGCCGGTTGCCATGATTGCATCATCGCGCACAGTTGCAACTTCTTCCGGTGTTATTTCGGGATCGGGATTGGCCATGGCGAAGATAATCGGCTGATCACTCATGGTGGCGACCATTTCAGCTGTCAGCGCACCTTTTACCGACAGGCCCAAAAACATATCCGCACCAACCATGGCATCGCTCAAATTGCGGACGTCGGTGTCAGAGGCAAAAGCTGATTTCCATTGATTCATACCTTCCTGACGACCGGTATAAATCGGGCCTTTGCTGTCGCACAGAATAATATTCTTGGGCGATACTCCCATACTGACCAGCAGTTTGAGCGAGGCCAGGGCTGCAGCCCCGGCACCATTGCAGACAATTTTTGTCTTTTTAATATCGCGCCCGGTAAGTTCGAGCGCATTGATGAACCCGGCGGCTATAATAATCGCAGTACCGTGCTGGTCATCGTGAAACACCGGCACATTCATAATTTCACGCAACTTGTCCTCAATGATAAAACATTCCGGTGCCTTGATATCTTCGAGATTTATGCCGCCAAAGGCGGGGCCTAAATAACGCACACAATTGATAAACTCATCGGGGTCCTGGGTGTCAACTTCAAGGTCGATTGAATCAATATCGGCGAAGCGTTTAAACAGGGCAGCCTTGCCCTCCATCACCGGTTTGGCTGCCAGCGGACCGAGATTTCCCAATCCTAAAATAGCGGTACCATTGGTGATAACCGCAATCATGTTGCCCTTGGCGGTATAATCATAGGCTGCATCAGGGTCTTTGGCGATTGCAAGAACGGGGATGGCAACACCGGGAGAATATGCCAGAGAAAGATCACGCTGGGTGGCCAGCGGTTTGGTCGGGGCGATTTCAATCTTGCCAGGTTTTCCCACCTGATGAAAATCCAGCGCTTCTTGATCGGTAAAAAGCGGCTTTTGGGTATCGGAAAACTCTGTCGACATAATCATTCCTGTAAAATCCACGCGGGTATTTTAAAAAGAAGCAAAAGCCTATCGGAGAAATTCGCAGACCTCAAGCCCCCGACTTCGGCGCATTGTCTGTGTTCAAGAGTGAATTATTCATCGACAGAAAATTTTCAAGCGGAACGACAACCGGATGTCAGCCGTCAATCTTTCTGATAAGCTTCAGGGTATGGCTCAAAAAACACCCCGTGCTCTAAACCACCCGCAAGCTTCAAAGACTTCTGCGTCTGAAAAAGTTACACCGATGATGGCGCAGTTTATAGAGATTAAAGCGGCTAATCCCGATAGCCTTTTGTTTTATCGCATGGGTGATTTTTATGAGTTGTTTTTTGACGATGCTGAAAAAGCATCGCAGGCTTTAGGCATAACACTGACCAAACGGGGAAAACACAATGGTGCAGACATCCCCATGTGCGGAGTTCCGGTTCATTCAGCAGATAATTATCTGCAACAACTGATCAGGGCGGGTTTTCGCGTCGCCGTGTGTGAACAGCTGGAAAGCCCGGCTGAAGCAAAAAAGCGTGGGGCAAAATCGGTTGTCCGGCGCGATGTAAAAAGGTTGGTGACAGCAGGAACCCTGACCGAAGACGGGCTTTTGGATGCCCGTAGCCATAATTATCTCTGCTGTGTGGTGCGCCTTGGCCATGATTCAGACTTCGCCGTTGCCTGGGTTGATATTTCCACCGGGGAGTTCAAGGTAATAACGGTGGATGACAAGGGGCTGGGTGCCGAACTTGCCCGGCTGTCAGCCAGCGAGATTATACTTTCCGAAGCCTTGCTCAATGATGCCTCACTCGAAAAAGTCTGGGAGGAACAGAAAGGCGTTTTGACCTCTCAGGCACAGATAAAATTCGATAGCGCCTCAGCCCAGCGCCAGCTCAAGGCGTTTTACGGGGTAAAGGTGCTCGATGGTTTTGGCGGGTTCAGCCGTGCGGAATTTTCCGCCTGCGGGGCTTTGATCGATTATATTTCAATTACCCAGCTGGATGCGGTTCCAGCTCTCAGGCCACCGGAACGCCAGCATGTGGGCTCCAGCCTGATGATTGATGCCGCGACACGGACAAATCTGGAGTTAACCCGCACCCTGTCAGGCAACCGCGAAGGCAGCCTGCTTTCCATCATCGACAAAACAGTCACCAGTGCCGGAGGCCGGCGGCTGGCGGCACGCATGACATCTCCTTCAACTGATGCGACGGAGATAAATTCGTGGCTGGATGATGTCGATTATTTTCGCGAAAACTCCTCGTGCCGCAGTAATTTAAGAAAACTCCTGCGCAGCTGTCCTGACCTTGCCCGTGCCCTGTCACGTATCAGTGTTGATCGCAGCGGGCCGCGTGATCTCGGCAGCTTGCGTGACGGTTTGATAATTGCCGAGGAAATTCCCGCGCTTTTGTCGGCGCAACCGGGCCCGTCGGCGCTGCCGCACAATATCACACGCCATGTAGGAATTTTGCAAAATGCAGACACGAGCCTGCGCCAAAACCTGCAAAAGCAACTAAGTCAAGAGTTGCCGCTCAAGGCCAGGGACGGTGGCTTTATTGCTTCGGGCGTTATCGCTGAACTTGATGAGTGCCTGATTTTGCGTGATGAAAGCCGAAAATTCATTGCCGCACTTCAGGCGAGATATAGCACCGATACCGGCATTAAAAACCTCAAAATAAAGCATAATAACGTTCTGGGTTATTTCATTGAGATCACCGCTCAATATGCGCCAAAACTATTGTCGGAACCCTTGAGCCAGACCTTCATCCATCGCCAGACGCTTGCCAGTGCCGTGCGCTTTACGACGGTTGAATTGGGTGAACTGGTGGCAAAACTGTCGTCAGCCGCAGACCGGGCGGTGGCACTGGAGCTGGAGGCTTATGAGCGGATGGCGCAAGACGTGCGACAGAATGCTGCCATGATTGCGGCAATCGCAGATGCGTTGAGTGAACTTGATGTGGCCACCGCTCTGGCGGAACTGGCGGAAAAACAGAAGTATACGCGCCCCAAAATAGATGACAGCGGCACATTTATCATCACGCGCGGCCGCCATCCCGTCGTCGAGGCTGCTATTGAGCATGAGACTGAAAGCGGGTTTGTGCCCAATAATTGCGCGCTGGATGCAGCCCCGGAAAAAAATGAACGCAGCCAAGACGTTGCCCGCATAACCTTGCTTACCGGGCCCAATATGGCTGGTAAATCAACATATTTGCGACAAAATGCCCTGATGGTTGTATTGGCACAGATGGGTTCACATGTACCGGCTGAGACTGCACATATCGGCATTGTCGACAGGTTGTTCAGCCGGGTTGGAGCGGCTGATGACCTGGCGCGCGGGCGCTCGACCTTCATGGTTGAAATGGTTGAAACCGCTGCCATTCTTAATCAGGCCAGCCCAAAATCTCTGGTGATTTTAGATGAAATCGGTCGCGGCACCGCAACCTTCGATGGCCTGTCGATTGCCTGGGCGTGTGTGGAACATCTGCATGAGGTAAATGGCTGCCGGGCATTGTTTGCTACACATTTTCACGAACTAACCGCACTGACGGAGGTTTTGCCGCATCTCGCAAATGCCACAATGCGGGTCAAGGAATGGCAAAATGAAGTGATTTTTCTGCATGAAGTGGGACCGGGGTCTGCTGATCGCTCTTATGGTATTCAGGTTGCCCGACTGGCTGGACTGCCGGAAACTGTGACGGCGCGGGCAACACAGGTTTTACACAATCTGGAAGAAAATGATCGCAACAAAGGGGCAAATTCCCTGGTGGAGGATTTGCCGCTGTTTTCTGCCACACGGCCCCAGGCTCTTGCGCAGACCGGCAAGGGGGCAAAAATTGAGGAATATGTTGAAACACTTCTGCCCGATGATATGACACCGCTACAGGCTTTGGAAAAACTCTATGCGCTTAAAAAACTGACGTTGGAGGATTAATGCGGATCGCCAATACCAAAGAACTGATTAACACCGGCAGGCTCAAGCAAGAGCTTGGTGCCTTTGTGCAGGAGTTTGGTGAAAATCAGGCACGCCCACAGGTACTTGAAGCATTGAAACAATGTGTGGCGAAGGGCCGTGAGGTGGCACGGGCACGGTTGGAGAAAAACGGCAAGGGAACCCTGTGCGCAGCTACAATTTCGTATTTGCAGGATGAAATAATCCGTATCATTTATTACTATACCATCACTCATATCTATCGCGCCACAAACCCTACTGTTGCTGAAAGGTTGAGTGTTGTTGCGGTTGGTGGATATGGTCGCGGCACTCTGGCGCCGGGATCAGATATCGACCTTTTGTTTATCCTGCCATACAAACAGACCGCCTGGGGCGAGAGTGTTATTGAATATATGCTCTATCTGCTGTGGGACATGGGTTTCAAGGTCGGTCATGCGACCCGCAGTGTCGATGAATGCATTCGCCTGTCTGCATCTGACTTCACCATCAGAACGGCAACGCTGGAGGCGCGCTACCTGTGCGGTGACGAGGCGTTGTGTGATGAGATGTCAGGTCGGTTTCGTGATGAAATCCTCTCGCTCCCAGCCGCTGACTTTATCGAGGCAAAGCTTGGCGAACGCGAAAACCGGCACAAGAAATCCGGTGAAAGCCGCTATAAAGTCGAACCCAACATCAAGGACGGTAAAGGGGGGTTGCGTGATCTGCATACCTTGTTCTGGATCGGGCTTTATCTGTATCAGGTGCGCTCACCGGACATGCTGGTGGATAAAGGATTGTTCACACGCGATGAATATCGCTCTTTCAAAAAAAGTGAGGATTTCCTCTGGGCGATCCGTTGCCATTTGCACTTTCTCACCGGGCGGGCGGAAGAAAGACTGACATTTGACCATCAACCTGAGCTGGCGGCACGACTGGGCTACAAGAAGCGCGGCGGCATGAAGCGGGTGGAGCGCTTTATGCGGCATTATTTTCTCGTTGCCAAAGATGTGGGCGATTTGACGCGAATTTTCTGCGCGGCTCTCGAAGCCCAGGATATTACCAAAGCGCCAGCGCTTTCGCGATTTTTGCGCCGGTTTACCCGCCGAACAACCAAAGTGGTGCCCGGCTATGATCAGTTCGTCTTCGAAAGTGGCCGCATCAATGTGGTCAATCACAAGGTCTTTAAGCAGGATGCAGTAAACCTGATACGATATTTCTATCTTGCCGGTGAAAATAATGTGCTGCTGCATCCCCAGGCACTTAAACTGATTACCCGTTCTTTGAGCCTTGTAGATGCGAAGCTTCGGCGCAACACAAAAGCCAATGAATATTTTTTAAAAATCCTCACTTCGGCGCAAAGTGCCGAGGTTGTGTTGCGCAAGATGAATGAATCCGGTGTGCTCGGCCGTTTTGTGCCTGATTTTGGCCGCATCGTCTCAATGATGCAATTTAACATGTATCATCATTATACGGTTGATGAGCATTTGTTGCGCGCACTTGGTATTCTGGCTGAAATCGAGCGCGGAGAACTGGCCGAGCAACATCCCCTGGCCAATAAAATCATCCATACGCTTGAAAACCGCCGGGCTTTGTTTGTTGCCGTGTTCCTGCATGATATCGCTAAAGGCAGACCGGAAAGTCATTCAATCGTTGGCGGGCGCATTGCAAAAAAACTGTGCCCGCGGCTTGGCTTGAGCGGGGCGGAAACAGAAATTGTTGTCTGGCTTATCGAAAACCATCTGGCGATGAGTGATTTTGCCCAGATGCGCGATTTAAATGATTTCAAGACGATTACGGATTTTGCTGAAATTGTCCAAAGCCCCGAGCGCCTCAAGCTGCTTTTATGCCTCACGGTTGCCGATATCAAATCTGTTGGACCGGGCGTATGGAATGGCTGGAAGGGTGAATTGCTCAGAACGCTTTATTACGAAGTGGAACCGGTGATTTCAGGTGGTCACACAACAATTACCCGCAAAGCCCGCGTAGCCGTTGCCTTGGAGGAGCTGGAACAGGCTTTGAGCGACTGGCCACAAGACCAGCAACAGGCTTTATTGAATAAACACTATCCTGCCTATCTTTTGAATGTGACCCTGGAAAGAAAAATTGCCCACGCCAAAAT
Source organism: Alphaproteobacteria bacterium (assembly GCA_024278055.1). Taxonomy (GTDB): domain Bacteria; phylum Pseudomonadota; class Alphaproteobacteria; order Rhizobiales; family JAJFHR01; genus JAJFHR01. The sequence goes on along the minus strand of JAJRTY010000099.1, from coordinate 47,335 downwards.
GATCCGCGAGGCTACGGAAAATTCCCGTAAACTGATCATAGATTTCAAAACCGACGAGTTCACCGAAATTACTGAAATTACAGTTTTTGCCATTGATCACCCCTCGCTGCTGTCCACGGTTACCGGGGCGTGTGCAGCGTTGGGTGCCAATATTGTCGATGCGCAAATTTATACGACAAAGGATGGAATGGCATTGAATTCGATCTTTATTCAACGTCAGTTCCCCAACCTTGAAGATGAAGAAAACCGCGCCAGGCGTATCGCTGCAACGATTGAAAAATCCCTGCGCGGGCAAATCAAGCTGCCCGAACTTTTAAAATCGCGCGAGCGGCCCAAAAGCCGCCTGAAAGCTTTCAGTGTTGAGCCTTCGGTGATTATCGATAATTCGCGTTCCAATATTTTTACCGTTCTGGAAGTGCGCGGGCTCGACCGGCCGGGGCTTTTGTTCGAACTCACACATGCGTTGTTTGAGCTTAATATCAATGTCGGCTCGGCTCACATCGCCACTTTTGGCGAGCGTGCTGTCGATGTGTTTTATGTCAAGGATCTCACCGGCCTCAAGATCACCAATGAGCAGCGTCATTTAAAAATCAAACAACACCTGCTATCGGTGTTTGAACGCCACAAACCAAAGACAAAAGGCAATGCCACCCGCCAGCTCGCTAACGTTGGATCGGAATAGCAAACGATGAAAGCACTTCGCTCATGAGCCTTATGCGCTCCGCTGCTGTGGTTGGCGGCATGACAATAATCAGCCGAATACTGGGCTTCATCCGCGATGTGTTGATTGCAGCGGTGCTGGGCACCGGGCTGGTGGCAGATGCTTTTTTTGTTGCTTTCAGATTTCCCAATCTGTTTCGCCGCCTGTTTGCCGAGGGCGCGTTTAATTCAGCATTTGTGCCCTTATTTGCCAAGCGTCTTGAAGGCGAAGGCGAAGCCGAAGCCAGACGGTTTGGTGAAGAAGTTTTGAGTGTACTCACCTTCACGCTTATTGTTTTTACAGTTATTGCCGAAATTTTCATGCCGCTACTGGTTTATTTGCTGGCGCCGGGTTTTGTCGACAATCCGGAAAAATTTAATCTGGCAGTAATGCTCACCCGGATTGCCTTTCCTTACTTGTTGTTTATGTCGCTGGTGGCGTTTTTGAGCGGCGTCCTCAATTCTCTCGGCCGGTTTGCAGCTGCCGCTGCTGCACCGATTCTGCTCAATGTTGTGCTGATTTCACTTCTGGTACTTGCAACCTTTGCCAGCGACAAACAGCAAGTCGGTTATTTGCTGGTCTGGGGCGTGTCGCTGGCTGGTTTATTGCAATTGCTTATGCTGGTCATTGCAGCACGGCGCGGTGGCATGGTCTTCAAGCTGCGCCGCCCGCGCCTTACACCCGGCGTCAAGAGATTGATCACTCTGGGCATTCCCGGCGTCATTGCCGGTGGCATCACCCAGATAAACATCATGATCGGAACAATTATCGCTTCCCTGCAGGATGGTGCGGTTTCGTTCCTCTATTACGCTGATCGTATCTACCAACTCCCCCTCGGGGTCATTGGCATTGCTATCGGTGTGGTGTTATTGCCGGAAATTGCCCGACAGTTGCGCAGTGGCAAGGATACTGCAGCCCAAGCCTCACAAAACCGGGCAATGGAATTTTCCATGCTGTTGACGTTACCGGCAGCCGTTGCTCTTGTGGTGATCCCCGAGCCGATTTTGATGGTGTTGTTTGAGCGCGGCGCTTTCAGCAATGAGGCGACAGTGGCGACAGCCTATGCGCTCATGGCATTTGCGGTGGGCCTGCCGGCATTTGTGCTCAACAAAATTTTTTCCCCCGGGTTTTTTGCCCGCGAAGATACCAAAACACCCATGCATTTTGCCGGTGTGGCCATGGCGGTAAACGTTGCTGCCAGTCTGGCATTGTTTCCTTTCTTTCAGCACGTTGGCATTGCTATTGCCACATCGCTTGCCGGCTGGATCAATGTTGCATTACTGGCAATAACGCTTTACCGGCGCGGGCATTTCAATGTTGATCAAAGACTTAAAACCAGATTGACAATCTATACGCTTAGCGCGGTGTGCATGGGGGCTGCCTTATGGGGGCTGGACCAGTTCATATCCCCGCTCATTGTTGCAAGTGGCGCACTGTATGAGAAAGTTTTGCTCCTTTTGGCATTGATTGTTGCCGGGATGGCGGTGTTTTTTGGGTTATGTAACATTACCGGTGCTTTCAAATTCAGTGAGGTCCGGGGGCTGTTAAGGCGTTCGTAGCGATTATTTGCTATTGCACTTGTTCCCGGCGTTGGGCATAGATCGAACATTCAACAAGACATTATTACGAGGCTATTATGAGCGTTGATTTGCAACGGGTTTTTTCAGGCATTCAACCCACCGGCGACTTGCATCTGGGTAATTATCTCGGTGCTATCAAAAATTTCGTAGCCCTGCAGAAAAGCCATGAGTGTATCTATTGTGTGGTGGATATGCATGCCCTGACCGAATGGCAGGATCCAGCCGAACTTGTTGGCAATATTCGCGAAGTTACGGCGGGCTTTTTAAGCTGCGGTATCGATCCAAAAGCCCATATTGTGTTTAATCAAAGTCAGGTTTCACAACATGCTGAACTGGCCTGGATTTTCAATTGTGTTGCGCGCATGGGCTGGCTCAACCGCATGGCACAGTTCAAGGATAAAGCAGGCAAAAACCGCGAGAATGCGTCAACCGGCCTGTTTACCTATCCCAACCTGATGGCGGCTGACATTCTGGTTTACAAAGCCACCCATGTGCCGGTGGGAGAAGACCAGAAGCAACATCTGGAACTTGCCCGCGATATTGCCAAGAAATTCAACAATGATTTTGCCCAATCGATTAAATCGCAAGGGTTGGACGAGGAGTTTTTCCCAATAACAGAACCCTTGATCACCGGCCCGGCAACACGGGTGATGTCTTTGCGCGATGGCAGCCGCAAAATGAGTAAATCGGAACCTTCTGAAATGTCACGGATCAACCTCAAGGATGATGCCGACACAATCGCCAAGAAAATCCGCAAGGCAAAAACAGACCCCGAACCACTGCCATCAGAGGAAAAAGGTCTGCAAGACCGACCTGAAGCTGATAATCTTGTGGGTATCTTTGCCGCCCTTTCAGACCAGTCCAAAGCCCAGGTTCTTAAACAATTCGGTGGTAAACAATTCTCTGAATTCAAACCGGAACTGGCCGATCTGGCGGTCAGTGTGCTGGCACCAATAGGGCAGGAAATGGCCAGAATTGCCGATGATTCTGCCTATATCGAGGCTGTTTTGAGTGATGGCGCTGAAAGAGCACGAGCAGTTGCCGCCCCCATAATGCGCGATGTGAGACGCATTGTCGGGTATATTGGCTGACATTGTTCCGGATACCAGAATAGTGCTATCTGCATTCTTTGGTCTTGCCGCGCATCAACACCAATGGCAGCATGGAGCCCATGATTAGAGGAAAGAAACGTAAAAGCCAGGAAGAAGGCCATAGCCGAAAATTTCTGGTTGTTGTTGACGGCACCCCTGAATGCGGGCGTGCTCTGCACTTTGCCGCGCGCCGGGCCGAACATTCCGGTGGTATGGTTAGTCTTTTAACGGTTATTTCGCCTGCGGATTTCCAGCATTGGCTGGGAGTTGAAAATATTATGCGCGAAGAAGCGCGCGCGGAAGCAGAAGAAATGCAGGCCCGCATGGTAAAAGAGGTCAAATCCTACTGTGATGTAACGCCGGAATTACTGATTCGCGAAGGTGACAAGGCTGAAGAAATTGTTGCCCTTATTGAAGAAGACGAAGATGTCGCCATCCTGGTTCTGGGCGCCTCAACCGATAGCGCCGGCCCCGGACCACTGGTGGCCATGCTGGCCAATGCAACCTCTGCATCGTTTCCGATCCCCGTTACCATTGTGCCCGGGGATCTGACGGATGAGGAAATCGACGCGTTGGCTTGAGTGTCTTTCTCCTGAGGTTCTTAAGTCCTGAAGCCAGCCCGCTCCCCCGCCCAACCACCCCCAGGGTATCCTCATCGGGTGGTTGGGCGGGGGAGCGGGCTGGCTTCAGGACTTAAGAACCTCAGGAGAAAGACATAAAAAATCAGATTTAGCTTTTCCTGCGCCCTGTGCTAGTTTAGAATTAATTCAAACAACATATTTACACCCCCAGGTGATACCTGCGGGATCTCAACCAGAAATGAGAACAAGATGTTTATTCAAACCGAAGCAACACCTAATCCGGCAACTTTAAAGTTTTTACCGGGCCGGTTGGTAATGGGGGACAAGACACGCGATTATCGTGATCGTGAAACTGCGACAAGTTCACCGCTGGCTGCGCGACTTTTTGATATCACGCATGTGTCAGGTGTGTTTTTTGGCTCGGACTTTATCACTGTCACCAAAGATGATGGTGACTGGCAGCTGCTGAAACCGGCAATCCTGGGCACGATCATGGAATATTTCATGTCCGGCGCTCCCTTGTTGACAGATGATGGACGGGATGAAAGTGCCGCTGCTGAGACTTTCAGCGAAGCTGATAAGGAAATTGTTTCAACCATCAAGGAATTGCTGGATACGCGGGTCAGGCCCGCGGTGGCCCAGGATGGTGGCGACATAACGTTTCATGCCTTCGAAGATGGTGTGGTTTTTTTACGCATGCAAGGAGCATGTGCGGGGTGTCCAAGCTCAACGGCAACATTGAAGCATGGTATCGAAAACCTGCTGAAACATTTTGTACCGGAAGTTAAGGAAGTGCGCCCGGTAGCCTGAGTTCGATGATTACCCTGTCATTCGATACATCACTCGTCGCCTGCTCAGCCGCTGTTGTAGACACCGGCGCACAGCCCTGTGTCCTGGCTTCCTCATATTGCGAACCCGGCAAAGGCCATGCGGAAATCCTTCTGGGCATGATTGGTGAGGTGATGTCCGAGGCGAATATTGGCTTTGAGAATATTGAACAACAGGCGGTCACCATTGGCCCCGGCTCCTTTACCGGCGTTCGCGTTGCCCTTTCGGCCGCCCGGGGATTTCGTATTGCTCATGATATCCCCATTTGCGGCCTGTCTACCATGCAGGCAATTGCGGCCAACACGTCAAAACTGGATGCAAAATACCGGCCCTGTCCGGTGGCCATTATTATCGATGCCCGGCGCAATCAGGCTTACGGTCAGGTCTTTGATGCAGCTTTGGAGCCGCTTTGTGCGCCAAGCGTGATTGATGTTGGTGACATAGAGGGGTGGCTGGAGCCATGGGAAGCCGGGCCGCTCATCCTTATGGGTTCAGGCGCGGGCCTGGCAGGTGCCAGCGCTGGGGACCGGCTGGCAATGACAGAACATGCGAACCCCGATGCAGCCTGTTGTGCTCAGATTATTAAAAATATAACACCTGGTGAAACACCGCCCGATCAGCTGTATTTGCGCATGCCGGATGCAAAACCGCAGGTTATCGGCCAAGCCGGGCTTTGAAATGACCGATCATTCAAAAGCTTTCCCGGAAGGTGTGCATATTGATAAAGTCAGCAGCGCTCATGCCCAAGTGCTTGAAGCACTGCATCGCACGTCGTTTGAAAAACCATGGGCGGCACCTGAATTCGCGCAACTGCTGAACCATCCCGGCACCGGCGGGTTTATTGCCTTTAATGCCCGGCTTACACCCTTGGGCTTTATTCTGGTGAGAAGTGCCGGTGATGAGGTGGAAATATTGACCCTTTGCGTTGATCCGCTATACCGGGGGCAAAAAATCGCCACCAGCCTGTTAAATTCGCTGGTTGCTGATTGTAACAGCCGCGGCGGGGTCAAAATTATTCTCGAAGTTGAGTATAATAACCAGCCCGCCCTTGATCTTTATGAGAGATGTGGTTTTGGCCGGGTGGGAGAAAGGCCGGAATATTATCGCAAACGTGGAAAACCGTCTGGAGCAGCGATTATCATGGCCTATTCATAAAGATCAATCTAGGATATAGAGAGCCGGGGCATTGGAGAGATTGACGAGAATGAGCAGGATCGAAAGATTATGCATCGAACACGGCATGCGGATGACGGACCAGCGCCGGGTAATTGCAACCGTCCTGTCTGATGCTGATGACCATCCCGATGTGGACGAAGTGCATAGCCGCGCGGCAAAAATAGACGCCCGTATCTCCATTGCAACAGTCTATCGCACTGTGCGCCTGTTTGAAGATGCCGGCATTGTCGAACGCCATGATTTTCGCGATGGCCGCTCTCGCTATGAGCAGGTCTCAAAGGACCATCACGACCATCTCATTGATATGGAAAGCGGAACAGTGATTGAGTTCAGCAACGATCAGATTGAAAAACTGCAGGAACTTGTTGCCACCGAGCTCGGCTATAAGCTTGTGGATCATCGCCTGGAGCTGTATTGTGTCCCGCTGGAAAGTACGGAAGAAAAAAAGTAGCAACTATTGGATACCGGTATTGGGTAGATTTGAATTTATTGGCGATTTGTATCGTGCAGGTCCGGCACGGACCCAGGCACACTTGCAGGCGCGCTTATGACAAATTTCCGGGCCGGCTTCCGTTTAATCATTCTCGTATTGCTGACAATACCCCTTTTGATCTTACAATTGTTGATATTCAGGCTCCTGCCAAGCCGGTCAGGGTTCATTCCCATTGTATTTCACCGGCTCAGCCTGAAAATACTGGGCGTGAAGGTTCGTCTGGTCGGTCGCCAATTGGCTCAAGGCCCCTGCCTGATTGTCGCAAATCATTCCTCCTGGCTTGATATCAGCGTGTTTGGCTCCTTAGCCGAATTATCATTCATCGCCAAAAAAGAAGTGGCGGATTGGCCGGTATTTGGATTGTTTGCAAAATTGCAACGATGCTTGTTTGTGGATCGTGAAAAAAGATCCGCAACGGCAGAATTTAAAGAAAACATGCGCAAACGACTTGACCAGGGAGATATTCTGGTGTTGTTCCCGGAAGGCACAAGCAGCGATGGCAATCGTGTGCTGCCCTTCAGGAGCGCATTGATGAGTGCGGCCGAAGTGCCGGTTTCCGATTTGCTTGGCGGTGCGGTGCGTTCGATAAAAGTGCAACCTGTTTCCATTGCCTATACACGGCTGCACGGGCTTCCCATGGGCCGCCAGTATCGTCCCTATTTTGCCTGGTATGGAGATATGGATATAGCGCCACATATATGGGAGATGATGAAACTTGGTCCGTGCGATGTTACCGTCCATGTGCATGACGCGGTAACGGTGGGACAAATCGGAAATCGCAAGGCGTTGGCGCGATATTGCGAGGCAAAAGTAAAACGCGGCATGCTGGCGGCAATATTTGGTAGACCTGTCGACGAAATTGCCCCAGGAAGTCAATCAAGTGCGGCAAAATCTACACTGTGAGTACGGAAACTGAATGTCTGAAACGAAAAAACTATATATAAAAACCTACGGCTGCCAGATGAATGTCTATGATTCCGAACGCATGGCCGATGTTTTGTTGCCGCTCGGCTATGAGATGAGTGAAAATTCAGATGACGCCGACATCATGATTTTGAACACCTGCCATATCCGCGAAAAAGCCGCGGAAAAAGTTTATTCCGAACTTGGCCGCATCAGAAAAATCAAAAACGAAAGAACATCGAACGGCCAAACCACCATCATCGGCGTTGCCGGTTGTGTGGCCCAGGCTGAAGGTGAGGAAATGCTGGCGCGCGCACCGATTGTTGATCTGCTGGTCGGCCCTCAGGCCTATCACCGCCTGCCGGAGCTGATCAGAAAAATCGAAGAGGGTGAACGTGGCCTGCTTGAAGTTGATTTTCCCGCCGATGATAAATTCGAAAAAATTCCGGCCGCCAGGAGCGCGCAGATAATTGCGCGCGGGCCAACAGCTTTTGTCACCGTACAGGAGGGGTGCGACAAATTTTGCACCTTCTGCGTTGTGCCTTATACGCGCGGATCGGAGTTTTCACGCCCGGTTGAGAAAATTGTGGCTGAAACCACACGCCTGTGTGCCTCGGGCGTCAAGGAAATTACGCTGCTGGGTCAAAACGTCAATGCTTACCATGGCACCGGGCCAGATGGTGACAGCTGGTCTTTAGGCCGACTGCTTTATGAACTGGCCGATGTGCCGGGCCTTGAGCGGTTGAGATACACGACCAGCCACCCGCTTGATATGGACGATGTGCTGATCGCTGCCCACGGTGATTTGCCCGAACTCATGCCGTATTTGCATTTGCCGGTACAATCAGGCTCGGACAAAATTCTGGCGGCCATGAACCGCAAACACACAACAGCGGTCTATTTTGATGTGGTCAAACGCATTCGTGAGGCCCGGCCCGATATTGCGCTGTCCTCAGATTTCATTGTCGGGTTTCCCGGTGAAAGTGACGCGGATTTTGCCGCCACCATGAAACTGGTGCGTGAGGTTGAATATTCGCAGGCTTTTTCCTTTAAATACAGCCCGCGGCCGGGAACACCGGCGGCTGATATGGATACGCAAGTTGAAGAACATGTCAAATCCGAACGCCTGAGTGAATTGCAGGCGCTTTTACGCCACCAGCAACACGCCTTCAACCAGAACTGTATGGGCCGTGAACTGCCGATTTTGTTCACCGGCAAGGGCCGCAATCCAGGGCAACTGGTTGGCCGGTCACCATATTTGCAGCCGGTGCATGCTGATGCACCTGAAGAATATATCGGGTCCATTCAAAGTGTGGGCATTACGAAAGTCGGCACCAATTCTTTGTCGGGACTGTGCGCTGGCGGTAACGTAAGAAGCACTTTTAATGCCCGGCCGGAAATATTGAGCGAGGGCACAACACTTTGAGCCAGACAAAATCATCGATCAAAAATCGGACAAAAAAAAGTGCCGGCCAAAAGGTAAAACCGCGGTGGCAACAAAAAGGCGCATCGGGCCAGACCATAGAGGTAATCTTTGAAGACAATCACCTGCTGTCAGCCTTGCTTGGCAAACATGACGAACATCTGGCCCTGATAGAATCCCGGCTCAACATCGTGGCCGCACCACGCGGCAATATTGTTGCCATAACCGGTGCAACGGAAGATTGCCAAAGCGCCAAACAGGTTCTGAATGATCTCTACGACAGATTGACGCAAAGCCTCGACGTTGGCCCCGGCGACGTCGAGGGTGCCATCAAAATGGCATTGTTGCCGGTGAGTGATGATGCCGCCAGCAAACGATTGTTCACCAGCGCAGTGCGCATAGATACACGGCGACGCACGATAACGCCGCGCTCATCGGCCCAGGCAGAATATATTCAGGCCCTGCAAACCCGTGAGCTTACCTTTGGCACCGGTCCTGCGGGTACGGGCAAAACCTATATTGCCGTCGCCGTTGCAGCGGCGGCGCTGGAAGCGGGCAAGGTTGACCGCATAATCTTGTCGCGTCCGGCGGTTGAGGCGGGTGAACGACTGGGTTTCCTGCCCGGTGACATGCGTGAGAAAATTGATCCTTATCTGCGCCCGCTGTTTGATGCACTTTATGACATGATGTCGTCAGACAAGGTTGTGCGCGGTATGGAAACCGGAGAAATTGAAATTGCTCCGCTGGCGTTTATGCGCGGACGCACCTTGTCCAATTCATTCATTATTCTTGATGAAGCGCAGAATTGCACCCCCCAGCAGATGAAGATGTTTCTAACCCGTCTGGGTGAGGGCTCATATATGGCGATTACCGGCGACCCGAGCCAGACCGACCTGCAGTCCGGGGTGCAATCTGGCCTGTCTCAGGCGGTTGATCTTCTCGGCAATCTCGATGCTGTTGCCCACGTTGCCTTCACAGATGTTGATGTTGTCAGGCATTCACTTGTTGCCGACATCGTCAGGGCCTATGATCGACTGGGTCAGAAAAAATAGTCATGTTGATTGATATCACAATTGAATATGATGCCTGGTCACAGCTTGACGGGTTGGAAAGCCTGATTAAAACCGCAGCCCAGGCAGCCGTTTTAGAGCGCGAAGATGAATTTAAAAACCGGGCCGAGCTGAGTATACTGCTTACCTCGGATGACGCCATTCGCCAGTTGAACTCGACATATCGGGGCCAGGACCGGCCGACAAATGTGCTGTCGTTTGGTGGTGAGCCTGAGGCACGATCTCAGGATCAAAGTTTTCTGCTTGGTGACATTGTGTTGAGTTTTCAGACCATCAACACCGAAGCTGAACAGCAGCAAAAAAACTTTGGCAATCACGTGTCTCATCTGATTGTTCACGGTGTTTTACATCTTTTGGGGTATGATCACCACAATGATGAGACAGCCGATGACATGGAGCTTGTGGAAATCAATATTTTGAAAGGTATAGGGATCAAAAACCCATATTCTCACATACACTGAGAAGGACTGTTTGATCCAGGAGACGAGATGAACGAAACACCGGCAAGCACACCGTCGGGCACAAATGAGCCCGCCATTGGCGAAGACAAATCTTTGCTGGCCAGAATTATAACCCGCCTGCGCAATTCCATTGGCATGGCCTCAGACACCAGTTTGCGCGAAAGTCTCGAAGATGTGATCGAACAGCATGAAACCGAAGCTGGAGATATTTCGCCCGAAGAACGCTCAATGTTGCTCAATATTCTCGATTTCGGAGAACTTCGGGTAGAGGATGTGATGGTGCCGCGCGCTGATATTATCGCCATTGAGGATACAGCTGCTCTCGAACAGATTATTTCGGTTTTCCAGCAGGCCGGGCATTCCCGCCTGCCGGTCTATCATGAGACCCTCGACGACCCTCAAGGCATGGTCCACATCAAGGACCTGTTCAGCTGGATGGCCGCTGCCGGTTCTGCCCGGGTTAAAAAGAACGGTAAGAATGGCAAAAACGGTAATGGTAAATCCGCATCCGAAGATCCACCTTCAATTGATTTAAGCAGGATTGACTTAACCCTGCCGCTTAGCGAGATTTCTTTGAAAAGAGAAGTTCTCTATGTACCACCTTCCATGCCTGCAGCCGATCTACTGGTTAAAATGCAGGCCTCTCGTATTCACATGGCGATTGTGGTCGATGAATATGGTGGCACCGATGGGCTGGTTTCGATTGAAGATCTGGTCGAGGAAATTGTTGGTGAGATTGAAGATGAGCACGATACCCAGGATGGCCCCTTAATCCATCCCAATAATGACGGCTCATATACGGCTGACGCGAGAGTGCCAATTGAAGATCTGTAACAACTGCTTGGTGTCGATCTGACCAATGAACATGAAGAGGACATCGATACTTTGGGAGGTTTGGTGTTTTCACTGGCAGGAAGGATACCGCTGCGCGGTGAGTTGATTGCGCACGAATGCGGGTTGGAATTTGAAGTTCTCGAGGTCGATCCGCGCAGAATTGGCAAAGTGCGGATAAGCAGCACAAAAAAGCCCAAATTGTAAGGGACAAGGGCCGGTCTTCACGGTTGTGTCACTGGGTTAAATCCGGCGAATCAGGTACATTTCCAAGGTTTAACTATAAGAATGGCGCCGGAGTTTCCGGCGTATTAACTGATGAATTCAATAGCTTTTCGCTTTGTCGTGCTATGGGGGTGGCGCCGTGCTGCTGTGGCAGTTCTTAGTGGTGCATTAAGTGCTTTGGCGCTGGCCCCTTTCAGTCTCTACCCCATCTTATTTCTGACATTCCCCGTTCTCATCTGGCTTCTGGACGGGGTCAATACAAAACAAGCACGTGCCGGCAGGTCGAGACGGCGGGAATTCTGGACCGCTTTTAAAATCGGGTGGTATTTCGGCTTTGGCTATTTTCTTGGTGGCCTGTACTGGATCGGTGCGGCCTTTCTCGTCGATGCTGCGGCCTATGCGTGGATGCTGCCTTTTGCAGTTGTGGCGTTGCCGTTGGGACTGGCAATTTTTACCGGCCTTAGTTGTGCCGTTGCGCATCTGTTGTGGACACCGGGGTTTTTGCGAATAACAGTGTTCGCGACTGTCTGGGCCGCATTTGAGTGGGTGCGCGGCATAGCCTTCACCGGCTTTCCCTGGAATACTGTCGGGTACTCATTTGCCGCCAATGAATTGATTGCCCAATCAACGTCGATCTTTGGCATATATGCCTTGAGCCTGCTAACCGTCATGATCACATCCGCCCCGGCAGCGCTGGCGGATGGCGATTTTCAGATTATCCGATCCTGGCAAAAAAGAATAATCGGCCCTGTATCAATGCTGGTTTTATTTTTCGCCCTGTTTGGGTTTGGCGGCTGGCGGCTGGCAAACAGCGAGGCCGCATTTGTGCCCGGCGTATCATTGCGCATCGTACAGCCCAATATCAAGCAGAGTGAAAAGTGGGAGCCCAAAAATGCATCGCGTATTTTCTCCCGCTATCTGGAATTGAGCGACATAGCAACATCGCCCGAAAACATGGGAATTGCCGATGCCACACACATCGTCTGGCCGGAAAGTGCTTTGCCTTTCCTGCTGGATGAACGCCAGGATGTGCTGTCTGCCATTGCCGCGATTTTACCTGACAAGGCAACGTTGATAACAGGCGGTATAAGGCGCGCCCGAAGCGGCAGTGAGGACTCAACATACTATAATAGTGTTTTTACGCTCAATGGCACCGGTAAGATAACCGGAAGATACGACAAATTTCACCTGGTGCCCTTCGGCGAAAAGCTGCCATTCGAAGAGTGGCTTAACAAACTGGGATTACGCCAACTGGTAACGTTACCGGGAAGCTTCGCCAGCGGTCCCGGTCCCGTCACCATGGCGGTGGCAGGCGCACCGCCTATGTCGCCGCTGATTTGCTACGAAGCTATTTTCCCAGGCATGGTAACAGCAAAGGATTCCCGCCCCGGGTGGATTGTTAATGTTACCAATGACGGCTGGTTTGGTGAAACAGCAGGACCCTATCAACATTTGCAGCAGGTGCGTATCAGGGCGATTGAAGAAGGCCTGCCAGTGGTGCGCGCAGCCAATACCGGGATTTCCGCCATCATTGATCCTTATGGCCGGATTTTGCAAAAACTTGAGCTAAGCAGATCTGGAGTTATCGACGGATCATTACCCTTGGCACTTGAGCCAACATACTTCAGCAAGTGGGGGAACAACATATTCCTGATTATGATTTTGGGGCTGCTGCTCAATCGAATCACCTGGCAATGGCGGCAAAATCGTTCAACATAAGCTCCCGATTATGCAGCTTAAGTAAATCGTTTTTAGAGCATAACTCACAAAATCGATCGTTTTGGCTAATAAATATCCTCTGCCAGCAACTTCATGCAACCTACTTGACCGGCTTGCTCCTGAAGGCTAGAAAAGGCGGGGCGCTTTTATTATTAAATGTAAAACTAGCAACCTTAGTATTGCCGGAAATATAGAATATTGAGACGAGTAATGGTAAAGAAAAATCCCAACCCAATAGATGTTCATGTTGGCGCTCGATTACGCATGCGCAGGGTTCTTCAGGGAATGAGTCAGGAAAAGCTTGGCGAAAAACTCGATCTCACTTTTCAGCAAGTGCAGAAATATGAAAAAGGTGCAAACCGTGTCAGTGCCAGCAGGCTTTATCAAATTGGTGAAATTTTAAAAGTCCCGGTACATTTTTTCTTTGATGGTCTGCCTGACCCGTCTGCTTCAGACACAGTAAGTGGATTTTCTGAAAGTGGTTCGGAAGTGCGCTTAATGGATTTTCTTGGCAGTTCCGAGGGAATTCAGCTGAATAAGGCCTTTGATGAGATCAACGGCAGTGAGGTCCGTCGTAAATTCATTGAATTGGTAAGGGCTGTTGTTGCTCAACAAAAAAACTCCTCAGGTAATTTTGAATAACACCAATTTCAGCTGCTACCTTGACCGAAAACGTAAAGCCTGCCAGAACAACGCGGCACTTTTTAGTGCGGTGAAGAAAATTCCTTATAATTAAGGCGTAGGAGCAGGTGCGTGGCGAGAGAAAACTTCCAGTTTACCAGTGAATCAGTTTCAGAAGGCCATCCAGACAAGGTTTGTGACCGGATATCGGATGCGATTGTTGATTTGTTTCTGGATGCCGATCCGGCCTCCAGAGTGGCTGTCGAAACGATGACAACAACCAATCGGATCGTACTCGCCGGTGAAGTCAGGGGACCGGACACGGTAACTCCTGAAAAAATGGAACGCGCTGCCCGCGACGCTGTTAAAGCAATTGGCTATGAGCAAGACGGGTTTCATTGGGAAAATGCCGAAGTTTCCGTTCATGTGCATCAGCAGTCCGCAGATATTGCACAAGGTGTGGACGCGGCCGGCAACAAGGATGAGGGCGCAGGCGATCAGGGGATAATGTTTGGTTATGCCTGTCGCGAGACCGAGGTTTTGATGCCAGCGCCAATTTTTTATTCACATAAAATTCTCGAAGCGATGGCAACCGCACGTCATGGCGATATTAATCTGGGCTTTGGCCCCGATTCCAAAAGCCAGGTGACATTGCAGTATGAAAACGGCAAACCTGTCCGCGCCACCTCGATCGTCGTATCAACCCAGCATAGAGAAGATCTGTCCCAGGACGATGTGCGTGAACTGGTTAGACCTTTTGTCGAAGGCATTTTGCCGCAGGGCTGGATGTGTGGCGAGGATGAGTTTTATGTCAATCCAACCGGGAAATTTGTGATTGGCGGACCAGATGGTGATGCCGGATTGACCGGTCGCAAGATTATTGTCGACACCTATGGCGGGGCCGCCCCGCATGGTGGTGGTGCATTTTCCGGCAAAGACCCTACCAAAGTAGACCGCTCTGCTGCTTACGCCTCGCGCTATTTGGCGAAAAATGTGGTTGCAGCTGATCTTGCAGATAAATGCACAATTCAGCTTTCCTACGCGATCGGGGTTTCCAAACCATTGTCATTGTATGTGGATACCCATGGTACCGGAAAAGTAGTGGACGCCGAAATTGAACGGGCCATCGCGGATGTCATGGATTTGAGCCCGCGCGGCATCCGGGAACACCTGACATTGAGCCGCCCAATTTATGAGCGCACCTCTGCCTATGGCCACTTTGGCCGCATACCGGATGAAGATGGTGGGTTTTCGTGGGAAAAAACCGACCTTACGGATCAGTTGAAATCAACAATTGGCTAGAACTCAAGGTCGATCTCCTGAGGTTTGTGTGAAGGGGCTCCAAGCCTGCCTTCTCCCCGTCATACCGGCTTTTGCCGGCATGAGGATATAAGTGCCCGCGCTTTTGGTACAAGACGTTATGACGCGAAATCAGTTCAGAGAATATCGTTTGTTCGGACGCAGACTGGGATCACCTTTAAGCCCGCGCCAGCAACGCCTCATCGATGAGCTTTTGCCACAGGTCCAGGTAGACAATTCTGCTGTCTATAAAGATGGCGGGCAATTGACGGAATTGTTTTGCGGTATGTTTACCCGCTTTCATCTTGAAATCGGTTTTGGCGGTGCCGAACACCTCATCTGGCAGGCGAAAAGAGCGAAGGATGTTGGATTTATCGGTTGTGAGCCCTTTATCAACGGAGTAGTAAAACTTCTCACCGCCATTGAGGAGGCGAAACTGGACAATATCCGAATTTGCGATGATGATGCCCGCGACCTCCTGGACCGGCTGCCCGAGTCTTGTCTGGAGAAAGTCTATGTGCTTTTTCCAGATCCATGGCCGAAAAAGCGTCATCACAAACGCCGCTTTATCAATCAGCAAACCCTGAACCAGCTGGCCCGGGTGATGAAGTCGCGCGCACATCTTTGTTTTGCCAGCGATATCGCCGATTATATTGGCTGGACACAAGATCATATTGCCGATAACCGGAACTTTGAATTGGTCGATATGGAACCGCTGGAAAGACCCCGGACCCGCTATGAAGAAAAAGCCGTCAGAGCCGGGCGTCCTTCTACTTATTTGACAATCGCCTGTATCAAGTAACAAAAGCTTGCAGTTATTAAGCAAATGGGTGTATTAGGCGTAGGTAAGAGCTGAATTGAATTTCGATTTGTATACAGTGGGCCTGCGGGTCCGCTTTTTTTATTGCCGAAAAATGAATGGATGCCAAGCATCTGTTCAAGGACTTGTATAATGGACACCAAAGCGGACGCCCGGTTAGAAAGTGAAACCGGTGTTGCTCGAAAGATCGCTCAGCTGGCCGAGCCGGTGCTGGAAGATATGGGCTACCGGTTGGTGCGGATAAAGTTGTCCGGCGAAAATGGTTGCACCTTGCAGGTTATGGCCGAGCGACCTGACGGGACGATGCAGGTAGGTGATTGCGAGGCTGTGAGCCGAACCCTGTCACCGATTTTTGATGTTGAGGATATTTTGCCGGGAGAATATTTTCTGGAGGTATCTTCGCCCGGAATTGACCGGCCTCTGGTCAGACCTGGTGATTTTGAGCGCTGGAAGAACCATGAGGCAAAAATTGAATTGACGCAGACCTTCGAAGGGCGCAAACGCTATCGGGGGATTGTCAAGGGTTTCAAAGACGGGTCAGTTGTTATTGAAGCAGGCGGCGATGAAGAAACAACAAATATCGAGCTGCCCTTCGAGATACTTTCAACCGCGCGATTGGTAATGACCGATCAACTTATTGCAGCTGCAATGAAAAGCAGCAAAACCAGACAGGATTGAGTGGAGAAAACGCCATGTCACAATTAGGAATTAGCGCCAACAGGCTGGAACTGTTGCAAATCGCCGATAGTGTTGCGCGCGAGAAGGCCATTGACCGAATGGTTGTGATCGGTGCCATGGAAGACGCTATACAGCGCGCTGCACGCTCACGTTACGGCAGTGAAAATGAAATCCGCGCCCAGATTGACCCGACTACCGGGGAAATTCTGCTTTCACGATTGCTGGAAGTGGTTGAAACAGTCGAAATGGAGGCGGTTCAGATTTCCCTGAAAGAAGCCAAAAAACGCAATCCTGAAGCTATACTGGGTGATTTTATCTCCGAACCCCTGCCGCCAGTGGATTTTGGCCGCATTGCTGCGCAAAATGCCAAGCAGGTCATTGTGCAAAAAGTGCGTGAAGCTGAACGCGAACGCCAGTATGAAGAATTCAAGGACCGCGTCGGTGAAATTGTACACGGCGTCGTCAAGCGGGTTGAATATGGCAATATTATTGTTGATCTTGGCCGCGGCGAAGCGGTCGTGCGCAGGGATGAAGCCCTGCCGCGTGAAAATTTCCGCAATGGGGATCGCATCCGTGCCTATATTTTCGACGTTCGCCAGGAACAGCGCGGGCCGCAGATATTCCTGTCACGCACCCATCCCCAGTTTATGGCCAAACTGTTCTCACAGGAAGTGCCGGAAATTTATGATGGTATTATTGAGATTAAATCGGTTTCCCGCGATCCTGGCAGCCGGGCCAAGATAGCGGTTTTATCCACCGACAGCTCGATTGACCCGGTGGGTGCCTGCGTTGGTATGCGCGGCAGTCGTGTCCAGGCGGTTGTTAACGAACTTCAGGGTGAAAAGATTGATATCATCCAGTGGTCACCGGATGCTGCCACCTTCATTGTTAATGCTCTTGCTCCGGCTGAAGTCATCAAGGTGATTTTGGATGAAGATGCAGAACGTATTGAAGTTGTTGTTCCAGACGAGCAATTGAGCCTGGCCATTGGCCGCCGGGGGCAGAACGTTAGACTGGCCTCTCAGCTTACCGGGTGGGATATTGATATTCTGACGGATTCTGACGAATCGGAACGCCGCCAGGTTGAATTCACCCAGCGCAGTGAGTTATTTGCGAAAGTGCTTGATGTTGATGAGATGATTGCCCAGCTGTTGGCATCGGAAGGTTTCAGCACCATCGATGAAGTCGCATTTGTCGCGATGGAGGAAATTGCAGAAATTGATGGATTTGACGAAGATACCGCAGTTGAACTTCAAACCCGTGCGCGCGAACATATTGAAAAATACGAAAATGAGCTCAAAATCAAGTTGGCAAAACTGAAAGTTGCAGAAGAACTTTCAGAAATTCCCGGCCTGACGACAGCGTTGCTGGTAAAACTGGGTGAAAACGACATTAAAAATATGGAAGATTTTGCCGGATGCGCCACTGATGAATTAACCGGCTGGATTGAACGCAAGGATGGTGAAGTTATCCGCCATCCAGGTATTTTTGCAGTAAATGAAGCCTCTCCCGCTGACGCTGAAGCCATGATTATGCTGGCCCGTGTGAAAGCAGGCTGGATTACGGAAGAAGACCTTCGCGGGCCCGAAGCCGACGAAGACACACCTGAGCCCGGTGATGATGACGCAATAGCGAAAGATGAAGAAACAGAATAAAGTTGAAAATTTGCCTAAAGGACTGAATAGCGTTAAAACCCGAATGTGTGTGGCAACGCGCCAGGTCAAGCCCGTCGATGATCTCATTCGTATCGTGTTGTCGCCGGAAAATGTGCTTGTTCCTGACTTGAAAAACAATCTGCCAGGCCGCGGAGCATGGGTAAGCGCCAGCCGTGTGGTAGTGAACAAGGCAGTGGCCAAAGGAGTGTTTGCACGGGCATTTGGAGGTTCTGTTAAAGGCGGCGAAGAACTTGCCGAATTAATTGCCCAACTAATGCGGAAAAATGCAATTGCCAAAGTAAGTATGTGTAAAAAAGCCGGGGTTCTGGTAAGTGGTGCAGCAAAGGTCGAACGGCAGATTGGCAAACATCAAACAACTGTGGTGTTACATGGCTGTGATGGTGCTGCAGATGGCAAACGTAAAATTAAGGACTGTTTGAGGTCCGTATATGGTGAAGAGGCAGATATGGTGCCAATCGTAAATTTCTTTACCACAGTGGAATTGAGTTTGGCTTTAGGGCTGGAAAATGTGATACATGCTGCGATAGCGTGCGAACGCAATGGTGCCAATTTGGTTTCAGCTGTTGAAAAGCTGAAACAATACGACGAAAAGTAAACGCGGATGGACCGCCATCTGCATAGAAAGTGAAGTGCATGAGCGACACGAAAGATACAGAACAGGGCGAAACAACCGGTGGCAGAAAGCCGCTGAGTTTGGGACGTACGGTCGAATCCGGCCACGTTCGGCAAAACTTTTCCCATGGCCGCTCGAAATCTGTTCTGGTTGAAAAGAAACGCAAGCGCACGATTGCAGTACCAGGCAGCGCTGTCGAAGCACCACCAAAACCGGCGGAGAAAAAACCCGAACCCGTTAAGGCAAAGGTGGCTGTAGCGCCGAGATCAAAGCCACGACCACGGGTTGAAGAACGTTCATCGGGAAATGTTCTCAGGACATTGACCGAAGAGGAAAAAGAAGCACGCGCCAAGGCCCTGGCCAGTGCGCGGGTGCGCGAAGCCGAAGAGGTTAAACAGGCGGTTGTTGATGCGCAGCAACAGGAAAAAGAAGACATCCTGAAGCGCGAACGCGAAGAACTTGAGGCCAAGCAGGCGGAAGAAGAAGCGCGAAAAGCCGAAGAAGAAGCAAAAAAACTTGCTGCCGACGCCTCTGCTGCTGCAGCCAAACTGGAAAACCCTGATGCCAAGGATGCCGCATCCACTGACAAGGCACGCGAAAAGCGCCCGGAGGCGGAAAAACGCAAAGGCCGCCAGAATACAGACAATAAAGCGGCCCCCAGTCGCAAGGGTGAACCGCAAAGACGCCGTGGCCGCCTGACTATTTCCAATGCTCTTGATGACAGGACTCGCCAGAGAAGTCTGGCTTCAATCAAGCGCAAACGCGAACGTGCCAAAAGACAGGGCATGGGATCAGACCCGCAGGCAAAGGTTTTTCGTGAAGTTGTCATTCCCGAAGCCATCACAATACAGGAACTTGCCAACCGCATGGCCGAACGCGGTGTTGAGCTTATCAAACTTTTGATGAAGCAGGGCCAGATGGTCAAAATCACCGATGTGATTGATGCCGATACCGCTGAACTGCTGGTGCAGGAATTTGGCCACACAGTTAAACGTGTGTCAGAGGCCGACGTTGAAGAAGCCATTATAGCCGATGTTGATGATCAGGAAACACTGGAGCCGCGCGCACCAATTGTTACCGTCATGGGCCATGTGGATCATGGTAAAACGTCACTGCTCGATGCCATGCGCAAAACCAGTGTTGTCAGTGGTGAAGCCGGTGGCATTACCCAGCATATTGGTGCTTATCAGATACAGACCGCCGACGGTCACAAAATCACCTTCATAGACACACCCGGTCACGCAGCTTTTACCTCAATGCGCCAACGCGGTGCCTCGGTAACCGATATTGTCATTCTGGTTGTTGCCGCTGATGATGGTGTTATGCCGCAGACTATCGAAGCTATAAATCATGCCAAGGCCGCCAATGTGCCAATGATTCTGGCCGTCAACAAGATTGATCTGGCGGCAGCTGACGTGACACGCGTGCGCAATGAGCTGCTGCAGCATGAAGTCGTAACTGAAGCCAATGGCGGTGATGTTCAGGAGATAGAAGTATCTGCCCTCAAGGGTACAGGTTTAGATAAACTGCAGGAAGCCATTCTGCTTCAGGCTGAGCTGCTTGAACTTAAAGCCAATCCCAACCGGGTGGCTGACGGCATTGTTATTGAAGCCAAGCTGGATCGTGGGCGCGGTGCGGTTGCTACTGTTCTGGTACAGCGCGGCACGCTGAAAGTTGGCGATTTGTTTGTTGCCGGTGCCGAGTGGGGCAAGGTGAGGGCGCTGATTAATGATCAGGGCGAAAACCTCGACGAAGTTGGCCCCTCCATGCCGGTAGAAGTGCTTGGTCTTGGCGGCACACCGGAAGCCGGCGATCAGTTTGGCAGTGTCACCAGTGAGGCTCAGGCGCGCGAAATTACTGAATATCGCACCCGCAAACGCCGCCAGAATGCTTCAGTTGGCGTGCGCACCTCGCTTGAACAAATGATGTCTCAACTGGGTGAAGCCGGGAGACAGGAATTTCCGATTGTCGTTAAATCAGATGTCAGGGGCTCGGGCGAAGCGATTGTGGCAGCTCTTGAAGCACTGGGTAATGATGAGGTTGCAGCACGCATCATCCATTCCGGTGTCGGCGGCATTACCGAATCAGATGTAACTCTGGCCGCAACTTCAAACGCGGTTGTTTTAGGCTTTAACGTGCGGGCAAATTCACAGGCGCGCGAAGCTGCCAAGGAAAGTGGTCTGGAAATACGCTATTATAGCGTGATCTATGATCTGGTTGACGACATAAAATCTGCCTTGTCAGGTATGCTGTCGCCCACTATCCGCGAAGAATTCCTTGGCAATGCCGAAATCCTGGAAGTGTTTCATATTTCAAAAATCGGTCATATTGCCGGTTGCCGTGTTACCGAAGGTATGGTCAGACGCGGAGCCAAAGTCCGGCTTATTCGTGATGATGTGGTTATTCACGAAGGCTCATTAAAAACGCTCAAGCGTTTCAAGGATGAAGTCAAGGAAGTGGTGTCAGGCCAGGAGTGTGGCATGGCCTTTGAGAAGTACGAAGACCTGCGCGCCGGTGATATTATCGAATGTTTTGAAACTGAAGAGATTGCCCGCACACTTTAGTTCACAGACCGACAAACAGGACCGAGATAATGGCCAAGCGATCGAGCTTGCGTGGTGGAAAAACTGCAAGCCAGCGCCAGTTGCGCGTTGGCGAAGTTCTGCGTCATGAACTGGCGCAACTATTCCTGCGCGATGAAATAAGAGAACCCGACCTTAAAGGGGTTATCATTACCGTATCGGAAGTTTCTGTGTCACCTGACTTGCGCAAGGCGCGTGCCTATATTATGCCGCTGGGAGGTGAAAACCAGCAGCCGGTTGTTGAGGCTCTCAATCGGGCGCACAAGTTTATTCGCGGGGAACTCAGCGCCAGACTGTCATTAAAATATGCGCCGGAAATCGAATTTGTCATTGATACATCATTTGATTATTCACAACGCATTGATGAAGTGCTGAGCACGCCTGAAGTTGCGCGCGATACGTCAATTAACGATGAAACGGCATAGACACTCATGGCCCGCAAGCGTAAAGGTGATCCCATCCACGGCTGGATCGCTCTCGACAAACCGGTTGGCATGACATCGACGCGCGCAGTTGGCCGGGTGCGCTGGTTATTGAATGCACAAAAAGCCGGACACGGCGGAACACTGGATCCCCTGGCTTCAGGCATTCTGCCAATTGCCTTGGGCGAGGCGACAAAAACATCAAACTATATTATGGACGGCGCTAAAACCTATCGCTTCACCGTTGCCTGGGGAGTACAAACCGATACGGATGACAGCGAAGGCGAGATTATTCAAACCAGCGACGCGAGGCCTGTGCCTGACGAAATAGAGGCAATCCTGAAGGATTTCACCGGCACAATTGCGCAAATGCCGCCGCAATATTCAGCTTTGAAGGTCGATGGTGAGCGCGCTTACGATATTGCGCGCAGTGGTGAGCAGGTAAATCTGGTGGCGCGAGAGGTGCAAATTGACAGACTTGAGGTTGTCGGACATCCAGATAATGATCATACTGAATTTGAAGTTGACTGTGGCAAGGGCACATATGTGCGCGCACTGGCGCGGGATTTTGGCGAAAAACTGGGCTGTTTTGGCCATATTTCGGCATTAAGACGCACCCGTGTCGGGCCCTTTTTCGAGGCTGACATAATTTCACTGGAAAAACTTGAAGAGTTGAGTCATATTGGCGCGCGCTACCAAGAATTGGCGCAAGTTATCCGGTCTGTTGAGACCGTGCTGGACGACATCCCGGCACTGGCCGTCAACGCATCGGACGCTGCAAGACTGAAAAACGGTCAGGCAGTAATTTTACGCGGACGTGATGCTCCCATATACAGTGGCACCGTTTTTGTCGCCTCTTGCGGCACACCGGTGGCATTGGCCGAATTTCGGCAGGGAGCCCTGCATCCAAAGCGTGTTTTTAATCTGGGCTGAGGCTCAAAACCAGAAATAGGAGTATACGATGTCGATTACTGCTGAACGCAAATCGGAATTGATTAAAGATAATGCCACCGGCAAGGGCGACACAGGTTCGCCGGAAGTTCAGGTGGCAATTTTAACTGAACGTATCCGCAATTTAACGGAACATTTCAGAACACACAAAAAAGATAATCATTCGCGTCGTGGCCTGCTGAAAATGGTAAGCCAGCGTCGCCGTCTGCTCGATTATGTAAAATCGAAAGACGTCAATCGCTATTCTGACCTGATCAAAAAACTCGGAATTCGCCGTTAGGTTTGATCGGCATGGGAATGGCGAATGCTATATCCACATGTAAAGCGTTTAAGAGATTCGTGAAAGGTATCGGCAATGGAGCCGGCACCTGTTGGTCACCCTCAATATGCATGCTCGTGCGAATCTCGATTTTAATTGAAGAGCCTTACGAGGGTATTTGTAGGAAAAAAAATGTTTAATATACATAGAGAAGAAATTAC
This sequence comes from Alphaproteobacteria bacterium, assembly GCA_024278055.1. GTDB lineage: Bacteria > Pseudomonadota > Alphaproteobacteria > Rhizobiales > JAJFHR01 > JAJFHR01. The sequence continues at coordinate 24,112 of JAJRTY010000099.1, read as the reverse complement.
CTGGGGCGGACGTCCGCTGATCATTGAAACAGGTAAAATTGCCCGCCAGGCCGATGGCTGTGTGCTGGTGCAATATGGCGATACCACTGTTCTGGCCACAGCAACAGCTGCACGCCAACCAAAACCGGGGCTGGATTTTTTCCCGCTCACGGTAAACTATCAGGACAAAACCTATTCTGCCGGGAAAATCCCAGGTGGTTTTTTCAAACGTGAGGCCCGTCCAAGCGAAAAAGAAACGCTTGTATCCAGACTTATTGACCGGCCCATCCGGCCGTTGTTTGCCAAGGGTTTTCAAAATGAAACCCAGGTAATTGCAACCGTTTTGAGCCATGACATGGAAAACGATCCTGATATCGTCGCCCTGGTGGCCGTCTCAGCAGCCCTGACAATTTCCGGCATCCCTTTCATGGGGCCAATCGGCGCTGCGCGCGTTGGTTTTGCCAATGGCGAGTATATTCTCAACCCCAGCATTGACAGCGAGACCGAAAGTTCACTCGATCTGGTTGTGGCCGGAACCCAGGATGCGGTTTTGATGGTTGAATCGGAAGCCAAGGAATTGCCTGAAGATGTGATGCTTGGTGCGGTCATGTTCGGTCACAGAGAATTTCAGCCGGTGATTGATGCAATCATCAATCTGGCGGAAAAATGTGCCAAAGAACCACGCCCGGTTGATGTGCCTGATCATAGTGAAATTGAAAGCCGTCTCAATGATCTGGTTGAAGCCAAGGTTCGCGACGCCTACGCTATTGCTGACAAGCAGGAACGCCAGGAAGCTGTGGCAAGCGCCCGTGATGAAGCCAAGGAAGCGCTTGTGAATGAAGAGGATGCAACTGCCACCAGTCAAATCATTGGCAATGCGTTCAAGAAGCTGGAGAAAAATGTAGTCCGCAACTCCATTCTCGATACCGGCAAAAGAATTGACGGTCGCGATCTTGCAACCGTTCGTCCCATTGTCTCCGAGGTTGGGATTTTACCGCGCGCTCATGGTACCGCTCTTTTTACCCGCGGTGAAACTCAGGCCCTGGTGGTTACCACTTTGGGTACCAGTGATGATGAACAGTTCATCGACGCGCTGGAAGGCACATATAAGGAAACTTTCCTGCTGCATTATAACTTCCCGCCATATTCGGTCGGTGAAGTGGGCAGAACCGGCTTTACCAGCCGTCGTGAAATCGGCCATGGCAAGCTCGCCTGGCGGGCCATGCGCGCTGTTTTGCCGAAGCGTGAAGAATTTCCTTATACCATCCGTATTGTATCAGAAATTACCGAATCCAACGGTTCATCCTCCATGGCAACCGTTTGCGGTGCGTCATTGGCGATGATGGATGCCGGTGTGCCGCTGATCAGACCCGTTGCCGGTATTGCCATGGGATTGATCAAGGAAGATGATCGTTATGCAGTTCTGTCAGATATTTTAGGTGATGAAGATCACCTCGGTGACATGGACTTTAAAGTGGCCGGCACTGAAGAAGGTATCACGTCGCTGCAGATGGACATCAAGATTACCGGGATTACCGAGGAAATCATGCAGATTGCTCTCGATCAGGCAAAAGGCGGCCGGATACATATTCTGGGTGAGATGGCAAAAGCTCTGACCGAATCTCGCGAAGAGATGGGTGAATATGCCCCGCGCATCGAAACGCTTAAAATTCCCGTGGATAAAATTCGCGAAGTTATTGGTACAGGCGGCAAAATTATCCGCCAGATCGTTGAAGAAACCGGCGCTAAAGTGAACATCACAGATGATGGCACCGTCAATATTTCTTCCAGTGATGCCAAGTCGATTGAAGCAGCGATCAAGTGGGTCAAAAGTATAACCGACGAACCTGAAGCCGGTGTTATTTATGACGGCGTGGTTGTCAAAGTTGTCGACTTTGGCGCTTTTGTGAACTTTTTTGGCCCCAAAGACGGTCTGGTTCATATTTCTCAACTTGCACCGCAACGTGTTGGAAAAGTGACTGACATTGTCAATGAAGGTGATAAGGTGAAGGTGAAGCTTCTGGGTTTCGATGATCGTGGTAAAGTTAAGCTTTCCATGAAAGTTGTTGATCAGGAAACCGGTGAAGAAATTGACCCTAATCAAGGCGGCGATTGATCGATAAAGCGATCCCTCAGACCTGATATTTAAATAAAGGACCCCCTTCGGATGGAAACGAAGTCACATACGAATAAATCCGATGCAAAGCAAACCCCGGCAGGCGATTGGATTCAGAAACTGGCGCCTTATCGCCAACCGGATCATGTGCGCAGTATGCTGGAAATTGTGATTACCGGGGTTCCTTTTATTTGATTGTGGTTGGCGGCGTGGCAGGCGCTTTCAATCAGCTACCTGCTGGCTTTGGCACTGTGTGTGCCGGCCGCAGCCTTTCTCGTACGGCTGTTTTTGATCCAGCATGATTGTGGCCATGGCTCTTTCTTCCGCAGTAAATCTGTCAATGACTGGGTTGGACGTATTCTTGGCGTGATAACCATGACGCCATATCACTACTGGCGCCGCAGTCATGCCATCCATCACGCCTCACATGGTAATCTTGACAAGCGTGGCATCGGCGACATTGACACTTTAACGGTGCGCGAATATCAAAATGCTTCGCGTTGGGACCGCTTTAAATACCGGCTTTACCGCCATCCAATCGTTTTGTTCGGGATTGGACCGGCGTATGTTTTTTTGATCCAGCAACGCTGGCCCTCCGGCCTCGAGCGTGCCGGATGGCGGTTCTGGGCCAGTGCCCTGGGTACAGATTTGGCGATTATAGTCGCCTGGGGTGTCATGATTTACCTCGTCGGCTGGAAACCGTTTTTAATGCTGCAAATTCCCATGACGATCATTGCCTCTTCCATTGGCGTGTGGATGTTTTACGTGCAGCATCAGTTTGAGGACATGGTCTGGGACAAGCAGGAAAACTGGGATTTGCATGAAGCAGCCTTTTACGGCAGCTCCCATTATGACCTGCCGGCTGTCCTGCGCTGGATGACCGCCAGCATTGGTGTGCATCATGTACATCATCTGTCGAGCCGAATTCCCTATTATCGCTTGCAGGATGTTTTGAAAGATCATCCCCGGCTTAAGGATGTCAAACGGTTGACGCTAAGGAAAAGCTTCGCCTGCGTAAAGCTCCAGCTGTGGCACGAAGAAGCGCGCAGATTAATTTCATTCGCTGAAGCACGTGCCCTGAAACTGGTGTGAAGCTTTAATCGAACCCGGCAATTTTCGTCATCCCCGTGGATGACGAATTGGGATGATTGAGAAGTGCTCTAAAGATCGCCGGAATTAGTCTTTACCGTTACAATTCGTTGCTTCAGGCCTCGGTGTTGAGATGATATTATATCCGGCATCGACAAAGTGAATCTCGCCGGTAACACCGCCGGATAAATCGCTTAAGAGATAAACGGCTGCTCCGCCAACCTCCTCAAGAGAAACACTTTTTTGCAAAGGCGAATGTTCTTTTTGAAAATTGAACATTGTACGGGCATCGCGAATACCGGCGCCGGCGAGCGTGCGCATGGGGCCGGCTGAAATGGCATTGACGCGAATATTGTCACAGCCATAGTCCGATGCGAGATACCTGACGCTTGATTCAAGCGCTGCTTTGGCAACCCCCATCACATTGTAATTTGGCATTACCCGGGTTGAGCCACCATAGGTAAGCGTAATCAATGAGCCGCCGTTGGTCATAAGCTGCGCTGCGCGCCTGGCCATATCGGTAAATGAATAACATGAGATCAACATGGTCTGGACGAAATTTTCGCGGCTGGTATCGGCATAGCGGCCTTTCAGCTCATCTTTGTCGGAAAAAGCGATAGCATGAACCAGGTAGTCAAGAGACCCCCATTCCTGTTTGAGAGTGTCAAACACACTATCAATGCTTTCTTCATCGCTGACATCACACGGTAAAACAAGATCACTGCCCAGTCTTTGCGCCAGTGGCTTGACCCGGCGGCCAAATGCCTCACCTTGATAGGTAAAGGCCAGCTCGGCACCATGTTGATGCAAGGTTTTCGCTATACCCCAGGCAATTGAGCGTTCGTTGGCGACCCCCATTACGAGACCGCGCTTACCGGCCATGAGCCCTTGCACGGATGTTTCTTTCGTCGCCGTCATTGGCACCCCCTGCCCTTTATTCAATTGTCTGTTGAGCCATCAGGCGTCGTATTTTTTAAAGACGAGCGCTGCATTTGTGCCGCCAAAGCCAAAGCTGTTGGACATAACGCAGTTCAACTCAACATTATCAACGCGTTCACGCATAATGGGAATATTGGCCATCTCCGGATCAATTTCCTCAATATTCGCTGATTTACAAATGAATCCATTGTTCATCATCAATATTGAATAGATCGCCTCCTGGACCCCGGCAGCCCCAAGGGAGTGACCTGTCAGTGACTTTGTCGCACTCAATGGCGGCATATTGTCACCGAAAACCTCAATCAGGGCATCGACTTCACGGCTGTCGCCAACCGGCGTTGAAGTGGCGTGGGGATTAATATAATCAATGTCGCAATCAATCGTTTCCATCGCCATTTTCATGCAGCGGGCTGCGCCTTCGCCTGAAGGCTGCACCATATCGTACCCGTCTGAGGTCGCGCCATAGCCCACGAGTTCGCAATAGATTCTGGCACCGCGCGCTTTGGCGTGTTCGAGTTCTTCCAGCACCACAGTACCGGCTCCGCCGGCTATGATAAAACCATCACGATTGATATCATAGGCCCGACTGGCGGTGGCAGGTGTATCATTATACTTTGATGACATGGCACCCATGGCATCAAACAGAACCGACAGGCCCCAATCCAGTTCCTCACCACCACCGGCAAACATGATGTCCTGCTTGCCAAACTGGATCATTTCAGCTGCATTACCGATACAATGGCTGGAAGTTGCGCAGGCTGACGAAATTGAGTAATTGATGCCTTTAATTTCAAACAGGGTCGACAAAACTGCTGAATTACTGCTGCACATTGCCTTGGGCACAGCGAATGGTCCTACTTTTTTTGGAGCTTTTTCCCGGGCGACATCCGCAGATTCGATAATCGATCTGGTTGAAGGGCCGCCTGAACCCATAATCAGACCCGTGCGTGTCGCGCTTATTTCGTTGTTTTCAAGACCCGAATCCTGAATGGCCTGTTGCATTGAAATATAGTTCCAGGCGGAACTTGCGCTCATAAACCGGCGCGTCCGGCGATCGAGAACCTCTTCCCAATCCAGCGTCGGCGCACCATGCACCTGACACCTGAAACCTAACCTGGCGTAATCTTCGGCAGCGACAATACCGGACTTTGCCTCTCTTAAAGAAGCAAGAACTTCCTGGGAATTGTTACCAATACTTGACACAATCCCCATTCCGGTAACAACAACGCGCCTCATAATCTACCTCGAGTTTTCTAAAATAATAAAACGCCAGTTAAAATTATACAACCTGGATTATATCAGACTTAAGGTTAGTGAACGGCGCCTTCAAGGTGTTTGTCAACTTCCCTCGGGCTTAAATAAGCCAACGCGCAAATCCGTTACCTTATAGACAATCTCACCATCAGCTTTCAAAATGCCTTCACCGGAGCCAAGAATCAACCGGCGGCGAATAACGCGCTTGAGATCAACGATATATTCGACTTTTTTTACTTCAGGTGTAACCATTCCGGTGAGCTTTACCTCACCAACACTGATCGCGCGACCTTTACCAGATTCGCCCAGCCAGCCGAGAAAAAAACCGCACATCTGCCATAAGGCATCCAGGCCCAGACAACCCGGCATGACCGGATCACCTTTAAAATGACAGGCAAAAAACCACAGATCGGGATTAACATCGAGCTCTGCTTTTACCTGCCCTTTACCAAATTCCCCCCCGTCCTCACTGATATGGGTAATGCGGTCAAACATTAACATGGGCGGCAGCGGCAGTTGCGCATTGCCGGGACCAAATAGCTCCCCGCGCCCGCAGGAAAGGAGGTCGTCGTAGTCGTATGAGGATTTTTGCTCAGTCATGGTACCAGCTAGCGTTGTGAATGATTCCGATACAGCTCTTTATCATTTCTGAAAATTTTCATTTTTCGTACCTAACACACCCGCATCGCTGCTCAAAGCCCTTGCGTGTCTTTTCGAAGCATTTAATGCTGAACTATGATATTTTTGGCGCTAGATCTGACCTGTTTGTAAACTCTAGTTGCGAAACGTTTGCAAATTGTTCAATTATGAGCAATAAAGAGAAGGACGGATTTAAGTGATGCCATCAGGTTGTTGAGAAATGATTGAAGAAGCCCGTAAAACAGATATTAAAGTTAAACTGCGCAAATTCGGATTAAGGCCAACACGGCAAAGAGTAGCCCTTGCCGGGCTTTTGTTTGCGGCAGGCGACCGGCATGTGACTGCCGAAGGTCTGCATGAAGAAGCCGAGCGGATTTCATTTCCGATTTCGCTGGCGACTGTCTATAATACGCTCAACCAGTTTACCGAAGCCGGCTTGCTGAGAGAGGTTGCGGTTGAGGGTTCAAAAGCTTATTTTGACACCAACACAAGCAATCATCATCATTTCTTCTGTGAAAATGATTCGAGCCTGATGGACATTTCCGATGACACCCTAAGGGTCATTGGTATTCCGGCAGCACCTCAGGGCATGAGCATCACCCGGGTTGACGTTATTGTCAGACTGGCCGAATTTCCACCAAAAGTCTGCGCCGAATTCTCAAAAGACTAATATGTGTCTGTTTTTGCGAAAATGCCACGGCGGCAAGCGCTGTCCCTGCGCCACACTCGTGCGGGCCCGGTGCGCCGCACCGAAATAACCGGTAACAAAAAATCCAGCAAACGTCAGCCGTTTTTAAAAACTTTCACCTGGATAAACGCCCCAGAGCATTTTTTGTGGCAGCCAGCCAGTATAGCCTTGCGATGAAAAATCACACCACTTGCCATCACATGAAGTGATTTTTCCAATAGCTCCGGGCTGAACCAGAGCGACAACTTTATTGGTCTGGTCTTTGGCCTTATAAAGTTTCACGGTATCTTCTTTGGGGCGCCACGGCGTAATCAGACCGGTTCTTTCATCGGCCAGCAGAGCATGGAAAACCCAGCCTTCTGCACCATCATTGTCGCGAATACGGCGCCATCTTTCAAATTCAGCAATAATTTCAATCGGCAGGTTTTTACGGACAAAAACCCAGGCAACCTGATAGTCCTTGCTGGGGCCGCGCCGTACATTCACCCGGTCTTTTTTCAGACTGACAAAGCGGGGAATGGGTTTTCCGCTTTTTGCAGTTGCGCGTTTGTCCAGCGCGGCAAGCTGGGTCGCCTGGTCTTCATTGGCCCACAGACTTGCGCGCGACGAAATGATCATAAAAACCGCGCCGCCAACAATGACCGCAGCCACCAGAAAAATGACCAGTCGATACGTGCCCTGCAATGAAAACAATGCGCGCATCAAACTATTGCTTTATTTATCAAACCAATGCAAACCGTAGTGTACCATTTTGTAGTTATCGATGATAAAGGGTGTGTGGTAATATTAAGCCTTGCGTTGCCTTTAGTACAGACCCATAAATTCGTGATTTTTACAAATAATGCAACTCTTAATGTCTCTTTTTAAGGTTAACACCTTCTAAATTTTTGATAGTTGGAGCACAAATGAGCAGCAAAAAGCCGTTAGTAATCGTAACACGTAAATTGCCCGATGTGGTTGAAACCCGCATGCGCGAGTTATTTGATACTGAACTGAACCTGGAAGATACAGCCATGGACCAGGCTCAGATGGTTGCGGCTGTCAAGCGCGCTGACGTACTTGTGCCGACAGTTACCGATACAATTGACAAGTCCATCATATCCCAGGCCGGACCAAATCTGAAACTGATCGCCAATTTTGGTACAGGCGTTGACAATATTGATGTGGGTACGGCCCAGGCCTGCGGCGTTACTGTAACAAACACACCCGGCGTTCTTACTGAAGATACAGCCGACATGACAATGGCTCTGATCCTGGCGGTTCCCAGGCGGTTATTAGAGGGTGCAGCAGCAATTTCGGAGGAAAAAACCAACTGGAAAGGCTGGTCGCCGACATGGATGTTAGGCAACAGGATTTTTGGCAAGCGGCTGGGAATTATCGGCATGGGCCGTATCGGCCAGGCGGTGGCACGCCGCGCCAAGGCCTTTGGCCTGTCCATTCATTACCACAACCGCCATCGCGTGGCGCAATCAATTGAAGACACACTGGAGGCAACCTACTGGGAAAGCCTCGACCAGATGCTGGCGCGTATGGACATTATTTCGGTAAATTGCCCGCATACACCGGCAACATATCATCTGTTATCGGCGCGGCGCCTCAAGCTCATTCAGCCATCAGCCTATATTGTCAATACAGCGCGCGGCGAAGTCATTGATGAAAATGCACTGGCTCGCATGCTGGAAGCCGAAGAAATAGCCGGGGCCGGTTTGGACGTTTTTGAACATGAGCCTGCGGTTAATCCAAAACTGGTGCGCAACAAGCGCGTGTTGCTGCTGCCGCATATGGGTTCAGCAACCATTGAAGGCCGCATGGACATGGGCGAAAAGGTCATTATTAACATCAAGACCTTCATTGATGGCCACACACCACCGGACCGGGTCGTGCCGGCGATGTTATAGGGAATTTTCTCTCTCTAAAAGGCTCCAAGCCAGCCCTCTCCCCCGGCCCAACCACCCATAATGGTGCCCTGTGGGGAGTTTGGGCCGGGGGAGAGGGCTGGCTTGGAGCCTTTTAGCTTATTGATGGATGGAAAGATCGTGAATGGTGGGATTGCGCCCGCTCAACGCGTTATCTTCATCCCACTTGTAGCTCACCGGCTGCCAGCGGGTGGACAGGGCATCAAACAATAAAAGCCTCCCCACAAGGCTGGTGCCAATGCCCAGGATTTCCTTCAGTACTTCCATCGCCTGCAACGTTCCCAAAATACCGGTGAGAGCGCCGATTATACCGGCTTCTTCACAAGAAGGCACAGTGCCGGGCGGCGGTGCTTGCGGGTAGAGACAACGGTAATTGGGGTTAGGCGTGCCCTCACTATCAACTTCGGAGGCGCGGAAGGTTGTAATCTGGCCGTCAAATTGACCCACAGCGGCAGAAACCAACGGTTTTTGGGCAAAATAGCAGGCATCATTGATCAGGTACCGGGTGGGAAAATTATCCGAACCATCAACCACAATGTCGTAACCGGAAATAATTTCAAGGGCATTTTCGGCAACAATCCGGCAATTGTGTAGGTTGACCTTTACGTGAGGGTTAACTTCACGCAGGGTTTCACGCGCACTCAGCGTTTTGGCAACGTCAATATTCGAGGTTTTATGGATAATCTGGCGCTGTAAATTGGACAGCGCAACGGTGTCATCATCAACAATACCAAGCTTGCCAACCCCGGCTGCTGCCAGATAGAGCAGAACAGGTGCGCCCAGACCACCGGCACCGATCACCAGAACTTTTGCATCTTTCAGCTTTTGCTGGCCCGCACCACCCACTTCGCGCAACAGAATATGGCGCATATATCTTTCAAGTTCGAGATCATCCAGCATGGTGCAAAACCTGTTTATTGAGTGCCAGTGGAGCCGTATCCACCGGACCCACGCATAGTAGCGCTTAACTCATCTACCTCCAAAACCTCAAGCTGTACAACAGGTGCAATCACCAGTTGGGCTATTCGGCTGCCGCGGATGATCTCAAATTCTTCGCTGCCGTGATTAATCAACACCACAGAGACCTCCCCGCGATAATCGGCATCTATGGTGCCGGGTGTGTTCAATACGGTGATACCATGCTTCAACGCCAGACCCGAGCGCGGCCTTACCTGAGCTTCCATGCCGCGGGGAAGTTCCATGGTCAATCCGGTAGGGATGAGCTGGCGTTGGCCGGGTTGCAGCACAATGGGGTTGTTTTCATCAATTGCCGCAACCAGATCCATGCCTGAAGCCGCCGCGCTTTGATATTTTGGCGCTTCGAGACCTTTGGCATGGTCAAGCAGCCTGATTTTAAGAGGAGTAGGGTTGGTCATTGAAAATCCGGGTGAAAAAAACTTAATCCGACAAGTGTGCGGTAATGCGCTCGAGAAGTTTTACGGCAACTTTTTGTTTGGAATATCTGGGCCATTTTTATGAGCCATCTTCAGTTACCAGCAGGATCTGATTGAAATCTCCGCCCATGATTCCGGTTTCAGGAGAAACATCATTGGCAACAATCCAGTCACAGCCTTTGCGTGAGCGCTTGGCGGTTGCGTTGGTGTCAACATTTTCAGTTTCAGCAGCAAAGCCGATAACCAGAGGTGGTCGGTCCTGCTTTTTTTGCGAAATTGTGCTGAGAATATCGGGATTTTCAACAAAATCGAGGTCGGCAAAACCGCTCCCCGCCGATTTTTTGTCATTCTTTTTCAATTTCTGTTTCGCAGGCGATTTTACCCGCCAGTCAGCGACAGCGGCAGCAAAGATTGCAACATCAAATTTGCCGGAATTCTCACATTCCTGTAGCATTTCAACCGCAGTTTCAACGTCAATGCGCTTAACACCCGGCGGTGTCGGGCAAGATGTGGGACCGGCGACCAAAACCACCTCGGCACCGCGACGCGCGGCCTCGGCAGCAATAGCAAAACCCTGTTTGCCAGACGATCTGTTGGCGATATAGCGCACCGGGTCAATGGCCTCATGGGTCGGGCCTGCGGTGATCAGAATACGACGGTCTTTCAGGGGTAGGCTGGTGAGGCGATCCAGTTTCTTAATGATGGCCTCGACGATCTCCTCAGGCTCAGCTATTCGGCCCGGACCAAACTCGCCACAGGCCATCGGCCCTTCGTTTGGACCTATAAATTCAACATTATCCTGTAGTAATATCGAAACGTTGCGCTGTGTCGCACCCTGTTGCCACATGCGCACATTCATGGAGGGCGCCACCAGTATATCGGTATCGGTAGCCAGCAGGGTGGTTGAGGCCAGATCATCGGCAAGGCCATTGGCCATTTTGGCCAGCAGATTTGCCGTTGCCGGGGCAACCACAATCAGGTCAGCTGAGCGTGACAGTTCAATATGACCCATTTCTGCTTCTTCATTGAGATCAAACAGGTCCTGATAGACTTTATGACCGGCGAGAGCGGCAACTGACAGGGGAGTTACGAATTCAGCACCACTACGGGTGAGGATGGGCACAACTTCTGCGCCCTTGTCCTTGAGCCGACGAATCAATTCCAGTGATTTATAGGCGGCAATTCCGCCGCAGATAATCAATAATATGCGTTTGTCTTTGAGCATGTGCGTCAATTTCCAGCTATCTCACTTTACTCTAGCCGCTAAGTTGCACCGCAGCAATAACCACCAGAGCCAGTGCGCCAAGCCACAGAGCGGTGGTTTTTTGCCACTCGCGTTTATCTTTCAAGTCATTTGTGTGGTTCAGAACCTGTCGATCCTGTTTCATTCCCTCGTTCAAAGTCAGCCCGGAAAGCAGGTTTGCGGCCTTTTCGGCTCCGGCAAGAAATTCCGGGAAGTGTTCTACCAGTTTACCAAGGGCTGCCGCGCCTTCAACCGCATCATTAAGGCGTGCTTCCGGCCCCAATTTTGATTTCATCCATTCTTCAACCACCGGCTCGGCAATCTCCCACATATTAAGATTGGCATCAAAAGTGCGGCCAACGCCTTCCACCACCACCATGGTTTTTTGCAGCAACATCAATTGTGGCTGCATTTCCATATCAAACTGTTCGGTCACGAAAAACAGCTGACCCAACAGATTGGCCATGGAAATATCATCTGCACTCCGGCCCATGATCGGCTCGCCAATGGCGCGCAAGGCTTGGGCAAAAAGCTCAGGTGACTGGTGCGGCGGGACGTAGCCCGCATCAAAATGCACCTGCGCGATACGGGTATAGTCGCGCTTGATGAAGCCATAGAGGATTTCAGCAAGAAACCGCCGGTCTTTTTGTGCCAGCCGCCCCATAATGCCAAAATCGACCGCCACTAGATCGCCGGATGGGTTAATAAACAGATTGCCCTGATGCATATCGGCATGGAAAAAACCATCCCGCATGGCATGACGTAAAAACGACTGGATAACCTGGCGGGAAATCTTTTTTAAATCATGACCGGCCTGTTTGATTTTCTCAATATCATTAAGCGCTATACCATCAACCCATTGCAGGGTGAGCACGCGCTGCGAAGTTCGACTCCAGTCCACTTCAGGGACTTTGAAATCGGGATCATTGGCGACATTTTCAGCCATTTCCGATATGGCGGCTGCTTCCAGACGCAGATCCATCTCGATTTTGACCGATTGGGCCAGGGTTTCGATGGCAGCCACCGGGCGCATGCGCCGTGAGCGCTTGTCGATCCGCTCAAGCATGCGCGTTGCAAAAAAGAACCTGCCCAGGTCCCTGGCAAACTTTTTTTCGATGCCCGGCCTCAACACCTTGACGGCAACGTCGCGCAGTGTGCCATTTTCGTCCTTCACCGTGGCCTTGTGAACTTGAGCAATTGAGGCAGCGGCAATGGCCATTCCAATGTTTTCAAAGGCGTGTGTTGGCTCGCGTCCCAACCCCCGCCTGATTTCCTCCAGGGCCATGTTGTGCTCAAACGGCGGCAAATCATCCTGAAGTGATTTCAATTCATCGGCAAGTTCAGCCCCGATCACATCGGGTCTGGTGGCCAGAAACTGGCCGAGCTTTATGTAACTCGGCCCCAGTTCAGGCAGGGCCTTGACCAGTCGGCTCCCGTGCGATTGGGCCTGTTTTTTCTCGCGCCGGTGAAGAAGCTTATGCAGGGCTTTGATGGGGTACGGTGCATCCGCACTCAAGACTTCCGGGAACAGGGCCCCATGGCGCAGCAGGATCAGGCCGGTTTTGGTCAGACCAATGATATGTCCGATGGATGAAAACACTTAGGTTCTGCCTCGATAATCCTGGGACACTACAATCGCCATGCGGAATGAATGGCGACAATGCCGCCGGTGAGGTTTTTATGCGAGACCCGGTCAAATCCGGCACTTTCGATCATGCGGGAAAAACCTCTCTGGTTGGGAAATTTTCGAATGCTTTCGACCAGATAGCGATACGGTTCGGCATTTCCGGTTATCAATTTCCCCATCAGCGGTATGGCATTGTTGGAATAGGTATCGTAAATGGCATCGAGACCGGGGACATCAATGCTTGAAAACTCCAGGCACAAAAACCGCCCGCCCGGCTTTAAAACCCGGTAAGCCTCACCAAGGGCAGCATCGATGCGGGTGACATTGCGAATACCAAAAGCGATTGTATAGGCATCAAACATGTGATCTGAAAATGGCAGGAATTCGGCATTTCCGGTAGCAAAATGCATATGACGCCTACGGTCCTGTGCTGCCGATTGGGCGATGCCTGCGGCAATCATATTCGGATTGATATCACACAAGGTAACTTCACAGCCCGAACCGCCGGCATCGAGAAACCTGTTGGCGATATCACCGGTGCCACCGGCAACATCCAGCAGGTGAAAGGGGCGTTGAGAGGTTGGTGGTGCCAGAGTGTCAATAAAAATCGATTTCCACACCCGGTGCAGTCCGCCTGACATAACATCATTCATCAGGTCATAACGACTGGCGACCTGGTCAAAGACATTATTGACCAGACCCTGTTTTTTGTCCGCCGCCACAGTGGTATTGCCAAAATCTACCGGTGGCTCAAATTTGTTGCTGGTGCCGCCCATGGGCTTGAATTTCCTGTAAGGTTATCTCTACTGTTAATATACAACAGCAAATGGCGCGTGACCACGTTTGCCATATCACAGGCTTAATCGCATTGGAACCGGCAGCTATGCCCGAACTTCCTGAAGTTGAAACCGTGTGCCGGGGTCTGGCCCCGGTGATGGAGAACAATCGTTTTGTCCGGGTGGAACAACGGCGCGATAATCTGCGCATTCCATTTCCCGAAAACTTTGTGGCCAGACTGGAAAACTGCACCGTCACTGCTTTGTGGCGGCGGGCAAAATATATTGTGGCTGAACTCGACAGTGGCGAAGTTCTGCTCATGCACTTAGGCATGTCAGGCAGTTTTAACATTGAAGAAACACTGCCAGCCGGGATTGATGGCCAACCCGGTGCCCATGATCATGTGGTCTTTCATATGAGCAATGGGGTCAGGATCACCTACAGTGACCCGCGCCGCTTTGGCCTGATGACTTTGTTTGACGCCAAAGAGATGTCGACGCACAGGTTGTTGAAAAATATCGGTATTGAACCTTTGGGCAATGAACTTTCGGGAAAATTTTTGTCTCAGTGTTTCAAGGTCAAGAAAACCAACCTGAAGGCTGGCCTGCTGGATCAGAAAAACATTGCCGGGCTGGGCAATATATATGTGTGTGAAGCGCTTTACCGCAGTAATCTTTCACCCTTGCGCCGGGCTTCCACACTTGCCAGAAACAAAGAACGCGCCGACGCGCTTGCTGCCGCCATTCGCGCGGTTTTGAATGATGCCATAAAGGCGGGCGGCTCAAGGTTGAATGATTATGTGCAAACCAATGGCGAGCTGGGTTATTTTCAGCATGCATTTGACGTTTACGGACGCGAAGGCGAAAATTGCAGGCGCAAGGAGTGCTCAGGCAAGATTAAAAGGATTGTGCAAAGCGGGCGTTCAAGTTTCTATTGCCCTAAATGCCAGCGATGAGGCTGATGGCCTATACCATATTACTGTTGCGCCATTGCGCGTTCCATGAATTTATAGCCGGAGAATAAGAGGAATTCAGATCATGGCGTATACAAATATTATCGTGAAAACCGAAGGTCGGGTGGGGCAGATCACTTTAAATCGCCCCAAGGCCCTCAATGCGTTGAGCAGTGCCCTGATTGCCGAGCTTAATGAGGCACTGGAAAAATTTGAAGCTGATGAGACTATTGGCTGCATCGTTATTACCGGAAGCGAAAAGGCCTTTGCCGCCGGTGCCGATATCAAGGAGATGCAGTCTAAATCCTATATGGAGGTATATCTGGGCGACTTTTTGACCTCATGGGATACTGTCAGCCGGGCGCGAAAGCCGGTTATTGCGGCTGTGGCCGGTTATGCTTTGGGCGGCGGCTGCGAACTTGCCATGATGTGTGATTTCATTTTAGCCGCTGATACAGCGAAATTCGGCCAGCCCGAGGTATCCTTAGGCGTTATGCCCGGTGTGGGGGGGACCCAGCGCCTGACGCGGTTTGTCGGCAAGTCAAAAGCCATGGAAATGAACCTTACCGGTCGCATGATGGATGCTGAAGAAGCAGAAAGATCAGGATTGGTGTCACGGGTAGTCCCGGCTGACCAATTGCTTGAAGAAGCCATGAAGGTGGCAGCTAAAATTGCAGATTTCTCATTACCAGCGATAATGATGATTAAGGAATCTACAAATAAAGCTTATGAAACAACGCTTTGTGAAGGCGTTCGGTTTGAGCGACGGCTGTTTCAATCAATGTTTGCCACTGAGGACCAGAAAGAAGGTATGAGTGCATTTATTGAAAAACGCAGCCCGCAGTTTAAAAATAAATAGGCTGAATTCAAGCATTCGCAGGCTTTAGGTGATTACATCTGTTGACGTAGGCAAAAACCAGCGTTATAACCCCGCGCAGAGATGTGGTTTTTGTAGAAAATTTCCACTCATGCTCATTTGGCACCCAAGAAACAGGGTTGGCTCAAATGTGCTTCATAAAATTTGTGATAACTAGATTAGGACTTGATGAGTAGCTCATGGCAAACACATCATCAGCAAAAAAAGCTATTCGTAAACTGGCCCGGCGCACAATTGTAAACCGTTCCCGTCGCAGTCGTATCAAAACCTACCTGCGCAAAGTTGAAGAAGCTATTGCAAGTGGAGACAAGACAGCCGCTGTTGCAGCGTTTGCTGTTGCCGAGCCCGAGTTGGTTCGTGGTGCCCAAAAAGGCATTTTTCACAAGAATACAGCCGCCAGGAAAGTTTCGCGGCTGTCAAAGCGTATCCAGGCTATTTCCGCTTAAAAAAGTTAAGCCCAATGCATGTTTGGAACAGGCAGCCATTTGCCTGACGGCTGAATGTTGCAAATTTTCACTGACATCACAAAGCGTTATAAAGAATACTCTAGTTTAGCTTTCCGGTCCTTACCGGAATGGCATTGTTCTTCAGTCAGATTTAGCCGGACTGTGGTATTTTGAACATAATCGCTAAACCGTGCGCAAGCCCTACGGTCAACACTTTCGTCCGTATACTGATATTATTTTTTGTTTCTTTCAGAGAATCAAAGCGTTAGCAAGCCTTTCCATAAATCTGAACGTCGACTGAAAGACCGCGACTCTATTGCCGTGAAAAAAAATCGCAGAATTTAGCCGAAAAAACATCGGTGATGCAAAAAAAACCCTTGCGCTGAATTTGCGCCTATTCCCAAGCATTTGCACTCAAGGCGCTATAATTCGGGGTGATAAAAATTCAATTTTCTAAAGGTTCGTATACGGATCGTGTCGATTCTACTATTGCCAGCATGACGCCGTTTGTGTATTGTCTTTTCAGAATTAAGGGCGATGGGGGCAAGCAGGACAGTTAAAAGTCCTGCTCCACATTCACCACAGTATTCTGAGTTGCGCGTATGATTAAACTGGGTCGTTTTCAGTTTAATTTGTGCCCGTAGACTATCTTATACTTATGTATTGCTTCCAATGTACTACATGCGATTGCGTGTGGTCACGGGCGGACTGTGTCCAGCTTGGGTGGCAGCATCTGTTTTAAGCGGCGGCGTGGAAGCGCCGTGTTATTTAAGAGGTTTTGGCCTCTTTGTGGATCGGGTTTTGTAATCGGTTTGAGATAATTTTGGAGCCTTGGAAACAAATGTCAACATTGCCACAGCTAAACGGACCCAGGCCGGAAGGTTATGCGGGCGATGTTGAACCAGCTGAGGCCTGGCGCATTCTGCACGAAAGCCAGGATGCCGTATTGGTGGACGTTAGAACGCGTGCGGAATGGGGGTTTGTTGGTATTCCGGATTTGAACACGATCAACAAAAAGGTTCTTTTGCAGGAATGGCAAAATTTTCCTTCTATGGAGCGTCTGGCGGATTTTGAGACTGCTGTGGTTCAGCACCTGCAAGGAGGTGGAGCTAACAAGTCTACGCCGGTGTTCTTCCTCTGCCGGTCCGGCGCCCGCTCAATGGCTGCGGCAATAGCGCTGTCGATGGCCGGTTATGAAAATTGCTACAATGTTAAAGACGGCTTTGAAGGTCCGCTCGATGAGACAAGACATCGCGGCGGCATCGCCGGGTGGAAGGCATCAAACCTGCCATGGCAACAACAATGAACGCAGGAGGCTAAAAATGATTAAGGAGGTGCGGACAACCGGTTTCGCCAATGTGTCGAAGGGTTGATAAAAAATTCGTTGGGGCCGAAAAGCCTGAAACAACAAAATAAGTATAATTGAAACAATATCTACAGGCAGCGAGGGTAAATTAAATGCGGGCAACAGCGGTGGCAGAGGATGGCGGGCAGGAAAAAGGGATGGATGCAGTTTGGAACAGAGTTGCTCAAAGAATGCGGGCGGAGTTCGGCGATGATATTTATTCCAGCTGGTTTGCCCGGATGGAAATTGCCGATGTTGTCGATGAAATTCTGATTGTATCGGTGCCAACCCGGTTTTTGCGCACCTGGATCAATGCCCATTACATTGACAGGGTGATTGCGCTGTCGCGAAAAGAATTGCCGAAAATAAAGCGAATTGACATTCGTGTGCGACCGCGCGGCGAACCGGTTGCCCAAAAATGCGACCCACAAGACCCTCAAACGCAAGCCAATTCCCCCCATGTGCGCAACCAAAGCGCAATGCAACGCGGTGTCAGCGGCGGGTTTGTGACAACAGGCACCGGCGATGGTCAGGGCTCTCCACTTGATCACAATATGACTTTTGATGGCTTCGTCGCAGGTGCTTCAAACGAATTGGCCTTTGCTGCTGCAAAACGCATCTCTGATACAAGGGCGGATGCTCCTATTCCCTTTAATCCGTTATATATTCACAGCAAGGCAGGAATGGGGAAAACGCATCTTCTGCATGCTATTTCCTGGCACATTAAAAAGAATGAGCCGCAGCGCAAGGTGCTGTATCTCACGGCTGAGCGTTTCATGTATCATTTTGTGCTGGCGCTCAATTCAAAGGAAATGCTGGGTTTTAAAGACCACTTCCGGGCAATTGATGTGCTTTTGATTGATGATCTTCAGTTTCTTCAGGGCAAATTTATCCAGCAGGAATTCTATCACACCTTTAATTCGCTTGTAGACAACAACCGCCAGGTAGTGGTGGCGGCCGATATGCCGCCAAGTGAGCTCGATTCACTCGATGCCAGAATGCGTTCGCGTCTTGCCGGCGGGCTGGTGGTTGATATCGGACCAACGGATTTTGACCTGCGGGTGGGAATATTGAATGCGCGTCTGGCCGAAGCCAAAAAGCGTTATCCAAACCTGACGGTGCCCACCGAAGTTATCGAGTATATTGCCCATCGCGTGACCCGCAGCGGTCGCGAACTGGAGGGTGCTTTAACGCGGCTGGTGGCCAATTACGAACTGGTTGAATCGGTTATGAGTGTCGATCTTGCCGGGCGTATTTTGAAAGATCTGATAAAATCATCGCCCCAGGGCCGCATCAGAATAGATGATATTCTGCGCTCGGTCGGCAAACATTATAATGTCACCCGCGCTGATCTATTATCACCCAGACGCGCACGCTCCATTGTGCGCCCGCGCCAGGTGGGCATGTATCTGGCCAAGCAGCTGACGTCACGGTCGTTGCCGGAAATAGGCCGCAGATTCGGTGGTCGTGATCACACAACGGTTTTGCATGCGGTGCGCAAAATTGAAGAACTGCTGCAACTGGATGACAAGCTCGCCCGCGATGTGGAGTTTCTGCGCGGTATTTTAGAACAATAAATCCATAGCGACGGCCAAATTCCGGTTGAAAACAGCCGGAATTTGGCCGTCAAGCGCTTGTGTGTAATGGATAACATTCCCTAGGCACTGGCATATGGCTCTGATATGAGTTATTGTTGTGGTCTGGGGCATTTCCTGCCTCAAAACCGTCGTTGATTTTTCAAAAAATCAGGCGGTTTCTTAAGCTCTGGCTGCTGGTCTGGTATCCAGAAAACCTGTAGGCGAGAAGGTGGATGAAGTTTACAATTGAACGTGCAGCGTTTTTAAAATCATTGAACCACGTTCAAAGTGTGGTGGAACGGCGCAATACAATTCCTATCCTGTCAAACGTTCTGCTCAAGGCAGAAGCCGGCAGCGTACAATTGACGGCAACGGATCTTGATCTCGAAATTGTTGAAACCACCAGCGCCGATGTGGCTCAGGCGGGCGGTGTTACTGCCAATGCACATATGCTTTATGATATTGTGCGTAAACTGCCCGATGGTGCGCAACTTGAACTTGAACAAAGTGGCGATGATGATCGCGTGACTTTGTATGCCGGTCGTTCGCAATTTACCTTACAAGCGTTGCCGCAGGAAGATTTTCCAGATCTTACCGCCGGTGAATTAACCCATACATTCAAGGTTAATGCCGCCGATCTTGCCCGGCTTATTGACAAGACCCGGTTTGCGATTTCTACAGAAGAAACCCGCTATTACCTCAACGGTATTTATCTGCATGAGGTGGAAAAGGACAATATCACCTTTTTGCGCGGGGTTGCTACCGATGGCCACAGGCTGGCCCAGGTCGAATTGCCACTTCCCGATGGTGCCGCCGGTATGCCGGGTATTATTGTGCCGCGTAAAGCCGTGCTCGAAGTACATAAATTGCTGGAGAATGTGGAAGACGATGTGGAGATTTCACTGTCTGACAGCAAAATCCGCTTTGCCTTTGCCAATATTGTTCTGACATCAAAACTGATTGATGGCACGTTCCCCGATTACGAACGCGTTATTCCTCAAGGCAATGAAAATGCGCTTGAAGTTGACAGCGTCCTGTTTGCCCAGGCCGTTGATCGCGTCTCAACCATTTCCAGTGAGCGCGGTCGTGCAGTCAAGCTCCTGATTGAAAAAGACAAGGTGGTCCTGTCGGTCAACAATCCTGATAGCGGCAGCGCAACAGAGGAAGTGGCCTCGTCTTTCGATGGTGACGATCTGGAAATAGGATTTAATGCGCGCTATCTGCTCGATATTACCTCTCAGCTTGAAAGCAACAATGCCAGGTTCTTGCTGGCCGATTCAGGCTCACCGGCAATTGTGCGCGACAACAATGACGGCTCAGCGCTTTATGTGCTCATGCCCATGCGGGTATAGATGCCATTGGGCCTGGTCAACACGATGCCCGAGACTGCAAAGACATATTCTGACCGGTTATTTTTGAACCGGCTGGTCTTGACTGATTATCGCAACTATTCGCGCGCTGAACTTAAAACCAAACCTGGACCGGTGGTGCTGTTTGGTGAAAATGGTGCCGGCAAAACCAATCTGCTTGAAGCCATATCGTTATTTGTCCCCGGCCGTGGGCTCAGGCGCACCGCTTTCAGCGACCTGGCACGCCAAAATGCTGCTGGAAACTGGGGCATTGCCGCTACTTTATGTGGTCCCGAAGGCACCTTCGAGGTCGGCACAGGGCTCAATAGCTCAAATGACCGCGGCAATCGCCGTGAGGTGCGCATTGATGGTGATGTTGTTTCAGGCTCTGGTGTTTTGAGCAGTTATTTTAAAATAATCTGGCTGACACCGGCCATGGACCGGCTGTTCACGGGTCCTGCATCCGATCGGCGGCGGTTTTTAGACCGTCTGGTCAGTGCTTTTGACCGCGATCATGCCGGCCGTGTTTTGGGTTTTGAAAAATCCATGCGTGAAAGAAATCGAGTGCTGGAGGAATTGAACCCTGATGCCAAATGGCTGGATGCCATAGAAATGCAAATGGCTGAAGCTGCTATCGCCATTGCTGCAGCGCGGCGCGAAGCGGTAATCTGTCTGGAAGCATTCAATGACGAAAACAACAGTCCGGTGGCGGAATTCCCGCGAGCAATGCTCGTGCTTGAAGGTGAGCTGGAAAAACACCTGAATGAAAATCCGGCGGTGAAAGTTGAAGAAAATTATCGTAGTATACTGGCTGATTCGCGTGATCGCGATGCCCGTGCCGGACGCACACTGAGTGGACCGCACCGGACTGATCTGATCGTGCATCACAAGCCCTCGGGCATGCTGGCATCCTTGTGTTCTACCGGCGAGCAGAAAGCCTTGCTTATCGGGTTGGTGCTAGCCCATGGATTTGTGATAAAAGGGGTGTGGAATGGATATGCACCATTGTTGTTACTGGATGAAATCGCCGCTCATCTGGACAAGCGGCGCCGCGCGGCAATGTTGGAGGCGGTGCTGGCTCTGGGCACGCAGGCCTGGATGACGGGAACTGATGAGCATCTGTTCGAGGCCATCGCCCCACAGGCGCAGTGTTACCGGATTGAACAAGGCTTGATCGAACCGGTTGAGAGCTGAAAGATGCTGCGAAAACAAGATGAAGCTGGATTAGGAATAAAATGACCGACCAAACTGAAAATAAAGATGATAGTGCCAGTGAAGAAGATTATGGTGCGGATTCAATCAAGGTTCTGAAAGGTCTGGAGGCTGTACGCAAACGCCCGGGCATGTATATCGGTGATACAGATGACGGCTCCGGGCTGCATCACATGGTCTATGAAGTGGTTGATAACGCCATTGATGAAGCGCTTGCCGGTCACTGCGACACGGTGGACGTTATTTTAAATGCTGATGGCTCGGTAACCGTGCGCGATAATGGTCGCGGCATTCCTACAGACATGCATGAAGAAGAAGGTATTTCAGCTGCCGAAGTGATTATGACCCAGCTTCATGCTGGTGGAAAGTTTGATCAAAATTCCTACAAGATTTCCGGCGGTCTGCACGGGGTCGGCGTTTCGGTTGTTAACGCGCTGAGCCAAAAGCTTGTCCTGACAATCTGGCGCAAGAACGAAACTCATCAAATGACTTTTAGCCACGGCGATGCCGACACGCCTTTGAAGGTGGTTGGAACGGCGGAAGGCAAGACCGGAACGGAAGTGACCTTCCTGCCCTCCACTGACACGTTCACTATGGTCGAATTTGATTTTGCCACGCTTGAACACCGCTTGAGAGAATTAGCCTTTCTTAATTCGGGTGTGCAGATCAACCTGAGTGATAATCGCGGCGTCGAACCCGTGGTGGCTGAATTGCATTACGATGGCGGCCTTGAAGCCTTTGTACGTTATTTGGATCGCGCCAAGACACCCGTGCTTGATACACCTATTTTCGTCAGTGCCGAGCGCGATGGCCTGAGTGTGGAAGTCGCCATGTGGTGGAATGACAGCTATCATGAAAATGTTCTGTGCTTTACCAACAATATTCCCCAGCGCGACGGCGGCACCCATCTGGCCGGGTTTCGCGGGGCACTGACCCGCACCATCAACAATTATGCCCTGTCTTCCGGTGTGGCCAAGCGCGAAAAGGTCTCGCTCACCGGTGATGATGCGCGCGAAGGGCTCACGTGTGTTTTATCGGTCAAGGTGCCTGATCCCAAATTTTCGAGCCAGACCAAAGACAAACTCGTATCGTCTGAAGTTAGACCCGTTGTTGAAAGTGCGGTGGGTGATGCGCTTGGCCAGTGGTTTGAAGAACACCCCACAGAAGCCAAATTAATTGTCATGAAAATTGTCGAAGCCGCTGCTGCGCGTGAAGCTGCACGAAAAGCCCGCGATTTGACCCGGCGCAAGGGAGCGCTTGACATATCGAGCCTGCCGGGAAAACTTGCCGATTGCCAGGAACGCGATCCGGCCAAATCAGAATTATTTATTGTCGAAGGAGACAGTGCCGGCGGCTCTGCCAAGCAGGCACGAAACCGTAAAAACCAGGCCGTGTTGCCCCTGCGCGGTAAAATTCTCAATGTGGAACGTGCGCGGTTTGATAAAATGCTGTCCTCAACCGAAATCGGCACTTTGATTACCGCTCTGGGTGCGGGCATTGGCCGTGAAGATTTCAATATTGAGAAACTGCGCTATCACAAGATCATCATCATGACCGATGCGGACGTGGATGGTGCGCATATCAGAACTTTGCTTTTAACCTTTTTCTTTCGCCAGATGCCGGAGATTATCGAGCGCGGACATCTCTATATTGCCCAGCCACCGCTGTATAAGGTAAAACGCGGGCAATCAGGACAATACCTTAAAGATGAAGATGCGCTGGAAAATTATCTGATTGATGCCGGCCTTGAAGATGCGGTTTTAACATTGGGATCAGGCGAAGAACGCGCTGGCGCAGATTTGCGTGAAATCGTTGTTGATGCCATAAAAATACGTTCCGCCCTTGATGCTCTGCACTCACGCTATGCCAAATTCGTGGTTGAACAGGTGGCCATTTCCGGCGCTCTTAATCCTGAACAACTACAGGAGAAAGACCAGGCAAATGAAGCTGCAAATTATATAGCGCAGCGTCTCGATCTTTTAAGTGATGAGCTGGAACGCGGATGGCAGGGCTCTGTCACTGACGATGGCGGTCTCACGTTCGCCCGCGAACTTCGCGGGGTAACCGAAGTGCATTTAATAGATGGTGCTCTGATTGGCTCAGCGGACGCCCGGCGTCTTGATCAAAAAGCTCAACACCTGCAATCGATATACGGCCAGCCAGCAACCTTGAGGCGCAAGGATATAGCGATTGAAATCCATTCGCCAACAGATTTGCTTGAAGCGGTACTGTCGGTCGGACAAAAGGGCCTGAGCCTTCAACGCTACAAAGGCCTGGGCGAAATGAACCCCGACCAGCTGTGGGAAACCACGCTTGATGAGAGCATCAGAACCCTGCTCCAGGTTCATGTACGCGAACTTGATGAGGCCGATGACATGTTTGCCAAGCTGATGGGGGACGTGGTTGAACACCGCCGGGCATTTATTCAGGATAACGCCCTGGCAGTTGCCAACCTCGATGTTTAAGCGATGCTCTTAATAGTGGCGCTCATGCGGCGCGCAGCCTGCTCTCGCCTTGCTCGTTAGTCGTTCGCTTGCGCTCCTCCCGGTGCCCTAGAGTCTTTCACATTTTGATTGAACCATATCCTGAGTTTTTGATGTAGTTTGCACATTCCTCTGGCGTTATTGTTCCTACGAGATGGCCGACGTACTTCCAAGCTTCCTCGATTGTTCGTTTCTGAGCGATGCGCATCC
>JAJRTY010000098.1 GCA_024278055.1 Alphaproteobacteria bacterium | reverse complement strand
TTGGCGGCAATTGTCGCCGCATCCTCAATCATCGGTACGGCAACCGGATAGATGTCGTTATTCTTGAAAGCCCGCAAATAACCCCATGCCTGCAAGATGAGCCGCAACGTAAGCAGACCAAGGGCCAGCGGAACCATTAATTTTGACGGCCAGATCGGCAGCGCAATATCAATTGAGCTGTCACCCAGATCCCAGGCCCGTTTGAAATGTAAAAAAGAACCATAGGTTAGGGCGGCTGACAGAAGAATCATCACAACAGTCGAAACAAATTCCGATAGCCACAACACACGGCCACGCAACCGACCGATTAAAATATCCATACGGATATGGCCACCAACCCGCTGGCAGTAAGCAATGCCCAAAAAGGCAAAGACCGCCATCGCCTGCTCTACCCAGTCGATAAAACCGGGCACCGGTATATTAAAAATTTTACGGCCGAATATCTGCACCACAGCCAGCATCATCAACATTAATATGACAATTCCAGCGGTCAGATTGAGCGCACTCTCCAGTTTGAAAAGCTGCTGATCGAGTTTTGAAAGGGTGCTGTTGTCAGTGTTGACGGAATGGCCTGCGGACATGCAACAACTTCAATGCTTGAGTTTGGCAAAATTGCGGATTTTATTTCAGCAATTACAACGCCCCGCCAATCAATCCGGCGAGGCGTTGAGAATTATCGGCTATTTGCCCAATGTGGCTTTCACCAGGTCATAAAGTTCCTGACCTGGAATACCCTTCTTTTTCATGTCGGCGAGCCATGCATCACGCACCGGATCAGCAGCCTTGGCCCGGAATGCGGCAATCTCATCATCTGTGTAGGTGATTTTCTCGATGCCTTTTTCTTTCAAAATGGTATCCCATTTTGCCAACAGGTTGTTGTAGTTTTCGAGATACCAGGCAATCGATGGCTCGATAGAACTGTCAAGCGCCTGCTTGTATTCGGGCGACAGCGCATTGTAGGAATCAATATTGGCCACAACTGGACAATTCACCGTGCCGGGATTGAGATTGGTGGTCCACCATTTGGCGACATCAATGGTGCGGAAGGCGAGATGCGCATGCTGGGCAAAGGCCACCGCATCAACCACACCGGATTCCAGCGCGTTATAGGCCTCTGTTGCGGTCACCGATGTTGGTGTTGCACCAATTGTTTTGAACGCCTTGCCAAGACCACCGGTTGCGCGGATACGCATGCCTTGATAATCGGCGAGGGTTTTTGGTGCTTTACCGACACCTGCAACATTATATTGCGGCATTGGCGAGGTCATCAGCAGTTTGGCGTTCCAGCGCGCCAGATCCTTGATCACGGCAGGGTGCTTGTAGACCGCACGGGCGACCTTGATTTCTTCTTCCAGCGTTGAAACGCCAAGGAATGGCAATTCCAGTACGGTAATGGTCGGGTTTTTATCGCGATGATAACCGGCACAGAACTGCGCCATTTCAAAAGCGCCGATCGAGATGCCATCGAGATTTTCACGGTTCTTTGACAGACCACCATAGGAAATCTTGATCTTGAACTTGCCATTGGTTTTTTGTGACACAAGCTCTGAAAGTTTTTCAACATGCTCGGTAAATGCACGGCGCTTGCCCCACAGCGAAACGTTCCACGTAACGTCCGATGCGGCCAGCGCTTCACCGCCGACGAATGCCAGCATGGTGGTGGCAAGCACGAGTTTTTTCATATTATTTTTCATGTGTTTTTTTCCTCCCTGATTGATAATCCGCGCAACCCTATGAATTAGCCATTGGGAACGCAAGGCCAAACCATGATCTAATTCATACCGCGCGCTTTTTTACGAAAGAGCCGGGAGCGGCTTCAATAACCGGGTAGGTCGCACTGCCCGGCGGGCGGGCAGCAATCTTTTTACCCGAACGCCGCTTCAACCAATTGGCCCAGTCTGTCCACCAGGATTCTTGATGAAACTCAGCTTCTTCAAGCCATTTATCAAGATCGCGCGGTGAAGCCTTGTTGGTCCAGTGTCCGTATTTTCCACCATTTGCCGGGTTAACAACTCCGGCAATATGTCCCGACTGGGCCAGCACAAATTTCTTGGTGCCACGGGTTTTGTTAAGACCGAAGAATGATGGTCGCCATGGTGCGATATGATCAGATTTTGTGGCAATAACATAGAGCGGGGTTCTTATTTTGCCCATATCCAGCCGCTCGCCAAGAACCTCGAACTCACCCTTTGACAACTTATTGTCGCGGTAAAGGCCGGAAAGATATTCCTTCGCCATCTTTGCCGGAAGATTGGTCGAATCGCCGTTCCAGAACAACAAATCAAAGGCCGGTGGTGCTTCACCCATCATGTAAGAACGGATTGCCGGGCCATAAACCAGATCATTGGCCCGCAAATAGGAGAATGTCCGCGACATATATTTGTGGCTTAGATAGCCTTTTTCATCAACCTCACGCTCAATGCCTGCAAGAAACCCGTCGTCAATGAAAACGCCAAGATCACCGGCATCCTCAAAATCTGTCATTGCGGTAAAATAGGTTGCGGATCTGATGCTTTTGTCGTTATGCGCCGCCATATGGGCAAGCGCGATGGTCAGCAGCGTTCCGGCAATACAATAGCCAATCACGTTGACCT
>JAJRTY010000008.1 GCA_024278055.1 Alphaproteobacteria bacterium | reverse complement strand
TATGCCGGACGTGTTGTGGAACAGGGGCCGGTGGATGAAGTTCTCGCGCCCCCCTACCACCCCTATACGCGATTGCTGATTTCGTCTGTGCCCGAGCTGCGCGTGGGCTGGCTGGAAGAAACCATGCAAAAGCGTGAAATGGCCGTGGGCATTGCCAGAGGCGTTGAAATAACCGACACCGGCTGTCCGTTCTATAATCGCTGCCCTATTGCCATAGAGGGCACCTGCAATGTTGAAACCGCACCAACACGCGAACCTCACCCGGATCACTTTATTTCCTGTCATCGCACGATGGAGGAGAGTTCCGAAGCTGAAAATGCGCCGCAACAGGTTCTGCACGGGTTTGAAAAAGCAGCACCTAAAGGAGACAAGGCAGCGGCGGCTGCAGTTTAAGCTTTTAATCCACCGGCTAAAAGGTTGAATGCCATGATCAAGAAAATTCTGATTGCAGTCGACGGTTCCAAACATTCTTTGAGTTGCGTTGCCTTCGGTGCCGAAATTGCCAAGGCGCTTAATGCCCAGGTATTGCTCTATCATGTGGTCAAGCCCTACAACCTGCCCGAAAGTCTGCGCGTATTTGCCAAGGCTGAGCATATGAAAGTTTTCGACCCTGAGTTGCTGAGAAAAGGCGCGCAGTATTTGTTGGCGGGCGCTTTGAGCGAAGCGCGAAAGGCCGGATTGAAAGACGTGGAAATCGAAACCGACGAAGGCCCGATTGCGCGCTCGATCGTTGAGCGGGCGAATTCTTTCAAGGCCGATATTATTGTCATCGGATCGCGTGGCATGGGAGATCTGGAAGGGATGTTACGCGGCGGCGTTTCTCACCGGGTTGAAACTCTGTCGAAATGCCCGGTACTGGTTGTAAAGTAAGCTCCAACACACATGATGCAAAATCATAAGCAGATAAAAACACCACATGTTTTATTTGCCGTTTTGACTGTATTGCTGATCGTTGCACTTC
This sequence comes from Alphaproteobacteria bacterium, assembly GCA_024278055.1. Lineage (GTDB taxonomy): Bacteria > Pseudomonadota > Alphaproteobacteria > Rhizobiales > JAJFHR01 > JAJFHR01. The sequence goes on along the minus strand of JAJRTY010000008.1, from coordinate 30,049 downwards.
TGTTTTCCGGTCGTAAAACGTGGGGCCTGGGCGATGTGGATCTGGTGTTGCTGCTGGCTTTGGATGTATCAGCCAGCATTGATGCCAGAGAATACCAACTTATGCGAGAGGGGCTTGCCAGCGCGCTATCCTCAGTTCAGGTGGCCCAGGCTGTTGGCGCTGGAAAAAGCGGTGCCATTGCCATCAGTGTCATGCAGTGGTCAGGGTTTCAGGAGCAGGAAGTAAAGATCAAATGGACCCGGGTTTCCGGCCACAAAGACCTCCTCAGGCTTTCGGATGAAGTAAGGCGCATGCCCCGGCGCTACAACGGTGGGGCCACAGATATTGGCGGGGCGATAAAATTCAGTCGGGAGCTGGTCAATTCAGCGCCTTTTCTGACGAAGCGCAAAACCATCGACATTGCCGGGGACGGCACCAACAATGTCAATCAATCCCCGGCGATTGAGCGCGATATTACGGTCAATTCCGGTATCACCATCAATGGTCTGGCGATCATCGGCGAAACAGTCACGCTGGTTGATTTTTACACTCGATTTGTGATAGGTGGAAATCTGGCTTTCGTCGAAAATGCACGTGATTACAACAGTTTTGAAACTGCAATGCATCGAAAACTGCTTCGCGAAATCGGTTCTTTATATTTATTCTGACCCTGTTGCTATAGAGTGCAGAAAAGCCCGTGGGAAATTTTGGTTGAAAAAGGATACTGCATGCGCACGCGCACAGTGGAATGGAAAACACTTGGTCTGTTTGCTGCCTGCTATTTTCTGTGGATTGTAACCACCTGGAATTTTGCCGCCGTCAGCGCCAGTTGGGGGGCAGCAGCGGGATATTTGATGTTATTTGCCGTTACCGCCGTGGTAACTGCATTTAACACCTCGTTGCAACATGAGGTTGTTCATGGTCACCCGACACCGTGGCCTGTGATAAATGAGGCTCTGGTTTTTCCATCACTGATTTTTGTTTATCCCTATCGCCGCTATCGGCAATTGCACCTGAAGCATCACAATAATTCAAACCTGACGGACCCCTACGAAGATCCTGAAAGTTATTTTTGGCCCCAGTGCGAACAGGACAAAGTGGGGCCGGTAAAGCTGTTTTTGCTTGAGTGGAACAATACATTTGTGGGGCGCATGCTGTTGGGCCCAGCGCTAGGTGTGTGGGGGTTTTACCGCACTGAATTCCATCGCCTCAAGGCGGGTGAAAAAGGGGTGCGCAAGGCCTGGGGCCTGCATTTAATCGGCTGTCTGATGGTATACTTATGGCTCAGCTATGTGGCGGGAATCGCCTTTTGGCTCTATGCGCTGCTGGTCATATATCCCGGTGTCGCCTGGATACTGGTGCGTTCTTTTGCCGAACATCAGGCCAGCGAAACCATCGGGGGCCGAACGGCGATCGTCGAAGCTCATCCGTTTTTTCAACTGCTTTTTCTCAACAACAACCTCCACATGGTACACCATACCCATCCCGAAGTGGCCTGGTATGATTTGCCTGCGCTTTACAAGTCAGACAAGCACAGGTTTCTGACCGCCAATGAGGGCTACAGGTTCAACGGATATGGTGCCATCGTTCGGCAATTCGCATTTCGCCAAAAACAGGCTGTTTTCCACCCGACCCTGCATCGCAAGCTGTAACGACCGTGGTTAAAACAACCGAATATCAGCTGATTCGAGAACAAACAAAGTTATCAGCGAAGCTATCAGAGAATAGGAAAACCTGGGGCGCATTAGCCAAAAAATCACCACCGCTGCACCTAATGCCAGAACCCGGCTGGACAAGGCTGTCTGGGCCAGCAGGCCGGTTGGAGCGATGACAATCCGCATGACCAGCGCTGCAATCAAAGCGGTTGCCACCGCCCTCACCCAGATGAATATCTCACTGTCTTCGGTAATTTTTTCACCGAAATAAACTCCCAAAAATCGCCATATGGCGGTTGGCAGAGATCCGGCCACAAAAATCAGCAGATAGATATTTATATCTGGATCCATCATTGTGAAAGGTTTCGGTTTTTAAGCACACGCCCGAAGAAATATGCCGCGGTGCCGCCTATCAAACCTGCCAGCAAGAAATCAAACTGCGGTATGATGAAATATAAAACCGGTCCTAATATTGTCCCGGCGGCAAGGGCGGCGAAGTCCATGGCCATTCGTGCGGTGGCAAAAAGCGAAATATAAAAAAACGTCGGCGTTAAAAATACCAGTGAAATCGACAACAACGGTGGCAGAAAACCCGCCAGATGATAGCCGACAACAACGACCCCCAGCATTGCGGCCCAGAAAACTGTTCCCACACCCATCAACCACGATAGTCGTTGCGGTTTTTCAATGTTGTGCAAATGCCGGTTGGCCAGCACCCACACGGAAATCGAAACGAAATACGAGAGCAGATACAACTGCCAGCGCGGTGTGCCGGGTTGATTGACCAGGGGCAACATGGAGACCATCATCGGCAGAAACCTGATCGCGGTCAGCGATACCGCCACAGCGATGGTGAGCCAGACGGCACCTTCCTGTAAAAGATTTACCAACACCACCTGGCCGGGCAAAGCCCAGACCGCACCAGACAAAAACATGGCATGAAAAACATCGAGTTGGGAATCCCTGATAAAAGCCCCAAATCCAAGGAATGATACGGACAGCACCAGAAACTCAATACTGATCACCTGAGACATACCTTTGGCAAATGCCGCCCAGTTGAATTGATTTTTCGCCATGAGGTGATGCCCCGGATTGAAAGGCAGTTTGAACGTTTATACTGCCGCCAGAGGATGACGGTCACGAGGCCCTGGTTTAATCGACGCTCAAAGGCACTCTTGGTACTGTGCCGCCACCTTTGCGTCCACGGCCTTTTTTGGTGGATGCTTTGGCTTTAGCGTTTGGTTTTTTTCTTGGCTTTTTAGGCGATGTGGGTTTGGAGGCTTCGAGAGTGAGGTATTCAAAGCCAAGCCTGTCTTTGCCTTCTTCATCTTCCACCACATCAACACGCACGGTACCGCCATCTTTGAGAGCACCGAACAACAATTCTTCGGCCAAAGGCTTTTTAATGTGTTCCTGAATGACGCGGGCCAGGGGTCGCGCGCCAAAATGTTCATCATAGCCGAGTTTGGCAAGCCAGTCGCTGGCATCATCGCTGATTTCGATCATGACATTGCGGTCCTGCAACTGGGTTTCGAGCTGGAGGACAAACTTTGAAACTACCAGACGCACAACCTCAGGCGGCAGGTTGCCAAAGCCGACAATGGCATCAAGACGATTGCGGAATTCCGGCGTGAACATGCGGTTGATGGCTTCTTCGTCGTCACCCTCGCGCTTTGTACTGCCAAAGCCGATGGCTTCCTTGGCCAGGTCTGATGCTCCGGCATTGGTGGTCATGATTAATATGACATTGCGGAAGTCGATTTTCTTGCCGTTATGATCGGTGAGCGTACCGTGATCCATCACCTGCAGCAGGATGTTGAACAACTCAGGGTGAGCTTTTTCAATTTCATCCAGCAACAAAACACTGTGGGGATGCTGGTCAATGCCATCGGTGAGCAATCCACCCTGATCGAAGCCGACATATCCCGGGGGGGCGCCAATCAGCCGCGAGACGGTGTGGCGTTCCATATATTCCGACATATCAAAACGGATAAGCTCAACGCCCAGAAGTGACGCCAATTGCCGCGCAACTTCGGTTTTACCAACACCGGTGGGACCGGAGAACAGGTAAGATCCGATGGGTTTTTCCGGCTCTCTCAAACCTGCGCGGGCGAGCTTGATGGCAGCGGTAAGCGATGTGATGGCGGCATCCTGGCCATAGACCACGCGCTTCAGATCGGTTTCAAGATCACGCAATAAATGCTCATCTGATTTCGACACGGTTTTGGGTGGAATGCGCGCCATGGTGGCGATGGTTGCCTCGATTTCCTTAACTCCAATGGTTTTTTTGCGCTTTGATTCGGCCAACAGTTTTTGCGATGCCCCGCTTTCATCAATCACATCAATGGCTTTGTCAGGGAGCTTGCGGTCACTCATATACTTCGCCGCCAGTTCAACGGCTGTCTTAATCGCCTCACTGGTGTAGCGGATACCATGAAACTCCTCAAAATATGGCTTCAGGCCTTTGAGTATCTTGATGGTGTCGGGAACTGATGGTTCATTGACATCGACTTTCTGGAACCGGCGCGACAGGGCACGATCCTTTTCAAAGTGCTGGCGAAATTCCTTGTATGTGGTCGAGCCCATACAGCGAAGGTCGCCATTTTGCAGGGCCGGTTTGAGCAGGTTGGAAGCATCCATCGCCCCGCCACTGGTGGCACCGGCACCAATCACCGTATGAATTTCATCAATGAACATGATGGCACCGGGGTAATCACGGATTTCCTTGACCACAGCCTTGAGGCGTTCTTCAAAATCGCCACGATATCTGGTGCCGGCCAGCAAGGCGCCAAGGTCGAGTTCAAAAATCGTACAGTCAAGAAGAACGTCCGGCACTTCGCTGTTGACGATTTTACGTGCGAGACCTTCGGCAATAGCGGTTTTGCCGACGCCGGGATCACCAACGAACAGGGGATTGTTTTTTTGCCGGCGACACAGGATCTGGATTGTACGGTCAACTTCCTTGTGGCGGCCAATCAGCGGGTCAATCTTGCCGGATTTGGCTTTTTCGTTGAGGTTTATGCAATAGCTGTCGAGCGCATCAACGCCCGACTTGCCGCCTTCTTCAGGCTTGGTATTGATTTCCGGTTCTTCGTCTGCTCCAGTGACGGGGCGGGCTTTGGAAAGCTCGGGCCGTTTGGCAATACCGTGGGAAATATAATTGACCGCATCATAGCGAGTCATTTCCTGTTCCTGCAAAAAGTAAGCAGCATGACTTTCACGCTCGGCAAATATGGCAACAAGCACATTGGCACCGGTGACTTCTTCACGGCCTGAAGACTGCACATGAATAACGGCGCGTTGAATTACGCGCTGGAAACCGGCGGTGGGTTTGGAATCGTCCGCACTTTCCATCACCAGATTGACCAGCTCGGTATCAAGATAGCCGCTCAGTTTTGTCCGCAATATCTCCATGTCCACATTACACGCCCGCATGACCGAGGCTGCATCTGAATCATCCACCAGCGCCAGCAACAAATGCTCCAGTGTGGCATACTCGTGGGAACGCTCATTGGCCAGGGCCAGAGCGCGATGCAGAGCTTCTTCAAGGTGGTGCGAGAAAGTTGGCACGATTTTACTCCCTAAGGGTCTTATTCCTTTTCCATTGTACATTGTAACGGATGTTGATGCTGGCGGGCAAAATCCATCACATGGGTTACTTTGGTCTCCGCCACCTCATATGTAAAGACCCCACAGAGGCCAACACCATTTTGATGAACATGAAGCATAATGTCTGTGGCGTCTTCCTGACGCTTATTGAAAAAGCGTTCCAGCACCACAATGACAAATTCCATTGGCGTAAAATCATCATTTAACAGCAAAACCTTGTACAGACTTGGCTTTTTTGTACGCGTACGAAGCTGTGTGCTGACACCGGTGCTGCCATCATTATTGTTGTTATCATCTGGATCGTTAGACATCTTCAACAATTTGTTATCCAACAATACACTCCGCTTGAGAATTTTTTCCGACCGGTAAAACGGTCGCCGGATTACTTACAATTAGAACTGCACATTTAGGCACAAAAAAGGCCCGATGCAAATGCACCGGGCCTAATTCTAACAGAAAATCTGTACAGAGAAGTTAAGCGGCTGCTTTAGTATTAACTTTGGCGCTAACTTTGCCAGCCTGAGCTTCGAGAGGCTTGTAAGCCTGACGGGCTGCTTCAGCATAGATTTCGCCAATACGGTTCAAGCCGCTAACATAAGCTTCGATGCTGTCTTTGGCGAATTTGGTCTGAATTTCGAAAGCCTTGTCTACAGACTTGGCAGCAATTGCTTTTTCTGCAGCAGCTGATCCACCTTCGAAAACTTTGGTTGCATTTTCTGTTACTTCAGTTGCAACACTCTGCAAACCCTTGGCCCATGCAGCTGCACTTGCGGTAACAGCTTCTGTGCTTTCTTTACTCATTGCCTGAAAATCTTCAAAACCTTTAAACATTGCATATCTCCTTTATTTGAATTTCGGTGCATTAAGGCATTCGCCTTGTTGCGTTGCACCATAGGTATGCCTTTCTGAGAAAAAGTCAAGAGTTTTTTGTGCAGCGCACCATTTTTATTTTTGAACTAAAAATTACCACAAAATAGTGATCATTCCTTAACGCCAATTAACTGTTTACTAAGGGTGCTGCGGTATTCTCAAATCAGGTTGAATCACGTTATATGAATTGCGTGGAAAAAAACATTAGGGTTTAGCTTGGATTTCTCAGTAAAAAAATGGGAAATTGGCAGCCCGTACCTGAATAGTCGTATGCAGGAGTTGCAGAAAGCTGGTTTTAAGGGATTTTATTTGTGAAGTATCTGTGTATTTGGGGGTTGCGTGTTTAATTTAATAAGTCGCAGCGTTCGAACAATTCAAACTTGTTGCGGCGCAGCAATTTCTGTGTCCGTTTTTCTGTTTATTGCGGTGAGTTTGATCGGTATCGGGTCATTTTCCACAGATGGGATGGCAAAAAACCCTAAGTATGCAGCTTTTGTCATGGATGCAAAAACCGGTCGCGTTTTGTTTTCCCGACACGCCAATGCACTCAGGTATCCGGCATCCTTGACAAAAATGATGACGCTATATGTCACTTTTCAGGAGTTGGAGGCGGGTCGAATTCGCAAGAACACGCGTTTCAGGGTATCCAGACTGGCTGCGGGGCAAGCACCATCGAAACTTGGTCTCAGGGCGGGCCAGCGCATATCGGTCGAAAAACTGATTTTAGCACTGGTGACAAAATCAGCCAATGATGCCGCTGTTGTTCTGGCCGAAGGCATATCAAAGACACACAGTCGCTTTGCCCGCCGTATGACAACGACCGCACGCGGCCTTGGCATGAAACGGACGACGTTCAAAAATGCCAACGGCCTGCCGAACCGTAAACAGCGCACCACTGCCCGTGACATGTCAACGCTGGCGCTGCGCCTGATAACAGATTTTCCGCAGTATTATCCTTATTTCCGTGTGCGCGCATTCACCTATGCAGGGCGCACTTATTATTCCCACAATAGATTGTTGCGCAATTATGCCGGAACCGATGGTATAAAAACCGGCTATACGCGTGCATCAGGTTTCAATTTGACTTCATCTGTCAGGCGCAATGGCAAACATCTTATCGGTGTGGTTCTTGGTGGTAAAACCGGTAAATGGCGCGACCAGCATATGCGCACAATACTGACCCGGGCTTTTCCCAAAGCAAAAGCCAGTTCGGTTCTGGTAGCCAAACGCAAAACCCGTATCAAACCGGCAGCCTTGAGAAAAGTTGTTACCACGATCAACAATCGTCAACGGCAAAAGCTGACCCAGTTAATTGCCCGAAACAGCCTGAAAACAACAACTACAACATCTGTTGTCAAATTTGTGCAACCCACCAGCCATGGAAAAGATATTTCCTCCCTGTGGCAAATTCAGGTGGGCGCATTTGCGCTGCGCAGAATGGCGAAAGATCGCCTCGATTTCATTTTGGACAAAAAGTTTAAACCGCTAAAAAACGCCAAGTCAAACATCATGCAGGCCAAGAAAAACGGCCGCGATCTCTATCGTGTGCGTTTTGCCGGACTTGACGAAGATGGCGCAGAAGATGTGTGCATGAGTTTGCAGGATGATGCCGTGGGGTGTTATGCCATGGCCCCTCCTCAACCACGCAAGCAGGCATTGGTAAGTCAGTAACAAGAATTTCGATGTATATTATAACGCTCAAATCTTCCGACAATAAAGGCCATGCTGGCCAGTTTATGGACAGCCACAAGGCATGGATCAAATGCGGTTTTGATGACGGTGTGTTTTTGCTTGCGGGCAGCCTTCAGCCAAAACTGGGTGGTGCGATTGTGGCGCACAACACCTCGCTGCCTGACCTGCAAAACCGGGTGAATGATGATCCATTTGTCTTTGAGGATATTGTGACCGCGGAAATTCTCGAAATCACGCCGTCACTGGTTGATGACCGGCTAAAATTCCTGCTCGGTTAAGTTCCTTCCAGCCACCATCAAAATCGATATCTGCAACTCAACGCCCTGTCAGCAGAAAGTCCTTGGCTTCGTTAATCTTTGAGGCCAGATAGGTCGAGCCGCCATGGTCCGGATGAAGTTTTAGCATCAGTGTTCTATGCGCTGATTTTATATCAGACTTCGAAGCGCCGGGCTGTAACCCCAGTATCTCATAGGCCTGATCCACACTCATGGCGCTGTCGCCCGGCCCGGTGGCGGTATTGCGCTCGGCACCTTCGGGTTGCTCAAACCATTCCGGGTGCATGCGCTGGAGATAGGCCTCAAGCAGAGCTGCGGCCTGATTGTCTCCCTTGGACAGGATTTCCCCATGGAGATTTCGTAACTCACCAGGAGACATCTGCGACAGTCTGGAACCTTTGAACTGGCCGCGCAAAACTGTTCCGTCCATGGTACCGGTATCATGCTCCAGTTCCATTTCAAGACTGCCCGAGCGCACGCGTGATTGCTGGCCCTGGGCTTTTTGAGTGCGGTTGGCCCACATGCCCGACAATCCGAAACCACCGCGCAACATGCCCAGACCGGCGGCCATGATCGGGAAGCCGATAATCGCCATGCCGCGCATGGTTATAAACCCGCCAATGGCAATGGTAGCTATGCCGCCGAAGCGCTTGACCAATTTTGCCAGCCGCCTGTGATCCATTGTCGCAAAGGTTTTCAAGCCGAGCAACACCAGAACAAAAAGTACAATACCAAGAATAATAAACTGCATGTGCTCGTCTACCAAACGGTTGAGGCGAGGTCCAGATTATAAATTATTTCATTTGCCCCAGCAAACCCCGCACCTGGTTGCCGCTGGTGGCGCTGTAATTCTGCAGGGCTTTGCGTCCGCCCGCAGCGTAAACCGCAACAGCAGACAAAAGATCCCGCAACTGCTGTGCTGATGACGCATCAAAGCGGCAATAAGCACCACCGGATAGACGCGCAATTTCCCTGAAGGCCGGTTCAGCAACCATATCGTGACCTTCCTGAAACATGAACAAAGGCACATTGATCAGCCCCAGTTCGCCGGCAAGCGCGCACAGATGATCGATATCCTCTTCCATGGCATCGCCGACATAAACGGCAGCATTGACGGGTTGTTTTTTGTGAGCCTTGCGAATATGGCTCAACACGCGGCCAATTTGTGTATGCCCGCCCCGGCAATCAACCTTGGACATGATGCTGGAAAGGGTACGCGGATCACTGGCCCAGCGGCTGGCTTTACACTCACCAAAGCCGCGAAAAAATATGAGTTGCACATCAAGACAGCCGATAGCGGCGGTTTCAGCAAACATCTGGCCCTGAAGATTGCACGCGGCATCCCACGTCGGCTGGCGGCTCATGGTCGCATCCATGGCAAATATCAGCCGCCCGCGTTGACCGCTGCTGGATGATGCGGGTCGCGATTTAACCTGAGCCAGAAACCTGTCGATATCCTCAGAGTTAGAAGCCTCAATGCTGCCCTTATCAGCGGAAACCGGCGTTTTGTCTTTTTCTGTCATCATTACAGTGAATCATATCAGACGCAGCTGCACAAATCATAATTGATTGAGGAGCTGATCTTTGCGTAATAAATAGCTGTTTTGCGGATCTGAGATTGAATGGAAACCTTCGCCGACCAATACAAAGCGCTACCTTCATTTTCTCTTTTTAATCGCTTCAGCCTGATTGAAAAATGACGCAGCCTTATTTGTACGCCCCTGCACCTGGTTCAGATTCCCGAGATTTACCAAAGTTTTGGCTAAATACTGTTTAAAAATTGCATCTGCCCGCAGTGTTGGATCAGCTTGTTGACGATTTTCAAAAACTGTTAATTGCCGATTAAACTGAGCTTCCGCGTCGTTGTAACGCTGTTGTGCCAGATAGAGCTGGCCAAGCGTATTAAAAAATAACAGGGGTAGTTTCGCATTTTTCTCAACACGCTGTGAAATTAGAGTTTTTACTTCTTCATAGCTCTCGTGTTTGATCAGGATTTGGCTGAATTTTAAAACCGCATCATCAATTCTTATACCGGAAGTGTACTTGCCGTCATTTGTGATATCCATTAATTTACGGTAGAGGGGATATGCTTTGGCATATCTATCCTGGCCATGATAAATCTCAGCCAGACTGTAAAGGCTTAAAGCCAGGTTTGATTTCGAATTGCTGGAAGTCTCGGATAGTTTGTTATAAATTCTGATGGCAGGTTTATAATATTGCTCAGCTTCACCGTACTTTTTTTGTTTTTTGAAAATTTGAGCCAGGGAGAAATAGGCCCCGGCCACTTTGGGATGGTTTGTCCCAAATTTATTTATCAGAACCGATAAAGAATTTTGACGGATTGTCAGAGCTTCATCGTATTTTTTCTGAAACTCGAGGACCGTCACCAGGTTTTCAAGAAGCGATAGGATGATGGTGACATCCGGTCTGAAAGTGTTTTCGTGAATTGCCAAAGACCGCAGGTAATACGATTCTGATTTAGCAAACATTGCTGCACCAATATCTTTTCCCGCCAATCGACCGCTAGAAAAATACAGGCCTGCAATCTCCTTATAATCTTCCGCCAGGTCGGGATGATTGGCCCCAAGTTTTTTTTCGTCAATGGCCAGAGCCCTTATTTTTAGCTCAAGGCGTGGTTCTCCCTGGCATTTATATTTTTGGTAGCGCTTGTTTTTCTCAACAACTTTGGGATGATTCGGCCCCAGCGCTTTTTCGAATACATCCAATGAAATCTTATAGAATTCTTCAGCATCAAGACAACGCCCCCAGGGCAGAAAACTGTAATATACAGCCAGTTCGAATTGTGTTTCTGCTACGGTTTCGTTTTCGGAGCCAAGAATTTTCTTTTGAATTGCAAGAGCACGCTTGAAGTACCCTTCAATTTCCAGCCGTTTGTCTTTAACGGTACCTACCTTTCGATAAGCCAGGGCTAATTTATACACCATTTTAGCTGTTCTTATGTCATTTGGCCCGTATTCTTTTTCAGCTAATTTCAGTGCTGTAAACCAGCGATCGGTAGCATTAAAAAAATCGTTCCTGGTTTGATACTCCTCTGCCTGTTGAACAACGCCTCGAAGCTCGTTCGACTGCGCCATTGCCGAGCCTGTCGAGACAAAAACCAGCATAAACAGCCAAATCGAGAACATGTTCCTGATCATTTTGAGCCCTTTTCCAGATGGCATGAAATATTGTTGAACGACAGTATCTAACGCCTGCAATAATTGATACTGCATTAAATCCAGTTTTCGGAAATTTTGGAATTTCGAAGTGATCCAGCGAGGAGCTATTATAAATTCTGCACGTATTTATCTGACATCGGATCAACGCATTGTGGGCACTGGTTTCAATGTTTTACGCCATATTATTCTATATTTTTGCCGCACGGCTTGGCACCGCTACCACCAAACCCGCAAAAAATATGAGTTGCACATCAAACATCGATTGATGATCATGCAAGTTCCCAGGTATCGCGCCAGCTGTTATCGACATAGTTGATGATGATTGATTTGCGGACGTCCTCCATCGCTCGTTTGCCCACTGCGTGCCAGGTGTTATCACCCGGGATAAAAATTACACCCTTGTTTCGCGCATAGGGAGCCGAGGTCACGTAAGTATATTCTGGCGGCCCCTCGTGAATATCTGTTCCCGCACCAGCCAGGGCAGGATTGTCGGAAAGATAAACCAGCATGGTATATTTTTTCGCCGCTATATCGGTGTGCGGTTCCAACCAGAAACCCTCGCAGTCCTGGCAATATTCTATGCGCAATCTGCTACCGTTGAGGCTGGTTCCGGTTTTTCGTTCGATTGCTGCCATAACCCGGGGGGACTTGAAACCGGCGACGAGTTGTTTGCAAACATCAAATTTGGCCTGGTTTTCAGGATTGAAATATACGCGAGTGGCGTTGTTGGTTTCACGCCGCCCATTGAAAACTGTGTCCGATGGCGGGTCAAATGGCAGGTCTGCAATGTCTGCGGCAAAGCCCTGAGGAAGAACGTCCTCAAGCAACCAAAAATCGAACGGTGAAGTTTGGTGAGCTGATTTTTCAAGGCTCTCAAGAAAGCTTGCCTCAACAGGGCCTGGCTCCTGTTCAAGCGAAGAAGGTATATTTGCTGACAATTTTTCTCACTCCCTACGCGAATGGATTAAGTTTTTTGATTTTCGCCGAAAATCTGTGGCGGCGGAGATCGGCTTCCAGAGCCGCCCTGGAGGTCATCCAGTTGAACATGATGTAACGTCGCTGCCCCTGGTAGGGCTCATGGCCATGCCACGAGTTATCAGAGCGCAGGAACGAGACAAGGGTCCCGCCGTGGGGTGGGATTTCAGCAAAATAGTCAGATATGTCGTCGCCTCTGCGCAACAATCGCAATCGACCACCACTCTCATCCCAGGGTTCATTCAGGTAGAGCAGGCACGTCACGAACTTGGTCGTCGAATCGGTGTGGATTCGCCCGTCCTTCTTTTGCGCCTGCCCCCGTACGGTAATCATCAGCGGTTTGTCAGAAAGATCGACGTCGTATTTTTCTTCCATGATCGCTTGCAAAGTGGGCGACCGGATATCGTTGACCAGATCCAGGAAACGCCCCCGGCAATCGAGTGTCGACAGGGGGAAAATTCCGGGATTGGTGATATTGGGAAAGTCCTTGCGGACATCTGACAATACCGTCGGGCTCAAAGTGTCGGTGACCGCAAAATGCTTGAATGGTTCCTTCACAAACGCGGCTTGGGAAATGGTGTCAAAATCCAACATGAGACAGGCATCCTCATCAGCTAACCATGGAACTCCAAGGTGGAGTTTGCGGACAATGCAGAGACTAGCAAAATCCGGCCAGCAAAAAATTGATCTGCGTCAAGGACTATAGTGAATTTGCGCAACCAGGTTGAAACAATGGCCTGCCGCCATATCTGTGATTGCAGGTGTTAAAGCGAGGCATATGCTTCTTATTTTTTCCGCTTATCCGCATTGGTTGGATATTGTTCTGCTATGGTACACAGCCTGCACGTTTGATGGCTTGCGATTCAGCGTCATTTAGTCCTATTTATCAATACTAAATCAGAAAATTGGTTTTTGAAGTATTATGGCAAACACGCACGATCTTTTTGACGGGATGGACCCGCCTGAGCCGAAGAAAAAGGTATCAGCAGCCAAGCCAGCAAAATCCGGGGCCAAAACGGCTGAAGATGCCTATACGGCTGCCGATATTGAGGTGCTTGAAGGTCTTGAGCCGGTGCGGCGCAGGCCGGGCATGTATATTGGTGGTACTGATGAAAAGGCCCTGCACCATCTTTTCGCTGAAGTTATCGATAATTCCATGGATGAAGCGGTTGCCGGTCATGCCAGCTGGATTGAAGTTCATGTGGAGCCGGACGGCTGGCTGACGATCGTTGACAATGGCCGCGGTATCCCGGTCGATGCACACCCTAAATTCAAGGATAAATCAGCGCTTGAAGTGATCATGACGACGCTGCATGCCGGTGGCAAGTTTGATTCAGGCGTTTATGAAACATCGGGCGGGTTGCACGGGGTTGGCGTATCCGTCGTCAATGCGCTGTCCGAAACACTTGAGGTTGAAGTGGCGCGTGGCCAGGTGCTTTACCGCCAGACGTTCTCTCGCGGGTTGCCGGTTGGCAAGCTTGAAAACCTTGGCAAGGTTCACAATCGCCGTGGCACCAAAATCAGGTTTAAACCGGACCACCAGGTTTTCGGCAAAGCAGCAAAGTTCAGACCGGCGCGATTGTTCAAGATGGCACGCTCCAAGGCTTACCTGTTTGGCGGTGTGGAAATTCGCTGGTCGTGCGACCCTTCCCTACTGAGTGAAAAAGATGAAACGCCGCAAAAAGAAATTTTACATTTTCCCGGTGGCCTCAAGGATTATCTCGCCAGCACCATTGAAGGCCGCCCGCGTGTGGTCGAGGAAATTTTTGCTGGAAAAGTTTCCAAGCCCGGCGGTCACGGTTCAGTTGAATGGGCGATTGCCTGGTTTGGCGGTGCCGATGGATTTTTGCACTCATACTGCAACACGGTGCCGACGACTGATGGCGGCACTCATGAAAGCGGCTTGCGCTCGGTTCTCAATCGCGGCCTCAAGGCCTATGGCGAATTGAGCGGCAACAAGAAAGCGGCAATGATCACAGCGGACGATGTGATGACATCGTCAGGTGCCATGTTATCAGTATTCATCCGCGAGCCGGAATTTCAGGGCCAGACCAAGGAACGGCTGGCGACACTGGAAGCATCGCGCATTGTTGATGGTGCCATCCGCGATCATTTTGACCATTGGCTCACCGGCCACCCCGCCCAGGCCAACCGGTTGCTCGATTGGGTTTTGGATCGAGCCGAAGAGCGCGTTCGCAAACGCCAGGAGCGTGATGTTAACCGCAAGAGTGCGGTGCGTAAATTGCGCCTGCCGGGCAAGCTTGCCGATTGTTCGCAAAATTCAGCGCTTGGCACGGAAATATTCATCGTCGAAGGCGACAGTGCGGGCGGTTCGGCCAAACAGGCGCGCAATCGCAAGGATCAGGCGATATTACCCCTGCGCGGTAAAATCCTCAATGTGGCCAATGCCAGCAGCAGCAAACTAGCTGCCAACCAGCAGATTGCAGATCTTATTCAAGCGCTTGGTTGTGGGTCGGGCAAAACCTATCGTAGCGATGATCTGCGTTACGAAAAAGTCATCATCATGACCGATGCTGATGTGGACGGTGCCCACATTGCCTCTTTGCTAATTACATTCTTCCACGAGGAAATGCCGGGTCTCATCAATGATGGTCACTTGTTTCTGGCGATCCCGCCGCTTTACCGGATTACCCAGGGCGGCAAGACGCTGTATGCACGTGATGATGCCCATAAGGACCAATTGCTGGAAAGCGAATTTACCGTGCGCGGAAAAATTGATATCGGTCGCTTTAAAGGTCTGGGCGAGATGATGCCGGCCCAACTCAAAGAAACCACAATGGATCGCAGCAAGCGCACCATGTTGCGGGTGGAACTGAAGGTTGACGAGCGCGAAAAAACGGCCAAAGTGGTTGATCAACTGATGGGAAGCAAGCCCGAAGCACGCTTTAATTTTATTCAGGAGCGCGCCCAATTCGCATCTGAACTGGATATATAGTGGCCCTTGTTCGTCACGATGTTTTTCCCGAAGGCTCTCTGCCCCAGGCCGATGATCTTCTGGCGCAAGGACTAAGTGCTGCTGCAAGTCATCAGGTTGGCAGCAATCCCTTTCTCATTGAAAACAACATTGATTGCGAAGCCGGGTTCAAGCGAAAATGCGCTGCTTTGGGGCGCATCATGCACCATGCCCAGGTAGGCTTTCGCTCGTTCGACAAAAGCTGCCGGGCCTACACTGAAATTTACGAAAGCTGTCTTGCGCAAGATGTAATCATCGACCGCTATGGTCTTTGTCTGGACTGGTCCATGGGCTACCCCGCCAACCAGCGCCAGGACCGCCCCAAAGGCACCGGTTTGTTATTGGCAGGCGTCGATGATTTTAAAAAACTGACCCAATGTGCGCCTGTAGCTCCGCATTTTGGCGATTTCGTTCTCGGGCTGCCCGCGGCCTTGGAAAACACCAAGGCAGCCTTAGCCGCCGGTTCCACTGCAATCGGTAACCTGGGTCAGTATTTCACCTTCCGGCTGCCCCACTGGGACGATGATATATACACTACCTCGGCCACGCTCAAAGCTCTGGGTCTGATTGCCGCGCAAGAAGTTGAGATTCTTGTTCACTCCAATCTTGATGACGGGTTTGCCGCCCTGTTTTGCGATTTAAGCTGTTGCCTCGGTGCTGTTTTGCTGGAAAAATATATCGTCAATGATCTGATTGGTGCCACTATCTCTCATTGCTATGGCCATCACTTTTCCGACCCCACCCGCCGCATGGCTTTTCATCTGGCGCTGGCGCAGGTGTCTGCAAGTCCGGGTACCATGATCTATGGCAACACCACCCGATATCGCGGCAACGAGCAGGAAAATTACGCCAGTCTTGCAGCCTATATCAGCGTCGATATCGCCGGTCAGAACCTGGAGCCAACCGGCCATGCGATTAATCCTGTACCGGTGAGTGAAAATATTCGTATTCCCGATATCGATGAAATTATCGCCGCACAAGTGTTTGCCGCCAGACTGGTTGAGCAGCCTTTGGCGCAAAACAGTTCGCTGGATATGGAACTGGCGCACAGGCTGGCGGGCGAGATGGTTTTCGGTGCGATAAAATTCCAAAAAAATGTGCTTGATGGATTTACACGCGCTGGCATTGATATTCATGACCCTTTTGAAATGCTTCTGGCCCTGAAGCGCATTGGCGGCAAACAACTTGAGCAATTGTTTGGGCCGGGGCTACAAGATGAAACCGCTCCGCGGGGGCGTATTCCCCTAATTCCCTCGACCATTATTGAGTAAATCAGAGAAATTTCCCATCACCACCTGGCTCAGGTCAAGCAAAACGAGAAGGACATTCTTCGCAGGCACACCCTCAAAGTAATAACGGCGACAACAGATGTGCATGAACATGGCAAGCTGGTGCTCGATATGGTTTTGAGTGAGGCGGGTATCACTGTCGTTGATGGCGGTGTTTCGACCGATGCCGATGATCTGGCATCCCAGGCCAAACATGATGGTGTTCAGGCAATAGCTGTCAGCACCTACAATGGTGTAGCCCTCGCTTTTGCCCTCGACCTCAAAGCCGAGTTAAAACGACTGGACCTCGACCTGCCGGTGATCTTTGGCGGCAGACTTAACCAGATACCGGAAGCATCAAACACCAGCATGCCGGTGGACGTCAGCGACGACATCAGATCAACGGGTGCGCTGGTGTGCGAAAAACCGGAAGATGCTATAGCGTTACTGGCCAGAATTGCAATCGGGAGAGACCAAGATGCCTCATAATAATGCCAAGAGATTTGACTATATGAACCCGGAGGTTCCTGCCGGTCTGCCACATTTTGATGTCCCGATAATCAAAGCGACGCCGGAAAATTTCTCTGAATACGGCACTATCGTCACCGATTTTGCCAACCATCACGTCCCCATTACCCAATGGCCGCATCAGGGGTGGCGCCCGGTTGATGCCGGGACCGGCGATGAGGGCGGATATATGGAGGGAATTTTTGAATTCCGGTGGCAGGGTGATGTGCTTTTCGGTGAGAATATGGCGGTCAAAGACAGGTATATTCTAGGTTGGTGTACCAATCCCGAAGAGGCAGACACCAACAACCCCACCCCTGAGCGCTCCCGGCTTTTGATGTGGCATGCCAACCATCACCCCGATGGCGGGCAGCTTTTCTATCCCCTGGACAACAGACCATTTGTCGCCGCTCTGGCCAACACCGGGGATGACATGAAGCCTGAAGATTGGGTGGCGTTTTATTGTGATGGCAGCTTTGGCATATGCCTTAACGCCGGTATCTGGCACGAAGCGATTGCGCCTTTATCTGCTCTATCGCGGTTTTATGACAAGCAAGGCGCTGTCCATGCCCGGGTCAGTGCAGATTTCCCAAAGGAATTTGGGGTCCTTCTTTCCATACCGCTAATCATGGACGTACCGGCATGACAGGCACTCCTTTGAAAATTGGAATTTTAGGCGTTGGCCACCTCATCTCTTATCTGCTTCCCGGCATGTTGCGGGGCGAACAAAAGCCTGATTTTCTGCTGTCACCACGCAACCACCAGACGGCGCTGACATTGGCGCAAAATCACAACCTCGAGATTGCTGCTTCGAATCATGAACTGGTTAAAACCTGTGATGTGATTATATTATCTGTGCGGCCCGGCCAGGTAAAAAGCGCTATAGAAGGCCTGCCATGGCGCGCCGGGAAATTGTTAATCTCGTTGTGTGCAGGTGTTTCCATAGACGAAATCGCCGCCCACGCCAAAGGTGTCAAAATCACCCGCGCCCTGCCGGTAACGGCCGCCAAATCCGGTGAAAGCCCAACGGCGATATATCCGCGATGCGAATTCACTCAGCAGTTGTTTGATCCGTGTGGACCGACGGTGGTGCTGGAAGATCAAGACCAGTTTGAAGCAGCGACGATGTTTGGCGCATATTACGGCTGGATACAACATCTGGTTGGTGAGATGGCTGGATGGGCTGAGGCCAATAATCTAAACCCGCAAACAGCCCGGTTGCTGGCCTGCCAGATGACCCGGGCAGCGGCAACCACTGTTCGCGATACGCCAGAAAAACCAATTGAGGCACTGGTTGATGAATTGTGTTTGCCGGGCAGTATTACCGGTTTGGGTCTGGACAGTTTGAAACAGGAAGACGCTTTCAAGGCCTGGCATCAGGCTGGAAACAAGGTTCTGCAAAAGCTAAAGAGCAAATCCGATTGATAACTATTAACATTAAAACTCTAGTCTTTATTGACAAATTCGTTTAATTGCCTATGTTTCGCGCCATTGATAAGGATGCGGATAATCAGTTCGCCATGCATAAGAAACTCAACCTGTTAAATTCAGGTGCCTCATGCACTTTTTAACTTTTTTCGATTGACCTGTAACGAATGTCGTTTTCGAACCTTGGCTTAAGCCAAAAAGTACTGGATGCAGTGAATACTGCCGGTTACACCGATCCCACCCCTATTCAGGAGCAGGCTATTCCCGAAGTGCTGGAAGGCCGCGATGTTTTGGGTATTGCCCAGACAGGAACAGGTAAAACCGCGTCTTTTACCCTGCCCATGCTAACCAAGCTCGAAACCGGTAGGGCCAGAGCCCGTATGCCGAGGTCTTTGATCCTTGAGCCCACGCGCGAACTGGCAGTTCAGGTGGAACAGAATTTCTGCGTCTATGGCGCCAATCATAATCTGACGGTGGCATTGCTCATCGGCGGTGTTTCGTTTGATGATCAGTTTCGCAAGCTTGATCGCGGTGCTGACGTACTGATTGCCACACCCGGCAGATTGCTCGACCACTTCGGCCGTGGCAAATTATTGCTGACCGGTATCTCGA
This sequence comes from Alphaproteobacteria bacterium, assembly GCA_024278055.1. Classification (GTDB taxonomy): domain Bacteria; phylum Pseudomonadota; class Alphaproteobacteria; order Rhizobiales; family JAJFHR01; genus JAJFHR01. Next base: position 11,026 of record JAJRTY010000008.1, on the reverse strand, counting down.
TCCTGGTTATTGATGAGGCCGACCGGATGCTGGATATGGGATTCATTCCCGATATTGAAAAAATCTGCAAACTGATCCCGCCCCGGCGCCAGACCTTGTTCTTTTCGGCAACCATGCCGCCGGAAATCCAGCGCCTGACCAAAGCTTTTCTCAAATCACCGGCGCGCATTGAAGTGGCATCACCAAGCTCAACCGCTGCTACTGTTACCCAGCTGGTTCAGGAGGCGCCCAATGATTTCACCGCCAAACGCCAGTTATTGCGCGACATCATCAAATCCGAAGATTTGAAAAACGCCATCGTCTTTTGCAACCGCAAACGCAATGTGGACATCGTCTCCAAGTCTCTTGTCCAGCACGGTTTCAATGCCCGCTGCCTGCATGGCGATATGGCCCAGCGCTCGCGGCAGGAAACTCTTGACAGCTTCAGAGACGGCAGCACCAAGATACTGGTGGCCAGTGATGTTGCTGCGCGCGGGCTCGACATTCCCGAAGTCAGCCATGTCATCAATTTTGATGTGCCTATTCATGCGGAAGATTATATTCATCGCATTGGCCGCACCGGTCGCGCCGGCCACAGCGGTCGCTCGATCACACTGGTCTCGAAAAGCGATCAAAAAGCATTCAACTCAGTTGAAAAACTTATCAGCAAAAAACTGGGAAAACTGTCATTGGCCAAATCTGTTTCATCTGAGGTTGATCGTGAAGAGCCGGCTAAAGAACCGGGAACACGCAGTGCCAGAAAGCCGCGTCCGGTTCGCTCCGTCGCTGACAAGCCTGATCCGCGCCCGAAAAAGAAACCATCTTCTGGGCCGTCAAAAGCAAATCCCCGCGATAAAAATATTGAAAAAGATCCACCAAGGAACATCGACAAAAACGGGTTTTCAGGTGACAATGTCCCTGCATTTTTGTTGCAAACTGTTCCAGGAAAAAGAAAATCCAGCAGTTAGTTTTTCTCGACTTCCCGTTCAAAACCCCGGCTATTTCAAACCTCGACATACAATAAATTGATTTTTCAACTCTCACAACTGGCAGCCGAAATTTACCTATCGGTAACCACATTGCGATAGAGTATCATCACTCGAAATTCAATCGGCGATATGCTGATGTATACTGCATGATGGTAAGAATAAATTAAGTAGAAAATAAGCTGGAGGACGCGGTGTCATACACAGATGACGTCGATCAGACGATTGCATATGGCCAGAAGGTTCTAAGCCTTCTTAAATCCCGCAAATGCCCCGCATCACCAAGAAATTATGAACTTTGGTTCACCTATGTTTCGGGTCATGACCGAGCTTTGGTCAAATCGGTAAACGAGGCTCTTAAAGTTGATGGGACCTTGTCGTCTAAAGCTGCCGAGAAAATATATATCGAACATCTGTCACAGGATCATGTTGCTGATCAGGTTGAACAGGTCGGCGCACAGATTGGCGGTGAGATTGAACAGATTCTTGCCCTGGTCGATGACACCATGGGGGAGACCAGCGAATACAGCAGCAGCCTGGCTAAAGCCGGTTCGAATTTGAGCGAAGGACTTACCGGAAACTCCTTGAAAACTCTTATTCAGTCACTTGTCGATTCGACCACCAAAATGGAACGTTCGAACCAGGAGCTGCAAAGCCGACTACAGGAATCGAGTAAACAGATCAGTGATTTAAATCAAAATCTTGAACTGGTACGCACAGAATCTCGTACTGACCAGCTTACCGGCATTGCAAACCGGAAACACTTTGATGAGGCCCTGGAAGAAATGATCCGCCAGTCTGAAAGAGACGGCACGGAATCCTGCCTGCTTATCGGTGACATTGATCACTTCAAAAAATTCAACGATACATATGGCCACCAAACCGGCGATCAGGTGTTGCGCCTTGTCGCTCATGCCATATCATCGAATGTGAAGGGTAGAGATCTTGCCGCCCGCTATGGTGGTGAGGAATTTGGCGTTCTCTTGCCCGGGACAACTCTTCAATCAGCGGTCACAGTGGCCAATCAGATCAGGCTGGCGATTAAATCCAAGGAGCTGGTTAAAAAATCTACCGGAGAAAATCTCGGTATTGTTACGTTTTCAATTGGTGCCGCTCGTTATCGCCCCAATGACACCGCCGAAAGCATGATTTCGCGCGCTGATACCTGTCTTTATGCTGCAAAACATGCCGGACGTGATCAGGTCAAATGTGAAACAGATCCGGGAATTGAGTTTGATGCGGCGGTTGCCTGAGTAAAAACTGCCAACGAGAAAAGCCGGGATTCTTGTATAGAATATCCCGGCTTTTTTATTTTTCAGGCAGGACAGCGGGCACAATGGTCACAGATTCACCACAGCCGCAGGCACGGGTCTGATTGGGATTGTTGAAGACAAAACCGGAAGAAAGCTTGTCGACCTGAAAATCCATTTCGGTTCCAAACAAAAAGAGAATAGCTTTGGGGTCAATCAGAATGCTGACACCTTTGTCTTCGACAAGCTCATCGAGCGGATTTTTTTCTTCAGCGTATTCCATCGTATAGGCCATGCCGGCGCAACCACCATTTTCGACACCAACACGCAGTCCAACCAAATTCTTATCAGAATTCGCCATGATCTCCTTGATGCGGTCAGCAGCAGCATCGGTCAGAGAAACAACTTTGGGGCGCACGCGAGGGGCAGCGGTATTCATTGCTTAATTCCTTTGGCTTTAACCAATTGTCTTAAATATCATCATACCTGAGCATGGTTACAAGAGCTAACAACTAGAACATATTAAGCGCAACGCGGGCTTCATCCGACATGCGGCTCATATCCCAGGGCGGATCAAACACCAGCTTGACACGCACGGTGCCGACACCCTCAATAGAAGCGATGGCATTCTCCACCCATATGGGCATTTCTCCCGCCACCGGACATCCTGGTGCTGTCAGGGTCATATCCACATCGATATTACGTTCGTCATCCACATCAATCTTGTAGATCAGCCCAAGTTCATAAACATCAACCGGAATTTCAGGGTCGTAAACAGTCTTGATCGCTTCAACCATTCTGTCGGTCAGAATATCCAGCTCTTCCTGGCTCAATGTGGACCCTGCAACGGCTGTGGTTTCAATTTCAGCAGCCTCGCTTTCATCAATATGAGCGTTCAAAGCGCTGTTGCCTTCGTGATTGCTTCTGTTCGGGCTTTCTGTGTCATCAATCATCATAGTCACCGTGATTATTCAAAAAATTTCTGAGCAGAAACGAGCGCGTCAGCCAGGATATCAACTTCTTCCAGCGTATTGTACATACCGAACGAGGCACGACAGGTAGACGTGACACCAAAACGCTCCAGCAACGGTTGGGCGCAATGGGTACCGGCACGCACGGCAACACCGGAACGGTCAATAATGGTTGAGATATCATGGGCATGTGTGCCCTCGATTTCAAAGGAGATAATACTGGCCTTTTGGGGCGAATTTCCAATGATCCTGAGGGAATTTATACGCCCCAGTCGTTCGTTGGCGTATTTCAGCAACCTATTTTCGTGAGCGGCAATGTTGTCGAGGCCGATTTTCTGCATATATTCGACCGCAGCACCCAATCCGATTGCCTGAACAATTGCCGGAGTGCCGGCTTCAAAGCGGTGCGGTGCGGTTTGATAAGTGACGTCTTCGACACTGACGTCCAGAATCATTTCGCCGCCACCCTGATAGGGCGTCATTTTATCGAGTAAATCTTTTTTGCCAAAAAGCACACCAATGCCGGTGGGGCCATAGACCTTGTGGCCGGTAAAGACATAAAAATCGCAATCAAGCTCCTGCACATCAACTTTTGTGTGGACCGCACCCTGACTGCCATCAACCAGCACCGGTATACCGCGTTCATGGGCAATACGGATGATTTCCTTGATCGGCGTAATCGTTCCCAGGGCATTGGAAATATGGGTAATCGCCACCATTTTGGTGCGTGGGCTCAAGAGTTTTTCAAACTCCTCAATGTGCAGCGTTCCTTCATCATCGACCGGGGTCCACAGTAATTTTGCGCCACGGCGTTCACGGTGAAAATGCCAGGGAACGATGTTTGAGTGATGTTCAAGGATCGAAATGACAATTTCATCGCCTTCGCCTATGTGCGTATCACCATAGCTCTGGGCGACGAGATTTATGGCTTCAGTGGCATTGCGTGTGAAGATTACAGTGTCGATTGACGGTGCATTAATAAAGCCTGCAACCTGTTCGCGCGCCTTTTCAAAATTCGCCGTCGCTGTGTTGCTCAAATAGTGCAAACCTCTGTGAACATTTGAATATTCACTGTCGTATGCCTGTTTAATGGCATCGAGAACGACCTGGGGTTTTTGCGCTGATGCGCCATTGTCGAGATAAACCAGAGGTTTGCCATAGACCTCACGGGCCAGAATTGGGAAATCCTTGCGAATTGCATCGACATCATAAAGAGAGGTGCCGGTGATTGTATCTGTTGTGCCATCCGCCATGTTCATGACTTATCCTTGCGACGGTCAAACCACGCATTGGTTAGTTGAAACAGGCCCTCACGCAGACCTTCGTGTTCAATCCTCTCCAGCGGCTCAGCAACAAATGCTGCCACCAGCAGAGCCTTGGCCTCGGCTTCTGGAATACCGCGGGCACGCAGGTAAAACAGGTATTCGTCGTCAAGATCACCGGCTGTAGCGCCATGAGCACACTCAACATCATCGGCATAGATTTCCAGCTCCGGCTTGGCATCCATCTCCGCATTGGGTGACAGCAGCAACGCCTGGGTCATCTGGCGGCCATCGGTCTTTTGTGCATGGGGTTTAACAATAACGCAGCCCTGGAAAATACCACGGGCATAATCATCCAGCACGGTTTTGAATTCCTGACGCGAGTTGCTCGACGGCAGAGAGTGGGTGAGGCACAAAGTGGTGTCGCCATGCTGTTTTCCGGCCAGCATACTGGCACCGGCAATAGTAACGTCGGCATTTTCCCCACTAAAGCCCACATTAATCTCATTACGCGAAACCCCTGCACCCAGAGTTAGCGTCAGGTCATGACAACGGGTGTTATGGCCAACATTGATTTGCATATTGGCGAGATGAAAGGCCTTGAGACCTTCATCCTGGACTTTGATGCGGGTAAGCGCAGCATCATCTTCAACCACTACTTGCGTTGCGGCATTGACAACATAGGCAACTTCCTGCGGACCGTTAAAGGTTTCAACTATGGTTGCTTGAGCACCTTTTTCAACCAAAACCAAATTACGAACCGAAATCGTCGCAGCCTCATCACCGATTGTCACATAATCAAGATGAATGGGTTTTTCTATTGTAGCACCGGCTTTGATTCTCAAGGCGATGCCATCGGCGGCAAAGGCCGTATTGAGGGCAAGAACGGCGTTGCCCTCAAATACATTGGTATTGCCCAGTCCAGCCTTAACCCATTCAGGCAAATTGTTGAAATTATCGCGTAAATTTACAATTTCCACACTCTCGATATCTTTAAAATTCGAAAGTTGGGGCTGAAAATATCCATTAACAAAAACGCCGTGATAACGCTCAACCGATGCAAACGCCGAATGAGCGTTGATGCCGTCACGCCCCGGCAGTGCCGGCACCTGAGTGGCTGTGGCGGGTGCCGGTATCTGCCCCAGCATGGCGCGTAAATCGGTATATTTCCATCGCTCAAGACGGCGGTGAGGCAAACCATTTTTCTCAAATGAGCGAATAGCGCTGGTGCGCGCATCATCCATCCATGCCTCGCTGTTACCAGGCAGGTTTTCACGTGCCTGGCCAAACTGGTCTATCAGCGTTTTTTCAGCTGCCGTCAATGTTGAATTAACTCGTAGATTCATAGTTTTAACTTAACTTTTTAAGTGTTTCAGGCAGCGTTTGTTGTCTGTTCTTCGTACTCGGCGTAGCCATTGCTCTCCAGTTCCATCGCCAGTTCCTTGCCGCCTGAGCGCACGACCTTGCCAGCAGAAAGAACGTGTACCCGATCAGGAATAATGTGGTTGAGCAGGCGTTGATAGTGCGTAATGACAATCATCGAGCGTTCGGGGCTCCTCAAGCGATTGACCCCTTCGGCCACCAGTTGCAGGGCATCAATATCGAGACCGCTGTCGGTTTCATCCAATATGCACAGGCTCGGCTCAAGCAGGGCCATTTGCAAAATCTCGAAACGTTTCTTTTCACCGCCGGAAAAGCCTACATTGATTGAACGCCGCAACATTTCGGGGCGAATGTTCAAGCTCGCAGTCTTTTCCTTGACCAGCTTCATGAACGCCGGTGTGGTCAATTCATCTTCACCACGGGTGATGCGCTGGGCATTGAGGGCGGTTTTCAAAAACGTCATGGCAGCCACCCCGGGGATTTCTATGGGGTACTGGAAGGCCAGGAAAATACCGGCGGCAGCACGTTCGTCGATGGTCATGTCAAACAGGTTGTCACCCTTGTAGGTGATTGATCCTTGCGTGATATTGTAATCTTCCTTGCCCGAAAGAATATAGGACAAGGTGCTTTTGCCAGAGCCGTTCGGTCCCATAATGGCATGGACTTCGCCGGTACCGACTTCGAGGTTGAGGCCGCGCAAAATCGGCTCACCTTCTACTTCAGCATGTAAATTCTCTATAACTAACATTTAACGTAAACCTTTATATTTAAATAGTATTTCAAGTTTTTAGCCAACGCTTCCTTCAAGCGAAATACCCACCAGTTTTTGCGCTTCAACGGCAAATTCCATTGGTAGTTGCTGCAATACTTCCTTGCAAAAACCATTGACGATCAGGGCTACGGCTTCTTCTTCACCGATGCCGCGCTGGAGACAATAAAACAGCTGGTCGTCGCTGATTTTTGAGGTGGTGGCTTCATGCTCAAACACCGCACTGGAGTTTTTGGCTTCAATGTAGGGGATGGTATGGGCTGAACATTTGTCACCGATCAACAAGCTGTCGCACTGGGTGAAATTGCGGGTGTTTGAAGCTTTTCGGTGGGCAGAAACCAGGCCACGGTAGGTGTTGGATGATTTACCCGCCGATATGCCCTTGGAAATGATGCGGCTTTTGGTGTTCTTGCCCAGATGGATCATCTTGGTGCCGCTGTCAATCTGCTGCATGCCGTTGGAGATGGCGATGGAATAAAATTCTCCGATGGAATTATCACCGCGTAAAATACAGCTGGGATATTTCCAGGTAATCGCCGATCCGGTCTCCACTTGCGTCCACGAGATTTTTGAGTTCTTGCCGCGACAATCACCGCGCTTGGTAACAAAATTGTAGATGCCGCCCTTGCCTTCTGCGTCACCGGGATACCAGTTTTGCACGGTGGAGTACTTGATTTCAGCATCTTCGAGCGCGATCAGTTCCACCACCGCTGCATGAAGCTGGTTTTCATCGCGCATGGGAGCGGTGCAGCCTTCAAGGTATGAGACGTAGGAACCTTTGTCGGCAATGATCAATGTACGCTCAAACTGACCGGTCTGGGCTTCATTGATGCGGAAATAGGTCGACAGTTCCATCGGGCAGCGCACGCCTGGTGGAATGTAGACAAAGGAGCCTTCCGAAAATACCGCCGTATTGAGGGCTGAATAATAATTGTCAGATATGGGCACGACGGTGCCGAGATACTTGCGTACCAGCTCCGGGTGGTCCTGCAAGGCTTCAGACAGCGGACAGAAGATAACGCCCTCTTTGGCCAGTTCTTCCTTGAAGGTGGTAACAACCGAAACACTGTCAAAAATTGCGTCAACGGCGATTTTTGCGCCCTGAACACCGGCGAGAACTGCCTGTTCCTGCAAGGGGATACCCAGTTTTTCGTAGGTTCTCAGCAACTCTGGATCAACTTCATCGAGGCTTTTTGGCCCTTCTTTGTCGGACTTGGGTGCTGCATAATAATACAGATCCTGAAAATCTATCGGTGGGTAACCGACCTTGGCCCAGTTGGGCTCGGTCATGGTCAACCAGCGGCGATAGGCATCCAGCCGCCATTCCAGCATCCATTCCGGCTCGTTCTTCTTGGCGGAGATAAACCCGATAATCTCCTCATTCAGCCCCTTGGGGGCCATGTCCATTTCAATGTCGGTGACAAAGCCATACTTATATTGATCGACTTCAATCTCTTTGACCTGTTCGACTGTCTCTTTAACCGCTACCATCGATTAACTCCATTACCTTGTTCATGCTGCCGCTGTGGCATATTGTTTTGCTGTTGTGCCGATGGCTTTTGACCAGGCGTTTAAAAACTTCTCTATGTCTTGTTGTGTCGTTGTGCGCCCACTGGAGATGCGAATAGCTGCTTTGGCCACCGCATCCTCAACCCCCATGGCGCCGAGCACATGCGAGGTTGCAACCTTGCCCGAGGAACACGCCGAACCTGAACTTACCGCTATTCCCGACAGATCAAGCATAATCAAAAGCGCTTCTGCCGTCGTGCCGCAAACCGCCACACAGGTGGTATTGGGCAGGCGTTTTTGATCTTCACCAAAGATCACAGCATCGCTTCTTAACTTTCTGATTTCAGATTCCAATCGGTCACGAAGACTGGAAATTTCCGCCTCATGATTTTCGCTACCGTTCAGTTCGGCTGCGAGACCAAAACCAACGATGCCGCTAAGATTTTCCGTACCTGCCCTTCTGCCTAATTCCTGGCCACCTCCCTTGAACACAGGGGCCAATGCGAGAGAAGAACGTACCACCAGCGCACCTGCTCCCTGGGGACCGCCAATCTTGTGGGCCGACAGGCTCATGAGATCAACACCACTGGCGGCAAAATCCACAGGGATTTTGCCCAAAGCCTGTACGGCATCACAATGCACCAGGCACTGGTGCGCATGGGCCAGCTTGACGATGTCCTCAATCGGCTGGATAACACCGGTTTCATTATTGGCCCACATAACCGAAACCAGTGGTTTTTCATTGGCAGCGGCCACTTTGCTCAAACATGCTTCAAGGGCGTCCAGTTCAACGATGCCGCTTGCGTCCACGCGAAGCAGATTGACCTGAACACCATCGAGATTGGCAAAAGCCATAACTGAAGGATGTTCAACTGCGGAAATCAGGATCCGGTCCACGGTGCCGTTGGTGGCAAGACCCGACAGGGCGAGGGTATTGGCTTCGCTGCCCCCGCTGGTGAATACAATATCGCGGGGCTCAGCATTAATCAGTTGAGCCACCTGTTCACGCGCAACCTCAATAGCGCCATGGGCATTGCGCCCTTCGCTGTGAACCGATGAGGCATTGCCGCCTTGAGACAGGGCTTTTGCCATGGCCTCAACGACCTCGGGATAGATCGGTGCCGTGGCGTTCCAGTCAAGATATGTGCGTTTGGCACTCCTCATAATCGATTATCCGTATTTCGGGAGGCGAGGTCTGCCAGCAGGTTGGGAAAATCACTCGTTGTAACCGCCATGGTTTTGGCTCTGCCCTTGACCCGGTGGGCAATGACATCGCCGAGTGAAATGGTTTCAAAGAAATTGTGAATATGCACTGTCAGCTCATCCCAGAGATCATGGGTCTGACAACGTTCGCCGGTGGCCATGCAACCGCCGGGTGTATCCGGGCGGCAGCGTGTCACCACCAGGTTTTCATCAACAGCGGCAATGATCTCCGACAGAGCAATATCGTCAGCGTGGCGTGACAGTCTGTATCCTCCGCCCGGCCCCCTGACGCTTGTAACAATATTGGCGCGTCTGAGTTGCAAAAACAGCTGCTCAAGATACGAAAGTGAAATTCCCTGGCGTTCTTCAATGCTGGCGAGATTAATCGGCTGGCCGTTGGACCAACGCGCAATATCTGCCATAGCTGCAACCGCGTAGCGCCCGCGTGTTCCAAGTTTCATAATTTCGTCTCCTGCCGGTTATGGCCAGTTTTTTGGGTGTTCCGATCACCAAAACCAGAGCCCCTGATCATTTGCCCTTAAAATCAACCATGATTGTCCGCAAAGCTTGCATTTACACCCCTGGTTTGTGCTAAGAACGGGGGTAGAGTGATGCGCGCAGACGCTGTGCGTGATTTCTTAAGCTGAACCTTTCGACATCAAGGAGAAAAAGAGGCAGAACCGCTTGATTTCGAATAATTCTAATGTAGATATAATTTTCCCGACTGCATGAGTCAAGTAAACCATTTAAAATTTATATTTTCCCTTATAAACAGATGCTTAACAATAATGAAAAATGCATTGCCTGATTGATTTTGTAAATTTTTAACACCAGATTAAAAAAATCGGTGATTTTCAGGCTAAAAGCACCGGGCTTCGTCAGAACAATCACACGAAAATTTAAACAAACAAGACAAGGAAGAACTGAAATATGCCGGAAATGATTTTCAATGGCCCTGCCGGTCGGCTCGAAGGCAGATACCATCACTCAAAACAGGCCAATGCGCCTGTGGCCATCGTTCTTCATCCCCACTCCCAGTTTGGCGGTACGATGAACAATCCGATCGTTCATCATCTCTATTACATGTTTGTCAAACGCGGGTTTTCGACCTTGAGATTTAATTTTCGCGGCGTTGGCCGCAGCCAGGGTCTGTTTGACAGCGGACAGGGTGAATTATCTGATGCCGCCGCCGCTCTCGACTGGGTGCAGGGTTTTAACAAAGAAGCACGCACCTGCTGGATTGCCGGGTTTTCCTTCGGGGCATGGATTTCAATGCAACTGTTGATGCGCCGACCGGAAATTGACGGGTTTATTTCCGTTGCTCCGCCCGCCAACCTCTATGATTTCAGTTTCCTTGCCCCGTGCCCGTCATCGGGCCTGATGATCAATGGCTCATCCGATTCTGTCGTGCCTACCGATAGCGTCGCTCAACTGGTTGAGCGCCTGAAAACCCAGCGCGGTATCATGATTGACCACCAGATTATCCCCAACGGCAACCATTTCTTCGAAAATGAAACCGATGCCCTGATGGAAGCCGTATGCGAATACCTCGACCGGCGTCTTGAAGAAGACCAGGCGGCATAACTGGCTCACGGCCATATCGCGCTTCGCGCGGGCCTGCGCATGCGCGGTGCAGATGCACCGGGGTCCTCGGCTGCGCCTCGTCCGCGTGCCACACTGACAGGTTCACGCAGATACCATGGGGGTTATAACC
>JAJRTY010000097.1 GCA_024278055.1 Alphaproteobacteria bacterium | reverse complement strand
TTTCGACGAAGGTCACCAGATCATGATAATATTGATCAAAATTTTCAATATGACCCTTGCGTGGATTGTCAAGCACCCGCGGCGAGCGCCCTTGACCGCGCCAATCCATGGCAGCCACCGAAAACCCGCGATCAAGCAGCTATTTTACAACTTCAAAGTATTTTTCTATAAACTCACCGCGACCGGTAAACAGACACACTGTGCCCCGGCTTTGACCATGGCGCGCAGGCCAGGTGGCATAACGCAAAAGCACCCCGTCGCTAGCTTCAAAAAATCCTGCCTTCGCACCTCTGGGCGTGGGGTTTTTGTCGGTTTTAACAAGATCCATTATCACGCTCAAAACTCATCATTGCAGGGGATGGCGATCAGGCGGGCATTATAGTTCGAGGGGCTTAATGGAACCTGACTCAGCAACAAAAACAGGAGCCTGTTAAAAAAAGCCCCTGTTTTTTCACCAATCCCTGGTCCGGCAAAACCTACCAGTAAGTTCTCCAGGCATTGCCATAAGAATAACCGGGGGAATAGGTGCGAATAATTTTGCGTTTTACGATGCGCAGGTTGCAACCGTTAACTTTCAGTTTGACCCGATACCCGCGCGGCGAGGTTGCTTTAGCCTTATAGATTTTACCTATCTGGCGGATGCGGCGAATATCGTAAAAACCGCGGGCTCGAAGTGAGCGTCTGACGGCGCGTTTTCCGGCAATATTGCAGACGTAAGGACGCTGATAGCTGTAGCTTCTGTTGTAATTATGCCGTTTTTTGTAATACCCGTAAGGCTGATGCACCCGGGTAAAACCGTTGCCAATTGTTATACCTGAGCCATTGCCAAACTGCAGCTCAAACTGAATACCTGATTTTTTGTTGTGATAGTGACCGGCCTCGGCCTGGCTTTGAAAACCAACAGTGGCTGCAACCAGGGCTGTGAGAGCAATAAGTGTCTTTTTCATCGTTCGTCTCCTGTTTCAGTTGCAACCCGGACCCCATGTCCTCAGCAACTTGAGACCAACCATAAAGCGAGCCACCTGAACCAAAGCAAAAGACCTTGTTCATATTCGGTTCATCTGGAAAAAATTGGGGTTTTTTATCTAAAATTGGCTGAAATCCAACGATTATTAATACTACTTTCTTGCATTTTTCTTCAAAAATATTCTTGAAACCGAAAATTCACCCCCCATATTTAAGGCATGGATGCCAATCTTGGGTCCATGTTAACTGAAATGTCTGGCCGTTTGCGGCAGACACAACACACATCGCTTATGAAAGGATGTAAACTATGCATTTTGACCTAACCCCCCTATATAGAAGTTCCATCGGTTTTGACCGCCTTGCCTCCCTGCTGGAGACAGCCTCCAATCAGGATGCCGGCACCACGTCATACCCGCCTTACAATATTGAACTGCTTGGCGAAAACGAATACCGCATCACCATGGCGGTCGCAGGTTTCAGCGAAGAAGATATCAATATTGAGATCAAGGAGCAGTCCCTGACCATCACCGGCGAGAAGGTTGAAGAAACCTCGTCTGAATACCTGCATCAGGGCATTGCCGCGCGCAATTTCGAGCGCCAGTTCAAGCTCGCTGACCACGTCGAAGTCACCGGCGTCAGCCTTGCCAACGGCCTGCTGCACGTGGATCTAAAGCGTGAACTGCCAGAAACAATGAAGCCCCGCTCCATTGAAATCACCGTAGGCAAAACAGAAAAGCCCAAGGTGATTGGCAAAAAAGCTGCATAACGCAGCCTAAACCCCGATATTCAAAAAAGAAGGGCGTCGCGAAAGCGGCGTCCTTTTTTGTGGCTGTTACATGCCTTCCCCGATGTACGTTCCAGCACACGTCAGCAGCACCTGATTTCGCATCAAAATAGTTTGACCGGCTTACAAGGCAGACTTCCCGATGATGGCCGGTTTTTATGGACACTGTGGCCTTTCATTGTTATTTACGCGGGCTCAATCAGATAATGCAGGAAACCCTTTGGCAGAGCTCATTCAGCACGCTTCATTTTCTGGCTGAATAAGCTGAAGCCATCGTAAAGCCCATGGTATTTGTAACGGCTTCAAGAATTTCAGATGCGCAGCATTGAAAGTGAATGATGATTACAGAAAATGAAATCAATTGCATCCGATCTGAGACACCCGGCATCGATAACAGCGTACATTTGTTAGCCTCAGGCTCAGCACTAATGCCCGACAGGGTTGTCGATGCGATCGTCAATCATACAATCCTTGAAAGTCAAATCGGTGGCTATGAAGCCCAGGCCCGACAAAGTGTGGCACTGGATCAGGTTTACGATACTGTTGCGGGCCATATCGGAGCAAAACGCCACGAAATAGCGCTGATGGAAAATGCAACGGTTGCGTGGTGCCATGCATTCTACGCCCTGCCTTTAAAGGCCAAATCCCGCATTCTCACCTGTGAAGCAGAATATGCAGCCAACTACGTTGCTTTTCTTCACCGCGCAAAACGGGACGATTTGATTATTGAGGTTGTGCCATCGGACGCGACCGGCGCATTGGATGTGGCAGCCCTTGAAGCGACCATGGACGAGAATGTAGGCCTTGTCGCCATCACATGGATCCCCACAAACGGCGGACTGGTCAATCCAGCTGCTGATGTTGGTAAAGTGGCGCGCAAATATAATGTGCCATATCTGCTGGATGCCTGTCAGGCAGTCGGGCAGATGCGGACTGATGTCGAAACTCTTGGTTGTGATTTTCTGTCAGCAACAGGGCGAAAATTCCTGCGTGGTCCCCGTGGTACAGGTTTTCTTTATGTGCGCGATCACTGGCTGGAAACGCTTGAGCCTGCGATGATCGACCACTTTGGTGCGCCCTGGACAGCCCGGGATCGCTACCAGCTGCGCGAAGATGCCCGCCGGTTCGAGACATGGGAAAACTCCTATGCCTTGCGGGCGGGCCTTGGCGCTGCAATCGAGTATGCCGACACAATCGGGATTGATAAAATTGAGGCCCGCGTTTCTCATCTGGCAGGATTTTGCAGAGAGCAGCTCCGACAAAACAGCAAGATCAATCTGCGTGATATCGGCAATCATCACTGCGCCATTGTCAGCTTTACGGCTGATGGGGCTAATCCAGCCGATATCGTTGACAAAATGGGAAAAGCTGGTTTCGTTCTCGGCACTTCGTGTGCCTCCAGTACCCGCCTGGATGCCGAGCGCCGCAAACTACCAACCATGCTGCGTATTGCGCCGCACTATTATAATACCGAAGAAGAGATATTCCGCGCCATAGAACAGCTGGTGAAGTGCCTTTAATCCCCCGATCAGTGTGGACAGACACCGGTATGATTACATTCGCAATTACCCCAACAGGCCCACAACAGCAACAAACTCATCGACTTCTTCCTGGGTGGTGGCAAATCCACAGACAAACCGGGCGATGACTTCATCACGGTGTTTGGCATTTCCGTCTCGCGGGCCGCGGCCGGGCCAGAGGTAGTAATGCGCACCGGCAGATTGCAGCCATTCGTGTACGGCTATTGTCATGATGACAAACTGCATGTTGGCGTCCACATCAAAAGCATGACGCAACTTGTTCGACTGGCTTATGCCCTGGGCCAGCCGCGCTGACATGGCATTGGCGTGAGCAGCACTTTTAAGCCAAAGGTCATCATCAAGATAGGCCAGCAACTGGGCCGCGGCAAAGCGGCTTTTTGACAGGAGGTGCCCGGCCCGCTTGCGCCGGTACATCAGTTCGTCAGCTTTTTTAGCGTCAAACAAAATAACCGCCTCAGCCGCCAGCGCACCACCTTTGGTGGCACCGAAACTCAACACATCAATGCCGGATTTCCATGTCATGTCAGCCGGACTGCACCCCAGCGCCATCAGCGCATTGCCAAAGCGGGCGCCATCCATATGCATTTTCAAGTCCCGCGATGCCGCCACATCACTCAGTGCGCGGATTTCTTCAAGTGAATAAACCGTCCCCGCCTCGGTTACCTGGGTCAGGCTTAAAACTGAGGGCTGAATAGAATGCTGATCCCCCTTGACCATATAATAAAGCGCGTCATTAACACTTTCAGGCGTCATCTTGCCCTGCGCCCCTTCCACACCGATGAGCTTTACCCCGCCGGAATAAAATTCAGGTGCAGCGCACTCATCCACCATAATGTGGCTTTCATGATGGCAGACAACACCGCCCCATGGTGGCGAATAAAGCGCAAGCCCCAGGGAATTTGCTGCCGTTCCCGTGGATACGATCGAGACAACCACCTCGCGCTCGAAAATTTCCGAAAACTTTTTTTCAACCTGCTTTGTCCACGGATCGTCACCATAGGCGCTCACCGCACCTTCATTGGCGAGGACCATGGCTTCAAACATCACATGCGGCACACCTGAAGCATTATCGCTTTTAAATTCCATATTTAGGCACCCCCAAAATTCAAAATCTTCAAGTCCGGTAAGTCGTGTGTAATGGCCAAGCCCAGAATTTTGGCATAAAAAGCATACTCGTTTTCAAGAGCCGCCTCAATATTTTGCGCCTTCCTGAAACCGTGTCCTTCACCGGCGAATTCGACATAAACTACCGGCACACCATTTTTATCTAGGTTTTCAGCCATCGCTTTGGATTGATCGCGCGGCACCACGCGGTCATCGGCGCCTTGAAAAAAGATCACCGGCGACGTGATCTTATCAGCGTCGCAAATGGGAGACCTTGCCGCAAATATCTCCGCCCTTGTGTCTGGCGTCGACCCCATCAGCGTATCAATATAGCCATGTTCAAATTTATGGGTGGTTTCCTGGAGTTTGGCCATATCGGAAATACCATAATATGCAGCACCGGCGGCAAAAACATCGCTGTTGACCAGAACCGACAGCACCGTATAGCCACCGGCACTGCTGCCCGAAATCAGCAGGCGGTTTTTATCGGCTTTTCCCTGAGCCGCCAGCCCACGGGCAGCGGCGATAACATCTTCTGCATCGCGTATGCCCCAATACCCGTCAAGCGCTTTTCGATAAGCTGTGCCATAGCCAAAACTTCCGGTGTAATCCACATCAAAATAGGCAAACCCGCGCGAAGTCCAATATTGTATTTTCAGCTTCAAGCCGCGATCAGCCATTGCCGTTGGCCCGCCATGGGCCGAGACAATCATCGGCGGCAACTCATCTTCCCCGGCGCAATATTGCGCATTGGCAGGTGCGTAATATATGCCATAACACTTCTCATCTCTCGTCGAAGAAAATGTCACAGGAACGCCAACCGAGATGGTTTCTTCCGCAACCGAAACATCTGAACTTGTTTGCAGTATGCTAAAATCACCACTGGCAATCTCCAGCCGGCAGACAGCAGGCGGGCGGTGATGAAATGACGCAATCATGCAAGCACAAGTGCCATCAGCAACAATCGCCTCAATGCCCGCCACATCATTTTGCAACACATCTATTAGTGTGATTTTCCGCGTTTGAATATTCACCATTCCAAGATGCAACGCACCGTCTTTAATATATCGGGCAATCACGCTGTCGTCGCCGACCAGGGCATAAGATGTCATGCCAAACACCCATTGGGGATGGCCAAATTCTGCCGGAATACCAATCAGCGGCACCGGTTCGGTGCCAGAACATTCCGGTGCCAGTAAATACAGGTTTCCCCAGCCACTATTGTTCCAAATGAAAATCAGACTACTTTCGTTGCACCATTGTGGTTGAAAACGCATTCCCCCGCCCCGCCGGCAATTTTTTCACCAGATGGAAAATGGTCTTGCGCCCCAGATTTTGTCAACCACAATTCCGCTGCCTCCCACGGCATATGAGGCAAATCCCAACACAGATACGCAAGCAGCATTCCACAAGGACTGAGGCATGGGCTGGCGTAAAAATCCCGCCCCCCGGCAATCACACAGATTTCTCCCAAAGCGGTTTCATTCAAATCCACAGAAGCAAGAAAATTGACCGGTAATTTGTTGTCGGTATCATGGCGTTCGACAATGACCAGTAACCGATTGCGGTGCGGGTCATAACACATATCCGAAAACCGCCAGTCGCAGCGATTGGTAATGCGTTGAGGTGCGCCTTCACTTACAACTTCATAGATATCCTGATCGTGGTCATTGATAAAAAAAACCCTGTCATTACAGATACTAAACTCACCCCCGCCATACTCATGGACGCGAGAACGGGCGCTAAATTCGCGCGGCAGTATATCCGTTTTGCGACCGTTCCGGTCCCATTTGACAATCACATTGCGACCTGCCTCCTCTGGCCGCCCTTCCGTCCAGTAGACGGCCTCACGCCCCAGGTGAAGTGAGCCAAATCGCCGGGAGTTTCCAGCCACACTTGCGGGCGTTATAGGGGAAGGCCAGGTACCATAGGGTGCTGTTGTACGCGTCATTAGATTCAGGTTTTTAATTTTCTATCTATAGCGTTATTTTTGAAATTATGATTCGTCATTAACATACAAAATAACAAGAGAACAAAATATCCGTCGTTAGATATTAAAAATCAATCCTCCGCAGCCACCTCAGATAAATATCCTGTGCGCCTTTGCCGCAATCATCTTGGGCTTGTATGTAATTAAGAATTCTGGCAGTTTACAGAGAATGGGACAGCGCTGTTGTCCTTTTTTTGCGGGGCCATCCACGCCAAAAGCCATGGCTCAGGCTATGGCAAATTAACGCAACCAAAGGCGCGCATTTCAGAAACAACCGTTTTTTCTGAAAACGCGGCCACAAGTCCGGACAGGCCCGAAGGCAACTTCTGCGGGCTTCCGGCATGAATTTCGGCATGGCAAGCTGACGTGTTTGCCAGCATGCTCCTGCTGACGGGCCAGCGCCCGCCACATGCAGATGGGTGCGGTTTGGCCTTTGCATAAACGATAAAATGAAAAGTTATTGCACGTATGAAACGATCGATAGAAAATAACAGCCATCCCTCCCTCAAGCTCGGTCAAGCTCCGGTCAACACTTATCCGGGCCTGCCAAAGGCGCAAGGATTATACAATCCTGCCCATGAGCATGATGCCTGCGGCATTGGTTTTATTGTCGACATTCATAATCGCAAGAAACACGAGATTGTTCAAAATGGCTTGCAATTGCTGTGCAACCTTGAACATCGTGGCGCTGTTGGTGCTGATCCGCAGGCCGGTGATGGCGTCGGCCTTTTGATGCAACTGCCACACGAATTTCTGGTTAAAGCCACAAAGGCAGAAGGTTTTAGCCTGCCCGAGCCGGGCAAGTATGGTGTGGGTATGTTTTTCATGCCCAGAAATGAAAACTCGGCTGCACAAATCAGATTAATATTGGAAAAGGCTGTCACTGATCACGGTCAAAAAGTGTTGGGATGGCGCAGTGTTCCTGTCGACAATTCGGTTCTGGGCTATTCCGTCAAACCAACCGAGCCCGATCATGTTCAGCTCTTTATCGGCCGCAACGAAGAAATTGAAGATGATGACAGGTTTGAGCTCCTGCTCTATGTCATTCGCCGTGTTGCCTGGCTGCTCATCGTCAACTCCAACATCGAAGACAAAGAAACTTATTACGCCGCCTCAATGTCATGCCGCACCATTCTCTACAAAGGCATGTTGATGGGTAATCGGCTGGCTGACTATTATGCTGATCTTCGCGATGAAAGCACAGCTTCCGCCTTTGCCCTCATTCACCAGCGTTTTTCCACCAACACGTTTCCCACCTGGGGTCTGGCCCAGCCGTTTCGCATGATCTGCCATAATGGCGAAATCAATACGGTGCGCGGTAACGTCAACTGGATGGCCGCACGCCATGCCACTATGAGCTCCAAGATTATCGGTGATGATCTGGAAAAATTGTGGCCGCTCATCCCCGAAGGCCAATCGGATTCAGCCTGTTTTGACAATGCGCTCGAACTTCTGGTCCAGGGTGGATACTCATTGGCCCATGCCATGATGATGCTGATCCCTGAAGCCTGGACCGGCAATCCGCTGATGGATGAAGAACGCCGCTCTTTTTATGCCTATCATGCTGCTTTAATGGAACCCTGGGATGGACCTGCCGCTGTTGCATTCAGCGACGGCAAACAAATCGGCGCAACTCTTGACCGCAATGGCCTGCGCCCGGCGCGTTATCTCGTCACCGATGATGGCCTTGTCATTATGTCGTCGGAAATGGGGGTCCTGCCCGTTGACGAAAAACGCATTGTACAAAAGTGGCGGCTGCAACCCGGCAAAATGCTGCTGATTGACCTTGAGCAAAAACGCATTATTTCAGACGAGGAGATCAAGTCAGACCTTGCCCGCCAGCATCCTTATCGCCAATGGCTCGATGCAACCCAGATCAAGGTCAAGGAGCTGCCTGTTACCGGAGCATCGCAACGCGCTTCAAACATACCCCTGCTTGATCGCCAGCAGGCCTTTGGCTACACTCAGGAAGATCTCAAATTCCTGCTCGCTCCCATGGCAATGGTCGGCCAGGAAGCCGTCGGCTCCATGGGTACCGATACGCCGATAGCGCCGCTGTCATCAAAACCAAAACTGATCAGCTCTTATTTCCAGCAGCTTTTTGCGCAGGTGACCAACCCGCCGATTGATCCCATTCGCGAAGAACTGGTGATGTCACTGGTTTCTTTCATCGGCCCCCGGCCCAACCTGCTCGATCTTGAAGGAACCTCCACCCACAAGCGGCTGGAAATCTCCCAGCCTATCCTCAAAAATGAAGCGCTGGAGAAAATCCGGCAGATTGGCGATATTGCCGACAATCAGTTCCGCACGGTCACCCTCGACATCACCTATGGTGCCCATCGCGGTGCTGAAGGCATGGGTCCGGCCCTTGAAACCTTGTGCGCAAGAGCCGAAAAAGCCGTCACTGACACTTATAATATCATCATTCTGTCCGACCGTCTGGTCAGTGCCGAGCGCATCCCCATCCCCTCTCTATTGGCAACCTCCGCCGTCCATCATCACCTCATCCGCACCGGCTTGCGAACCTCGGTGGGACTGGTGGTGGAAACCGGTGAAGCGCGCGAAGTTCACCATTTTTGCACTCTTGCCGGTTATGGCGCAGAGGCCATCAATCCCTATCTTGCTTTTGAAACCATCGAAAACCTGCGTCCCCGCCTCGATGACGAATTGACCACTGAGCAGGTTTATCGCCGCTACACAAAAGCGCTCAACAAGGGTATTTTGAAGGTCATGTCAAAAATGGGAATTTCCACCTATCAGTCTTATTGCGGCGCCCAGATTTTTGATGCAGTCGGCCTCAAAAGCGATTTTGTCGAAAAATATTTTACCGGCACCAATACTTTGATCGAAGGCGTCGGTCTTGATGAAATCGCCAGTGAAGCACTGGAGCGCCACACTCAGGCATTTGGCACAGCGCACATCTATCAGCATGCACTTGATGTGGGTGGCGAATATGCCTATCGCCTGCGCGGTGAGCACCATTCCTGGACACCTGAAACCATAGCTGATTTGCAGCACAGCGTACGCGCCAATCTGCCGGAAAAATATCGTCAGTTTGCGGCCAGGATAAATCAGCAGAACGAACAACTCATGACCCTGCGCGGTCTGTTTCGTATTCTCAAAGCTGAAGAAGCCGGACGCAAACCCATAGCACTGGATGAGGTCGAACCCGCCGCCGAAATCATCAAGAGATTTTCCACCGGCGCCATGTCGTTTGGGTCGATAAGTCGCGAAGCCCACACCACTTTAGCCATCGCCATGAACCGCATGGGAGCCAAGTCAAATACCGGTGAAGGCGGTGAACAGCCCGACCGCTTCAAGCCCAGACGCAATGGTGACAATATGCGCTCGGCCATCAAACAAGTGGCCAGCGGGCGCTTTGGTGTTACCACCGAATATCTCGTCAATGCCGACATGATCCAGATTAAAATGGCGCAGGGAGCAAAACCCGGCGAGGGCGGCCAGCTTCCCGGCCACAAGGTTGATGCAGTCATTGCCAAGGTGCGGCACTCGACCCCGGGCGTTGCTCTGATCTCACCACCCCCGCATCATGATATTTATTCAATCGAGGATCTGGCCCAGCTTATTTATGATTTAAAAAACACCAATTCAAAAGCTGATATCTCGGTCAAACTGGTGTCCGAAGTGGGCGTCGGAACGGTTGCCGCCGGAGTGGCCAAAGCACGCGCCGATCACGTCACCATTTCAGGCTTTGAAGGCGGCACCGGTGCCAGTCCCTTGACATCGATTAAACACGCTGGCAGCCCGTGGGAACTGGGTCTCGCCGAAACCCAGCAAACTCTGGTGATCAATCGCCTGCGCGACCGCATTGCAGTTCAAGCCGATGGCGGTCTGAGGACCGGCCGCGATGTTGTTATCGCAGCCTTGCTCGGTGCGGATGAAATGGGCTTTGCTACCGCACCTTTAATTGCTGCAGGCTGCATCATGATGCGCAAATGCCACCTCAACACCTGCCCTGTCGGCATTGCTACTCAAGACCCCGAGTTGCGCGCCAAATTCACCGGGAAACCGGAGCACGTCATTAATTACTTCTTCTTTGTCGCCGAAGAAGTACGCGAATTGATGGCTGAAATGGGTTTCAGGACTTTCAGCGAAATGGTTGGTCAAAACCAGTATCTCGACAAAGACAGGGCCATAGATCACTGGAAATCGAACGGCCTGGATTTCACCAGGCTGTTCCATAAACCCGAGTATGAAAAGCCCACAGATCTCTATAATTCCGGCCATCAGAACCATCACCTTGAAGCCGTGCTTGATCGCAGGTTAATCGAACAGGCCATGCCCGCTCTGGAGCATAAAACACCAGTAAAAATCGACGTTGATATCAAAAATTCCGACCGCACCACCGGTGCCATGCTGTCGGGTGAGGTAGCACTTAGATATGGCCACAAAGGCCTGCCCGAAGACACAATTTCTATTTCACTAAATGGCACAGCAGGACAAAGTTTTGGCGCTTTTGTCGCTGCCGGTATCAGCCTCAATCTCACAGGTGAAGCCAATGATTATGTTGGCAAAGGCCTCAGTGGTGGCCGACTGGTGGTTCGTCCGCCCGAAGATAGCGGTATTGTACCGGAAAAAAGCATCATTGTCGGCAATACGGTTTTATACGGCGCCATTTCCGGCGAATGTTATTTTCAGGGCATTGCCGGTGAACGCTTTGCCGTGCGCAATTCCGGTGCCATTGCCGTCGTCGAAGGTTGTGGTGATCATGGCTGTGAATATATGACCGGGGGAATTGTCGTTGTAATCGGCGACACCGGACGCAACTTCGCTGCCGGTATGAGTGGTGGCATTGCTTATGTGCTCGATGAAGACAAGACATTCGAGCAGCGCTGCAACCTCGCCATGGTTGACCTTGAACCATTGGCGTCTGAAGACGACAGCCTCGAGAAAATCGGTCATCAAGGTGGGGATCTTGAGACTCATGGGCTGGTCGATTTGGCACGCAATATGGACAGGTTTGATGAAGAAAGACTACACCAGTTGATCGAAAATCATGTGCATTACACAGCCTCAGCCCGCGCCAGACATATCCTTGATAATTGGGATGATATGGTGACAAAGTTCGTCAAGATCATGCCGGTTGAATATCGCCGCGCCCTGCAGGAAATGGAACAGACCGAAACCACAATGGACATGTCAATCGGTATCAGGGGGGGGAAATAATCATGGGCAAGATTACCGGTTTCCTTGAAATTGACCGCCAGGAAAGACGCAACAGACCGGCAGCGGACCGGGTGCGAAATTATAAGGAATTTATCATTCCCCTGTCGGAAACAGACGTTGCCCGTCAGGCTGCCCGCTGCATGGATTGCGGTATTCCCTATTGCCACACCGGGTGTCCGGTCAACAATCAGATCCCCGACTGGAATGATCTGGTCTATGCGTCTGACTGGGAAGAAGCCTGCCGCAACCTGCATTCAACCAATAATTTCCCGGAATTTACCGGGCGTATTTGTCCCGCACCGTGTGAAGCTGCCTGCACCTTGAATATTGATGATAATCCGGTGACCATCAAAACCATTGAATGCGCCATCGTCGATAAAGGCTTTGCCCAAAGCTGGATTAACCCGCAATCTCCGACACAACTGACCGGCAAAAAAATTGCCATCATTGGTGCCGGACCCGCTGGCATGGCAGCTGCCCAGCAACTGGCCCGTGCCGGACACGATGTGCATCTTTACGACAAAAACGCAAAACCCGGCGGCCTGTTGCGCTACGGTATTCCTGATTTCAAAATGGAGAAAAAACTGATCGACCGCCGCTTTGAACAGATGAAGGCCGAAGGCGTGATCTTTCACGGGCTCGTTCATGTGGGCATGGATATTACCGCAATTGAACTGGAACAATCCCATGATGCGGTTTTGCTTACCGGTGGTGCGGAAGTCTCCCGGGATTTACCCGTCGAAGGCCGCAATCTTGGCGGCATTCATTTTGCCATGGATTTTCTGCCCCAGCAAAACCGCCGGGTATCAAACGAACCTTTGGGTGACGTGCAGCCAATTACGGCAGCGGGCAAACATGTGGTTGTCATTGGCGGCGGTGATACTGGCAGCGATTGCATCGGCACTTCGTTTCGTCAAGGAGCGCTCTCGGTTACTCAACTGGAGATTATGCCAATCCCGCCTGAACACGAGGACAAGGCTTTGACCTGGCCGCACTGGCCGATAAAAATGCGAACATCTTCGTCCCAGCGCGAAGGTGCTACGCGGGAATTCAGTGTCATGACAACGTCATTCAGCGGTGAAAATGGCCACGTAACCCAGCTTCATTGCGTCGAAGTCGATGAAAAATTTGAGCCTGTTGCAGGCACTGAATTCGACCTGCCTGCTGATCTGGTTTTGCTGGCCATGGGCTTTGTACATCCTGTCCTCGAAGGCATGATCACCGAGCTTGAACTCGACCTTGATGGCCGCAAAAATGTCGCGGCACATACCGACAATTATGAAACCTCAAGACCGAAAGTCTTTGCCGCAGGTGATATGCGCCGCGGGCAATCCCTCGTTGTCTGGGCCATTCGCGAAGGCCGCCAGGCTGCCCATTCTGTTGACAGGTTTTTAATGGGAAAAAGCGATCTACCGCTTTAAATCCTGCCAGCCTTTATCTTTCAGGGAAACAACATAGGTGCGGGCAACATCTATGTAACCGCTTAATCCCCGGTCTTCCATCCACCCATGCCAGATCTCGGCCGTGTCGATAATACGGTCCTCCACCGGCCCTGCCGGAAGGCCTCTTACCCGGTTGACCAGCGCGCTGGAATTGAAAATCCCGAGCAGCAAGGTCGCCACCAGAATTGCCATCAACATGCGCCTGCAGTTGCGACTTGTTTCTTTTTCGTCAGGCTTGTTTTGATCGTCACAACCCCACGCTGTTTCAACTTCGCCACAAGCATTGTGATTTTGGGATTTATTAATGACCACAGGTCGCGATTGAGAAGCCTTTGCCGCTTTCGGCAACATTTTAGCCATACGCTCAACCCCAAGCGCGTTGCGTTTTCTCGGGCGGCTGGCAGGCACGGGCCTCACTTCGGTTTTCGATCTGGGCGGCGTATTCAGGATAATTTTGCGCCTGGGTTTAGCGCGGCCGGGTTTATCATTCGTCGTGATGTCACCGTCTGTTGTTAATTTTGCGCCCATGTCCATACCTAAAACTGAAAGTAAATAAACGGTGCCACACCATCAGGTGAAACCGCTTCAACAAACAAAAGCCCCGCACCCAGCACCAGCCCCAGAGAAATGGCACCCAGTTGCGACAATTTCACACCGGCTTTTTCCACCCAGTTTGCAGGCAAAAACTGGCTGGCCAATGTGCCAAAAACCAGAACACTTATAAAAGGCGTGGTCAATTCCGGGCCTTGGCCCCAGGTGCCCAGGCCCTGCAATAGTGCCGTCACCGTATCCATGTCAGGTGATCTGAATAAAACCCATGAAAAGCACACTAGGTTGAAGGTCAGCAAAAACCCGGCAAATCCGGCGATGGCCCGACCGCCACTGTCACTCAGTTCCAGCATACGCCCAACCGTGCCGCCGCCATAGCCGGCGAGTGCATAGTTTTGTTGCGGCTGCAACTGCACAATAAAACGCTCTGCGGCAATGGCAACACCGTGAAACATACCCCAGAATATAAATGTCCACGCTGCCCCATGCCAGATACCGCCAAGCAGCATTGTCAAAAATATATTGCGGTATGTAGCAAATCCGCTGCCATGACTGCCGCCCAGTGGTTTATATAGATAATCGCGCAGCCAGGTTGACAGCGAAATATGCCAGCGCCGCCAGAAATCGCGCAGGCTAGTTGCCCGGTAGGGCTGATTGAAATTACGTTGGAAGCGATAGCCCAGAAGAGCGGCAATTCCAATGGCGATATCGCTATAGCCACTGAAATCACAATAAATCTGGATGGCATAGGCATAGACCCCAACTGCCAGATCCATCGCTCCATAAACTGAGGGGTCGAAAAACACCTTATCAACTATTTCGGTAGCCAGATAATTGGCAATGATCATCTTCTTGAACAGGCCGGAGAGTATCAGCGCAATCCCCACCCCGATCTGTTTTTTGCTGAGCCTGGGTGGTGCGGTAAGTTGGGGTAAAAACTCTGATGCCCGCACAATCGGCCCGGCCACAAGTTGCGGAAAGAAAGATATATACAGGCACAGATCAACCAGCGAGGTTGAGGCTTTAACGTCGCGACGATACACATCAACGACGTAGGAAATTCCCTGAAAGGTGAAAAACGAAATACCAACGGGCAGGATAATTTCCAGAAATGGCAAATCGCGCTCTATGTTCAACTGCACCAGTACATCGGTCAAACTATCAATGAAAAAGCCGTAGTATTTAAAAAACCCCAGAACGGCAAGATTGATAGCAACGGCAATACCGACAATCAGTTTGCGTTTGCTCTCATCCTCCTGGCGCTGCAACAGGTAACCGGCAGCATAATTGAGCACAGAACTTGCCAGCAACAGGGCGGTAAAACGCACGTCCCAATAGCCATAGAAAAAATAACTGGCGCCTAAAAGCACCAGCTTTCGCGCCTCAAAACGCCGCCGCAATTCCCAGCTGACGACAAATACCACCATGAAAAATAGGGCAAAATCTAGTGTTGGAAAAAGCATCGCCGCACCACCGCTGCAAGTGACCAAAAGATGTCAGAAAGTTTTTCCATCTAACTGAACTGGCCGTAACCCTTCATCAAGAACCGGTACAGTGCTGCAGCTGTTCGTTTGCTGCCGGCATCGTTAAAATGAACATTATCGCCATAGGCCAGAGCCGGTTCGGCGCGTGCCCAGCGAAAAGTACCGCACTCACCACCCATCACTTGTGACCAGTCCCAATAGGCTGCTTTAAGATTTTGCGCAGCGCGCTTTTGTGCTGCCCGCACCCGAGCCAGGCCCGGCGGTGCATGCCAGCGTGCCAGCCGTTGTGATTTTTGTCGCAGAAGTGTTGAATATTGCGCCACCTCATCTCGCGACAATGCCTTGCAACCAGGCGTGCCCGCCTGTTTTCGCGCATATTTCGGTAATCTGGTCGAATCCGGTGCGCCGAGAACAAGCAGGGATGGATTATTGGCAGCTTTTTTCAAGTCAGACGCAAGTGATTCAAATCGCTGCTGATAGGCTGTCACATTCAAATTATCCTTAAAGCCCTCATTTGTGCCATAGCCCAGAATAATCAGATCAGGTTTAAGGTACTTCAAATCTGCTTTCACAAGCAAAGAATCCCATCGCGCCATAACATCGGCAGATGCCCCGGGCAGGCCAAGACTGACATAGCGAAGGCCGCGATTTGGCAAATAAGAACTCCAGCCAAGCACCGCCACCGGGCGGGCGTCCAATGTTTTTATCGACAGTGACTGAGCCCTGGTTTTGAAACGCTGTATACGGATTTTTGCGTTAGTTAAATCCAGTTTCTGAGTTTTACCACCTGCGGCGATCTCGACCGATCCAGCCCCAGGCCCGCTTAAAAACTCAACTTCTATTTCCTGTTTGCGCACTGGCCTGTCTACCAACAATTTCAGAACCTCGCCCGTACGGGCTGCTTTCAGCCTGACACCGGTCAGTGAATAAGGGCCGGTATCATCAAAAAAACTGTTAGCGGCTTTCCAGCCTTCAGATTGTTGCGTGCTGACACCACGGGCATTGAAATATTTGAAAGCCTTGCCCGGCTGCACCAGTCCGCGACCGGCATCACCAAAGCGGCGTTGAAGCTGCTGGCGCATATCACCTGAAAAACGGTCCGCGGCAATATGGCTGTCACCAAGATGAACCACGACCACCGGGCGAACCCGCTGACCGCTCTCAAGACGTGCAAGCGCGTTATAAAAACCGGCAAGCCCATCCCTTGGTTCTGCAACAGCGGTGGGAGTATCTTTCACCGTGGTTTTCGGTTGTGAGCCTTGCTCTGTATTTTCAAAAATCTGTGGTTGCGAACACGCTGCCAGCAACAGACAAAAACCAATTGTCAGGGCCATCCTGTAGGGGCGGGATTTGCGCAGCCTGGCATAATGTCTGGCTTCTTCAGGATTGTCGATGGGTATAACGGCGAGGCCGGGAGCATAGTTCGGCAGATCGAGCTTAATCCCGTGGCCAGGAGAAATCGTCACCGCGGCCGGCCTTTGGCGGTACGGCGTTACCACGCAATAACGCCCGGTAGCCGGTGGTGTTGAGAACACCCTGGCCATCAGAGGCGGTTTTGATATCCAACTCAGGTAGCGGGGTAATCGATGCGATTTCAGTCCCCGCGAGCGCTTCGCGTCCATCAATCGTTTTACTTCCATACTCGACATTGTCATCAGGCGCACCACTCTTAATACTCACCGGACGAACAATCCCCGCAACCCGGGGCGCAACATCTGTTTTTATCGATTGCCGAAGCAATCCTGAACCAAAGCCCGATGTCACGGTCTTACGCTTGTGCTGGCGCTGCGGCAGAACTTTGAACTTGTTTAATTGCGCCTCCTGATCGGGTGCAATAACAGCTCTGCTGGTAACGACAGCAGCCTTGTCCGGCTGAACTATGCTTAATATATCCTGAAATTCGTTAGCAAGAGCTTGCCGAATGGCCTTGCCGGTGTCAGTTTTTTCGCTTTTTTTGATATTTTTTATCAAATAATCCGCATCAGGCTCGAATATTGGCGATTTTTTGGGTTGAATAGCGGTGATTTGCGCCTGTTGGCGAATATTTACAGGTTGCCGCTCTATGCGCCGGACAATTTTATTCAGTGTCAATTGCAGGCTTAATGCTGTTTCCACTTCACTTCCAGCTGTTGAATATCCTGGAGCAGGAACAAATTTTGGCGGCACCACCCTGGTTAGGGAACTTAAAGACTTCCCATCGCGTTTCGAGAGCGTTTCAGGCTCTATACCCTCATCGGCAACGACCGCTACAGACATCATCCCGGGCTCGGGCGCAATCCCTGCCATCTGGTTCAGCTTGGTTTTTACCGGTTTAACCACGGCCATCTGCCGGGGCTTTTTGTTAAAATCAGCCCGGATAAATCGCTCTGCTGCCAGGGCCAGCTTTTGATATCCCCGCATGGTAAAATGCACACCATCATTTGCCCTGAGCTTGCGCATCCGGCCTTTGATATCTTTGCCATTGGCACTGTATTTGCCGTTAGTCGTGGTAAAATCATCCCAGATATCAACAAAAACTATATTATTGACGCGGGCACGCTCGGCAAAAATTTCATTGAGTAATCGCATATGCCGGCTGAATTTTTTTTGCCGGGTTATCGGCAGCCCTACCCAGTAAACTCTGGCACCATGAGCTTTGAGCTGCCCGATATATTCATCAACGCGCGCGGCATAAATCTCGCGCCAGCGTTTGGATCCAGGCCGATAACGCCCGGTCTTGGTGACAATGGTCTGACGATCATTCGCCCCCATCATGACAACGGCAACATCAATCCTGGTGTTCGTCAGGATTTGCTTCAAATTGGAATTCCAGTCATAAAAATCCAATCGCACAAACCCGGTTGAAGGTTTGGTTTTGCGCAGGACTTTGATGTTCTTGTTTTTGTGAAAACTATTATATAGTCCAGCCCAGACACCACCGCCCAGTGAATCGCCCAGAACCATAAGGTTGGTGTTTTTCAACGCCACCTTGCCAGGTGCAAGGCCTGTGGTTGAGGATTTTGATTTTACGGCAATAGCTGCCATGGGAAATTTTTGCGTCGAAGCTACCTTGTTGACACCAAAAGAATTCGACGAAGCAAAAGAGGTCGTTATAACAAACGGCATCGTCGCCAGCCAAACGGCCAGCATCAATGCCAAAAACACACATTTACCCCCGAGCTTGAACACAACTACCCCCGAGCCTGAACACAACGCAACTCAACTCAACTACATTATACCAACCAACTACGATCCGGCGCATTCCCGCACCGAGCCACTAAATCAGGATAATAATGAACCCCAAGCCTGATATTACCCCAACGCTGTTTACAAATAATTACATACAGCAAATTTGATTTCAACCTTTGCGCAACCGATCCAGCAAAGCTGAACTTGGATAGCCGTCAGCAATGAGACCTTTTCTTTGTTGATAGGCTTTGATCGCCTTAATTGTTTTAGAGCCAACTTTACCGTCAACCGCACCCAGTCTATGTCCCTGGTCAATCAAAAGCTGCTGTAACTCGCGGTTCTGCGCCAGGTTCAACGGCAGATTGTTTAATGGCCAGGCCTTGACGATTGTCCCTTTGCCCTTAAGCCGTTTTGCCAGATAACTTACCGCCAAAGCGTAAGGCACTGCATTGTTGTATCGACGGATCGAACGGAAGTTATTGAAAACAAGGAAAGCCGGACCCAGGGCACCGGCAGGTAAAATAACAGCGGCGCGTCGAGAACTTGACTTTAGCCCCCTGCCATCTTTATCCCTGATACCCATTGCCACCCACTTTGACATTGGTCGAGTTTTCTTCAAACCGGCATATTTGAACCTGAATTTTCGCGGCAACTTTACTTCAATTACAGTCGGTGCGCCTTTTTTCCATTTGGAGACGCGTAAATAATTGGCAGTGGAGCCGAGTGCATCAGCCGGGCTGGTCCACACATTGCGACGGCCATCGCCATCAATATCAACCGCATAGGCATTATAAGTTGTAGGGATAAACTGGGTTTGGCCCATGGCCCCGGCCCATGATCCCTGGAATTTACTAAGGGGAATGTCGCCACGCTCAAGGATTTTGAGAGCACCGATCAGTTGCTGAAAACCAAATTTCCCACGCCTTCCCTGATATGCCAGAGTGGCAAGAGAGCGGATAACATTAAGATCGCCCATGCGGGTTCCATAGGCACTTTCCAGTCCCCAGATGGCTACCAGTATGTGCCGCTCCACGCCAAAGCGTTTTTCAAGCTTCCTCAGGGTTGATTTATAAGTCCGCAGTAACTCTCGGCCCTTGCCAATGCGTTTCGGCGTCAACGCCCGGTCAAGATACTCCCACACCGGCCTGACGAATTCCGGCTGATGTTTGGCCCGCTCCAGCACCTCAGGGTTGGGAACAACTCCGGCAAAAGCCTGGTCAAAGGTCTTGCGGGAAATCCCGTTGGCCCGAGCTGTGGGCCAAACCTTGTTGACCCACTGGCCAAAATCCGTATTGCTCTGAGCTGGCGACACTGTGAAAAATGCGGCTGCAAACACAAGAGTGTTCAATGCAAAAATCATTCGATAAAAAGATCTCGCCGTTGATCGCGAACGAATTGTGATCATGAAACGTCCCTACTTAAAAATTGTGCCCCATTCAAATCTCACCCTCACCGTATATTTTAACCGATTCTAGCTTTTAAAGCCCAACAACTTTGGCTGAACTACCACGATCTTCGGCTACTTTTTGTTCCCATTTAAAAGCATGGGCGACTATTATGTCGATATCGGCATATTTTGGCTGCCAGCCCAATACAGATACTATCTTTTCTGCACCGGCAATCAATGCCGGCGGATCGCCCGCCCGGCGCTCAGCATCGCGAACATCAAAGCCTCGACCATTGGCGCGTTCAACTGCTGAAATAACATCAAGGACAGAATACCCCTGGCCATACCCGCAATTCAGCTGAACACTTTTACCGCCATCACGCAGATAGTCGAGGGCACGAACATGGGCATCAATCAGATCGTTGACATGTATATAATCACGTATACAGGTACCATCATCAGTTTCATAATCGCGGCCATAAATTTCCATGAAAGCCCGCTGGCCGGTTGCCACCTCAGCGGCGACTTTAATCAGGTGTGTGGCCTTTGGCGTTGATTGGCCTGAACGGCCTTGCGGATCAGCACCGGCGACATTGAAATAGCGCAAGGCCACATACCTGAAATCATGGGCGAAACTCGTGTCCCGCAACATCCACTCGGTCATCAGCTTCGATGTGCCATAAGGTGAAATCGGGTTGAGTGGTGCATCTTCAAACACCGGGTTTTCCTGCGGGATACCGTAAACTGCAGCAGTTGAGGAAAATATGAAATTTCTTATATTTGCCGCAACGCAGGCCGCCAGCAGATCTCGGGTTTTAGCGGTATTATTGGAATAATACTCCAGCGGATCGGCTACGCTTTCGGGCACAATAATCGATCCGGCAAAATGTACGACAGCATCCACATTGTGCTCATCCAGAATACGGGCCACCAGGGCTGTGTCGGCAATATCCCCCTTAACGAAGGCTGCGCGGGCATCAACATTGGCGCGAACTCCCGTCGACATATTGTCCAGCACGACCACATCCTGGGCCTCATCACACAGCGCCAGCACCATGTGTGATCCAATATATCCTGCGCCACCTGTAACCAAAACCGCCATATCGCAAACCCTTAATCGGTCATCTCAACATTTAACCACTCTTTCAAGACTATCGTGTAATCCTTTATGTCTGGTAACTCCTGGATCATAAGTTACATTTTTCTCAATTGATTAAAACTGAACATTAATTTCGGGCGCAATAATGTCAAAACCAATCAGAAAAGCAGTATTTCCCGTGGCCGGTCTGGGAACGCGGTTCCTGCCTGCAACCAAAGCCATGCCAAAAGAGATGCTGACGGTGGTTGACCGACCGCTCATTCAACATGTGGTCGATGAAGCCCGCGAAGCCGGAATTGAACATTTTATCTTTGTTACCGGGCGCAACAAAGGTATTATTGAAGATCATTTCGACAAGCAGTTTGAGCTCGAGGCAACGCTGGAACAGCGCGGTAAAACCGCCGAACTTGATGCTCTGCAAAAGGATTTGCCTTTGGCTGGCCAGGCAACTTTTACCCGCCAGCAGGAACCTTTGGGCCTTGGCCATGCGGTATGGTGCGCCCGTGAAATTGTGGGTGATGAACCCTTTGCCGTTCTCCTGCCTGATATGCTGGTGCATAGCGAAAAAAGCTGCCTCGCCCAAATGGTTGAAGCTTTTGGCGCCAGCGGTTCTGCCAACCTGCTGGCGGTGGAGGAAGTGGCACCGGAAGAAGCTCACCGGTACGGCATTGTTGGCCGCGGCAAACCCCGGGGGCCGGCATTTGACATTACTGAAATGGTGGAAAAACCTGCACCGGGCACAGCGCCGTCCAATTTCATGATCCTGGGGCGATATATCCTGCAACCGGAAATTTTTGATTTGCTCGGCACCCAGGCAAAAGGTGCCGGCAACGAAATCCAGCTAACTGATGCCATGATCCGACTGCACAAAGACCAGTCTTTCCATGGATTTGCCTATGAGGGAACGGCGTATGACTGTGGTGATAAAATCGGATTTTTGAGCGCCAATACAGCCTTCGCTCTGGCGCACGAGGATATCGGAAAGGCTTATCGCAAAGCCCTGAATAAAATTCTGCAGGACTTTTAGGGTTTTGATTTTTTACCGGGCCGCTCGAAGGCCGCAGCCAACTGGCTTACCTGATCATTCACCACATTACGCTCTGACGAAGCATTCGTACCCTCACCGCTCAACATCTGGTCAAGCCGCTTGATACGATCAAGCAATCTGTGGCTGCGATGAATCAGATCGACCAGGCCATCGGGAAGGCCTTCTTCAATCTGAAGTTTTTCACCGCTCTTGAGCGATTTCAAATTAATACGGTATTTGTCTTCCGCAGCCTCTTTTGCCGACATTTCGCCTTCTTTGACAGCACGCTGCAGCAACAGCCATGAAGCCAGTTGCATCAACCGGGTGGTCAGGCGCATGCTTTCGGTTGCATAGGAAATTGAAACAGGTCGGGGCAGATCGCGCGAATCCCGTCGTCCCGGGCCATCAAGATAGCTGGCCGTTTCTTCCACCAGCGCCATGCCTTCACGGAAGACTTTATTAAAAAGATCGGAGGAGGCAAATCTTTCACCGAAATCGACGGTAACATTTGCCTTTGCCATGCTCGTTTTATCGCGAGGAGTTTTGGACATACACGCAATTACTCAAAATACTAAACCCGTCAATCATGATACTACCCGTCTCGGCAACACTCACAATCAACATCCAACCAGCACCATATTGGGCAAATTCACCCCTTACGTCCAGTCACGCAACGTAAATCAAGGTATCACTAATACCTCGACAGGTCCATTAAGCCCGACGAGGCTTAATAAATCCAAAACATATTCAAAATTTATCGCAGGAAAAATCAGCTGAAACCAACTACAAAAAAAGGAGCCGCGGGGGGCGCGGCTCCAAGTTTAACAGGGAGGCGTCAAACAGAGTGGACAATAGCCACTCAATAAATCCAGATGGTCTGGATTACGCAATAATAAGTTACGATAAAACTGGTTAACAAAAAGTTAACAAATAGACCGACACAGCTAGTTCAACGTATTTTTAAAGTATGTATTGATATGATTATATACTTAAACAGCTATAATTACTTGACTTTTAATTAAGGCACTCATCAACACGCAACACAAAACTTATGAACGGAAAATTGACTCGGCGGCCTCTTTTGAGATTTGTTTGGCAGAAATATCCATTTTGATTCTACCTATTTCCCGCTCAAGCAAGATGATTCGCCTTTCCAGTTCTTCTATCGAAAGCAGGGAAAGATCTTGGCCGACGATTATTTCGCCGCCTCCGTCACCAGTAAATTCTTCTTCACTCATCAGGCATCCTTTCTGCTTTAGGTCAAATTTTATTCTCATTCCATCAACTTTGGGCTATTGCCCCCGACCTTACAAGTGTACAAAATTATCTGACAATAAACCTCAACCCCGGTGAAAAGCATATGACAGAAGCTCTCCCCGCCGACATGGCGGTCATTTCAATCAGCCACCCCGGCGGCTCGGAAGTTCTGGTGCCCGCAACCGCTCCCGTACCGCGGCCCGGTGATGGGGAGATAATGATAAAAGTGCATGCTGCCGGTGTAAATCGCCCCGACATCCTGCAGCGCCAGGGACTGTATCCAGCACCAAAAGGAGCCTCTGAAATTCCCGGGCTTGAAGTTGCAGGCGAAGTTGTTTTAGTCGGTAAAAACGTTAGCCAGCACAAGATTGGAGACAAAGTATGCGCCCTTGTTAGCGGCGGTGGCTATGCGCAATATTGTACCGTTGACGCCACCAACGCATTGCCGGTGCCACACGGCCTCAGCATGCATGAGGCTGCTGGTCTGCCGGAAACATTTTTTACCGTGTGGACCAATGTTTTTGAGCGTGCCGCTTTAAAGCCGGGCGAATGGTTTTTGGTCCATGGCGGCTCTAGTGGTATTGGGACTACCGCCATAATGCTGGCGTCTGCTCTGGGATCAAAGGTATTGGCGACAGCTGGCAGCGACGAAAAATGTCGGGCCTGCGAGGCTTTGGGCGCGCAAAAGGCGATTAATTACAACAGGCAGGATTATGTTGCGGAAGTTAAGGAGTTGACGCAAAAACACGGTGCCGATGTCATCCTCGATATGGTTGGCGGAGATTACATTGAACGCAACTTCAAAGCCGCAGCCCGCGATGGCCGCATTGTCAACATCGCCTTTCTCAATGGCTCGACCGCAGAGGTCAATTTCATGCCGTTAATGTTAAAACGATTGACACTCACCGGTTCGACCTTGCGCATCCGCAGCGTCGAAGATAAAGCCAGCATCGCCTCAGCGTTAAAACAACACGCCTGGCCCTTGCTGGAAAACGGTACAATAAAGCCGCTCATCGACAGTGTTTTCCCCTTATCCAAAGCCGCCGAGGCCCATGCAAAGATGGAAACAGGCACACATATCGGTAAGATCATTCTCGATACAACCGACGCTTAGTTTCGAGCTTCAGGCCAGTCCGCTCAAAAAACACATTGGTTTTTTAGTGCAGCAGAATAAAACTGTTTTGCAACACCACTTAAATGTGCCTATAAGGAAACCTTATCCCATTCATGGTGAATACCAATTTGACCCCTGATGCAGAAAAGTATCATGGGCAGGAGTTATAGAATTATGTCAAATGGACCTTTGATGCCCAAGGCCACGGCTGTCTGGTTGATTGATAATACGTCGCTTACCTTCGAACAGATTGCCCGGTTCTGCAATCTTCATGCGCTCGAAGTCAAAGGCATCGCTGATGGCGACGTGGCTTTTGGCATCAAGGGCATGGACCCGATCAGTTCAGGTCAGTTGACGCGCGATGAACTGGAAGCCGCCCAGGCGGATACTGATTATGAATTAAGTCTGGCCAGGCCTAAAGTTGAAATTCCCGAGGTAAAAACCAAACGCGGGCCGCGCTACACTCCGGTATCGCGCCGCCAGGAAAGGCCTGACGCTATTTTCTGGCTGTTGAAAAATCACCCGGAATTAACTGATGGCCAGATTATCAAACTTGTCGGCACCACCAAACCCACCATCAAGGCCATTCGTGAGCGCACCCACTGGAATTCAACCAACATCAAGGCCGTTGATCCGGTAACCTTAAGCCTGTGCAGCCAGATCGATCTCGATAGTGCCGTACAAAAAGCTGCCCGCAAGGCACAGATCGAGCGCAAGAAACTCGAAAAAGAAGCCGCTAAACTGGGCACAATCCTGCCCGCCGAACAAACCATTGCACCTGCCGTCACAGCACCAGAATACGCCGAGATCATCTCCAGCAGTGAAAGAGCAGCGTCCTTGAGCGAACCAATCGCCGGCGATGTCTTTGCTCCACAGCAAAAGACTGAGAAAAAGAACGATGAGGAAGACGAACAACAATATGATGCCGATTCGGTTTTTGCCAAGCTCACCGAACTGAAATCACCCGACAAGAGTGCCAAAGAAGAAGACTAAAAGACTTTGTGGTTCCAGGCCCGCGTCTTTCTAAACACCATCCCGGCCTTGAGCCGGGGCGGTTTGACTGGCTTTTGAGTAATCTGAACTCACCTTAACCAACAAGCCCGTGTTCTTTTAGTGTTGCAGAAATCGCATCAAGGACACTCGCATCTTCAATGGTCGCAGGCATTTTGTAAGCTTCATTATCAGCGATACAGCGCATGGTGCCGCGCAGAATTTTTCCTGACCGGGTCTTTGGCAGACCGGCCACCACAATGGCCAGTTTAAAAGCTGCCACCGGTCCTATTTTCTGTCGCACCAGCCTGACGCACTCCTGCTCTATTTCTTCCGTAGGGCGGTTAACCCCGGCATTGATGACGATGAAACCCAAAGGCACCTGTCCTTTAAGACTGTCAGCCTTGCCAATAACCGCACATTCAGCGACATCGGGATGGCTTGACAAAACCTCCTCCATACCGCCGGTTGACAATCTGTGGCCGGCAACATTGATAATGTCATCGGTTCGCGCCATGATGTAAAGATAGCCGTCCTCATCCTTATAGCCCGCATCAGCCGTTTCGTAGAAGCCTTCGAAAGTCTCCAGATAACTTTGCCTGAACCTGTCATCATTTTGCCAAAGTGACGGCAGGCACCCAGGCGGCAACGGCAGTTTCACGACAATCACGCCAATGTCGCCGTCGCTGACCTCCATCCCGGCCTCATCAACAACACGCACATCATAGCCGGGCATAGCAACCGTAGGAGAGCCGTATTTGACCGGCAACGTGCCCAGGCCCACCGGATTAGCTGCCATCGGCCAGCCCGATTCTGTCTGCCACCAGTGATCGAGAACCGGCACACCCAGATGGCGTTCCGCCCACTGAATAGTATCGGTATCGGCGCGCTCACCAGCCAGAAACAAGGTGCGGAATCTGGACAGGTCATAATCCTTTATGAGCTTGCCATCGGGGTCTGTTTTCTTGATCGCCCGAAATGCGGTAGGCGCTGTAAACATGGCAGCGACACCATGTTCTGAAATCACCCGCCAGAATGTTCCGGCATCCGGCGTACCCACCGGTTTGCCTTCAAATAGAATTGAGGTGCAACCATGCAGCAGTGGCGCATAGACTATATAAGAATGGCCAACCACCCAGCCAACATCGGATGCTGCCCAGTAGACGTCACCGGGGTCCATTCCATATATATTTTTCATCGTCCATTTTAATGCCACCATATGACCACCGTTATCGCGGACAACGCCTTTGGGAACTCCCGTGGTGCCTGACGTGTACAGAATATAAAGCGGATCGTTTGCTGCCACCATTACGCAGGCAGCGGGTTGCGCACCGTCCACGAATTCACCCCAGTCAAAATCACGCCCCGGTATCAGTTCAGCACTTGATTGCGGACGTTGAAACATCACGCAAAAATCCGGCTTGTGGACAGCAAGCTCGATGGCCTCATCCAGCAACGGTTTATATTCAACAATCCGGTTGGGTTCGATACCGCACGAAGCAGTCAGAATTGCCTTGGGCCTGGCATCATCAATGCGGGTAGCAAGTTCAGCGGCGGCAAATCCACCAAAGACAACAGAATGCACCGCACCAATACGCGCGCACGCCAGCATGGCAACAGCGGCTTGCGGTATCATCGGCAAATAGAGAATTACCCGATCGCCTTTTTCAATACCTTTGGCCTGCAACGCCCCGGCCAGTGTCGCCACTTCGTCCAGCAATTGTGCATAGGTCAAAGTCTGCTTGGTATCTGTAATCGGGGAATCATAGATCAGGGCAGCCTGGCCACCCCGGCCATTTTCCACATGACGGTCAAGGCAGTTGTAGCAGGTGTTGCACTGAGCCCCTTCAAACCACTGACCATAGATACCACCATCAGGATTGAAAACACTTGTCCATGGGTGAGCCCAGTCAATTTCGGCGGCAGCCTTTGCCCAAAAGCCAACAGGATCCTCACGCCAGCTTTGATAGACCTCATGATACCGGCTCATTTACACCTCCTGATTCAACTATTTTCGCAGTAGTTTTTCTATTCCCAAATTTTAATCACCC
The DNA here is from genome assembly GCA_024278055.1 of Alphaproteobacteria bacterium. Lineage (GTDB taxonomy): Bacteria > Pseudomonadota > Alphaproteobacteria > Rhizobiales > JAJFHR01 > JAJFHR01. The sequence continues at coordinate 5,437 of JAJRTY010000097.1, read as the reverse complement.
ACCCCCGCCAAAGTCCATAAGCAACTGCCCGTATTAGCCTATTTACCAATTAATAACAGAGGTTGAGTATGCTCTCCGTTCCGGCTGGAGTTTCATAAAAGTAAAGTTGAGTACCTGCATGAGTGCGATTGAAAGCATTGAAAAACGGCAAATAATTCCAGCACTCACAGCCAGTTTGACAGGTTTTTTGCACCTGTTGCTCGCCAGCATCAAAGCCCAGTCGGCTTTGTTCGTGATCACCGCCATTTACATGGGTGCAACCTACCTGCTGTTTCGTGGCGTACCCGGTCTCCAGCCCTATGATCTCAGCCTGTCATTTTTTGTCTTTTTGCTGCCCATCCTGCTGTTATCGATGATCATTCTGCGTTTTATCAATATCTGCGTCCATGTCAGGCCCAAAAGCCCGATCAAGGCGCTTTATTATGACCTCAAAGATTATCTGTTTAATGCCCGGCGTCTGTCGCTGGGCCTGCCAATTATCTTTGTTTTGTTTTTCTTTATCGAGACCTTTGCCTATTTCAAGGTCAATTTCATCGTGCTTAAGCCGTTTGATTGGGACATTTATTTCATGGAACTCGATAGCTGGCTGCATTTCGGCTATCAACCCTGGGAAATCCTGCAACCGGTGTTGGGTTATGCCCCGGTAACCTTCTTCATGAACCTTGTCTACAACACCTGGTTCATCGTCATGTGGACAATTTTTATCTGGCAGGCTTTTGCCGCCAGGCCGTCCACCTTGCGGTTGCGGTTTTTCATCTCGTTTCTGCTGTTGTGGTCTATCGGCGGCAGTGTCTTTGCCATGTTGTTTTCATCTGCCGGTCCAGCTTTTTATGAGGCCCTCAACCTTGCGCCCAATCCTTTTAAGGAATTGATGGCGTATCTTTACCAGGTCAATGAAACCTTCCCCATCTGGGCCTTGGGCACCCAGGAAACCTTATGGGCGTCATATATCAACAAACAGGGAATTGTCGCTGGCATCTCGGCAATGCCAAGTATGCACAATGCCTCAGCCGTTCTGTTTGCCCTGCTCGGCTGGCAGGTAAGCCGCGCTCACGGGATTGCCCTGACAATCTTCGCCGTGCTTATTTTCCTCGGCTCAATCCATCTTGGCTGGCATTACGCTGTTGATGGCTATCTGGGAGCTGCCCTGGCCGTTGTCATCTGGTGGATCGCCGGAAAAATCGCCACCTGGATGGAAAACCGTCCCGCTGCCACGAGCTACCAATCTCTTTTTCCCAACCCGCATTGATCCTTGTCCATCGTGCCGCACTGCAATAATTGCAAATTGCATGAACCTTGAAATCCCGTTAGATTAGCCCTTCGGTTTTCAATTGAATAAGCATAAGGTGCGTATAGTGGCTGGGAATATTTACGAAGATAATCTGGGCAAAAATCCGGCGAACTACCAATCGCTTTCACCCCTGTCATTTTTACAACGCGCAGCACAGGTGTTTCCCAACCACCCAAGCATCATTCACGGTGAGCGCACCTATTCTTATGCGCAAACCTATGCGCGTTGCATAAAACTGGCCTCATCGCTGACAAAGCGCGGGCTGGGAATTGGCGACACGGTAGCCATCATCGCGCCAAACATCCCCGAAATGCTCGAGGCACACTACGGCGTACCCATGGCCGGAGCTGTGCTCAACACCATCAATACCCGGCTTGATGCCGCCACCATCGCCTTTATACTCGATCATGCCCAGGCCAAAGCCGTGCTGGTGGATCGTGAGTTTTCCAGCGTTATGGCGCAAGCCTTGAAACTATGTGCGGTCAAGCCGATTGTTATCGATATTGATGACAGTGAATATGTCGGCGGCGAGCTGATTGGCGAAATTGATTACGAAGCATTTATTGCCCAAGGCGATGCTGATTTCGCCTGGAGCTTACCGCAAGACGAATGGCAGACAATTTCGCTTAATTACACCTCGGGCACCACCGGAGACCCCAAAGGCGTCGTCTATCACCACCGCGGCGCCTACCTGCTGGCCATGGGCAACATTATCACCGCCGCTATGCCACAACATTCGCGCTACCTGTGGACCCTGCCGATGTTTCACTGCAACGGCTGGTGTTTCACCTGGTCGATGTCGATTATAGCAGGAACCCACATCTGCCTGCGCCGGGTGAATGCGGCTGAAATATTCACAGCCTGCATCGCTCACAATGTCACCCACATGTGTGGTGCCCCGATTGTCATGAACATGATGATTAACGCCGATAAATCCGAAATCAAACCCCTCAACAACAAGACCACATTTTTTACTGCCGCCGCCCCGCCACCAGCAGCAACCCTGGAGGCGATGGAAGCGGCGGGATTCGATGTCATCCACGTCTATGGTCTGACAGAAACCTACGGTCCCGCCGCCATCAATGCCTGGCATGATGAATGGGATGATCTCGAGCCCAAAGAACGCGCCGCCATCAAAGCCCGCCAGGGGGTTAACTATCCCGTACTCCAGGGACTTTCTGTACGCGATCCTGAGACCATGGAGGAAGTTGCCCGCAACGGCGAGGTCATCGGCGAAGTAATGTTTCAGGGCAACGTGGTTATGAAGGGATATTTAAAAAACCCCGCCGCCACAAAAGCAAGTTTCAAAGGCGGCTGGTTTCACTCAGGTGATCTTGGCGTCTGGCATGAAGACGGCTATATCCAGCTCAAGGACAGATCAAAAGACATTATCATTTCAGGCGGTGAAAACATTTCTTCGATTGAGGTCGAAAACACCCTTTACATGCATCCAGACATTCTCGAAGCCGCCGTGGTGGCAAAGCTGGATGACAAATGGGGGGAAACACCGTGTGCGTTTGTTACAATAAAGCCCGGCATCCCAACTCCGTCAGAGCAGGAAATCATCAATTTCTGCAGCGATAATCTGGCGCATTTCAAATGCCCAAAAACCGTAGTCTTCACCGATTTGCCAAAAACATCCACCGGTAAAGTGCAGAAATTCAAACTACGCGAACGTGCCAACGATCTGTAAGGGTCTGTTCAAACAGGCCCGGCAAAAATCAGGCTACTTCCTGGGAGTGCGCATTAAGTAACGCAATTTCTTCCTTCAATCGAAGTTTTTCGCGTTTAAGTTTGGAAATTTTGAGGCTGTCGGCCATTGGTCTGGCCATTTCCTCGATAATCTGTATTTCAAGTACACGATGTTGACTGGTTAGCTGGGCTAAATTCGCCGTTTCCGCCATTTACCTACCTCCAAAATGCTTGATAAGAAACACGTATAGTGTCGCACAAAATAGATCATTTGTCGAATGTCAGACGAAAAAAAATCTAAGATTCAACAAATTTGTGTATGGCTCTGCACACAAATCATCATCATTAAATTTGCTGACAACATGGCAATTGTTCTTTAACTGCCTGAAAGCTTTTTTCCCGATAAAACTTGCCGCTCGGATTTTTACAAGGCACAATCAGCCTAATTCCGCTCTTTTTTTTCAAGAAAGCAAGGAATATGGTTGATATTAGCCCTCACCCTCTTCAGGCACAGATTTCCGCTTTAAGGGTTGAGCATCGACAGGTAAAGGACATCATTGAGGAATTGGAGAACAGCCAAAACTTCAACAGCCTGGCATTAAAACGCTACAAAAAGAAAAAGCTGTGCCTCAAAGACAGCATTCACAAACTTGAAAATGAAATGCTGCCCGATATTATCGCCTGAAACGGCGTTGAATGATTCGTAAATGTTTTGAACATCAACGGCAGATCTACGCCTGCGCTATCCTGAAGTTGTTTTTAAACTCAAACATGGCTTTGTCGGCACGGGCCACCAGAGCATCCACATCATCATCTGCCCTGAACATGGCAAAACCAACCGCAACGCTGACAAAAATCTCGTTTTGATTATAGACAACAGGTTCGGCAGAGATTTTTGCCATCAGGTCCTTGACCTTCATCATGGCAACCTTCTCATCCGCCTGCACCAAAATCACACCAAATTCATCACCGCCAAGCCGGCCGACAACATCTGAACTGCGAACATTTTCTGCCAGAACCTTGCCCACATGCTTAAGCACTTCATCGCCGGCACCATGGCCGAATCTATCGTTCACCTGTTTGAAGTCATTGAGATCAAGGTACAAAAAACTTGCCGTCATGGTATAGCGCCGGGCATAAGCCAGGGCGCGATTTAATTCTCTGTCAAAGGCGCGCCGGTTCAAAACCTGGACCAACGGGTCCTCATCGGCAATAAACTCAAGCTCCTCAACCTTTTGCTGGCTGTAAACAAGCTCCTGTTTGAGGCGGTCAACTTCAGCCATCAATGTCATAACAGCCGTTTCAACCTGGGGAGTCATTTCGCCGACAGGAATGTTTTCAGCCACGCTTGTGGCCAATTTTCTTCGGCGAGTAACCGGATTAATTGGGCGCACGGATTTCTCGCGCGGCTCAATAGCGGTTGAAACATTCTCCATTTTTTTTGCTCTTGCCATTTTCATATGCATCGACTTGTTTCAAAAACCCATATATATCTAGTAATATCTTGGTTAACAAACTCCAAACACTCTGTATGATCTTCAATTTTTTTGCCATAATGGCCTGAGCAACGGCTACAGACACCTTGCACAAGCAGCACTCTCGCCTATAATCCACATCACTTTATACAATAATCGGGCTTTCTAATGGCACCACCAATTCCTCTCGTCGCAATTATCATGGGCTCACAGTCTGACTGGCCAACCATGCGCCGTGCGGCTGAAATACTTGATACTCTCAATGTCGCTTATGAAACCCGCATAGTCTCGGCTCACCGCACGCCGGACCGCTTGTTTGAGTTTGCCAAATCAGCCAAGGCCCAGGGGCTAAAAGTCATCATCGCCGGTGCCGGAGGTGCCGCCCACCTGCCTGGTATGGTGGCGGCCATGACCGTTTTGCCGGTGCTGGGTGTTCCGATTAAAAGCGATGCCATGAGCGGCAGCGACAGTCTTCATTCTATCGTTCAGATGCCCGCAGGCGTTCCCGTCGGCACACTTGCCATTGGCCGTGCCGGTGCGGTCAATGCCGGTTTAATGGCTGCAGGTATTCTTGGCTTAAACGATGAAGCTCTCTCGTCGCGACTGACGCAATGGCGCGAGGACCAGACAGATGCGGTAAAAGACCGACCTGTAGATGATGAATAAGGTTTTGACACCGCTTGAGCCCGGTTCGACAATTGGCATTCTCGGTGGCGGACAGCTGGGCCAGATGCTGGCGCTGGCAGCCGCACGTCTGGGTTTCAGCGTCCATGTTTTCTGTCCCGATGAAAACAGTCCGGCCTTTAAAGTGGCCGAAAAATCTTACCTGTTTGACTATGATGATGAAGAAGCACTTGGCCGCTTTGCTCAAGCCACCGATGTCATCACCTACGAATTCGAAAACGTTCCCGCCCACACCGCTGCCTATCTTAGCGCAAAGACCCCACTCCACCCCAATGCCGGTGCTTTGAAAATTGCC
>JAJRTY010000096.1 GCA_024278055.1 Alphaproteobacteria bacterium | reverse complement strand
TTTCTGGCCAAAACCATGTTGATGGTCGAACAGTCTTCTGCTGAACCACAAATGTTGAAGCTGGCCAACAAGCGATATGTTCGTTTTTGCAGCAGGGAAATCGAAAACCAGCGAAGAATTTTCACCTTTACTGATGTAACAGACAGTAAAATGCGTGAAATTGAAATTAACAAGGCGCGGCAGCGTTCAGAGAATACTCTGGTTGATTTCAGGGCGGCAATCAACAACATGGATGTCGGATTGTTGTTGCTTGATGCAGATCTCAATTCAGTCATTGTCAATGATGCTTTCCACAGCATCTGGAACACAACGAATGAAGACCTCCCGGCTGGCAGTCCAATGCGCGACTTTGTCGAATTCAACCGTGGCAAGGGTGTTTATGACATTGATGATGCTGATTGGGATGAATATGTCGATTTGCGGGTTGAGGAAGTAAGAGCCGGTGATATTGCGCCACGGGAACTGGCGCGCGCCGATGGCAAGATTTTAATTTATTCCTGCATTTCTCTTTCCGATGGACAACGGCTGGTCCGTTATTCAGATGTCACGGAGTTCAAAAACCGCGAGAGCGAACTGGAGCAGGCGCGATTGCTGGCGCGCACCGCCGACCGGTCGAAGTCGGAATTTCTCGCCAATATGTCCCATGAAATACGCACGCCGATGAACGGTGTTATGGGAATGGCCGAATTGCTGGCGAAATCGCAGCTTGATTCAAAACAGAAGATGTTTACCGATGTGATATTGAGTTCAAGTACCGCCCTATTGACGATCATCAATGATATTCTGGATTTTTCCAAGATCGAAGCCGGCAAGCTGGAGCTTGATCCCTCAAACTTCTGTCTCAGTGAAGCAATCGAGGATGTGGCGACCCTGGTTTCAACAAGTGTGACCGAAAAAAATATTGAGCTTATTGTTCGTGTGCAGCCTGATCTGCCGGATCAGGTTGAGGGTGATGTTGGACGAATTCGTCAGATATTGACCAATCTGGTCGGTAATGCAGTCAAATTCACGGAAAACGGGCATGTTTTCATTGATGTATCCGGCGAGGTATTGAACGGCACAGCGGGTCTGAAGATTTCGATCAAGGATACCGGCATCGGGATTCCGGAAGACCAGTTGCAAAATGTGTTCGAGAAATTTTCTCAGGTGGACGGATCGTCAACCAGACGACATGAGGGAACCGGCCTCGGACTGGCAATTACCAGTCGCCTTGTTGAATTGATGGGCGGGGTGATCGGCTGTGAGAGTAAGCTTGGTGAAGGATCAAACTTCTGGTTTTCCATCGAGTTGCCGGTCAATCAGTCGAAAAAACCAAAACCTGCCACCAGTGTTGATATCAGCAATACCCGCCTCATTGCGATTGATGACAATACCGTAAATCGCGCCATATTGCTGGAACAGTTTGCTGCCTGGAAAATGAGCGGTACGGCGGCCGCATCGGGTCTGGAGGGGCTGGCGATGATGCGCAATGCGGTTGTTGAGGGTGCGCCGTTTGAACTGGTGGTGCTGGACTATCACATGCCGGACATGAATGGCATCGACGTGGCCCGGGTCATTCGCAATGACCCGCAATTGCAGAACACGGCAATTATCATGTTGACCTCGGTCGACAACATTGGCGAGAACACCGAGTTCCGCAATTTGAGTATTGATGCCTGTTTGACCAAGCCCGCGCGGGCTTCTCAACTGCTGGAAAACATTACCGATGTTATGAGCATTTTGCGTGATGCACCGGGCAATGATGGTCCGGCCAAGATTAACGCGACTGCTGTTTCTGCTGCGGGTACTCAATCTGGAGATGATGGCGGAAAAACAGCAGAAGCTGGCAATACGGATATTGCAGGTGATGTCAGGTCGCTCATTTCCAGTGCGGAAAAGGCGCTGGTTGAGAATGCACGATATTCGTCTGGCGACGTAGTTCAACAAAGTGCAGCGGGCAATAACATCGATGTTCTTGTGGCCGAGGACAATGAAGTTAATCAAATGGTATTTGAGCAAATTCTCGACCATTTGAATTATTCGTTCAAAATTGTCGGCAACGGAAAACTTGCAGTTGACGAGATCGATGGTTTGCGGCCTGCTATCGTGTTGATGGATGTTTCGATGCCGGTGATGAACGGACTGGATGCGACAGCCGCAATACGCAAGATGTTTGGTGCTGATGGTTCTGCGGATTATCGCCCGGTAATCATCGGTGTTACCGCTCATGCGCTGAAAGATGACCGTGAGAAATGTATTGCCGCCGGTATGGATGACTATATGTCCAAACCGATCAGCCCGGACATGCTGGCCGAAAAAATCCAGAAATGGATGACGGGTCAAACCGCTGCCAAGGCAATTGCCTGATCGAAATTTGGCATCCTGATTCTTGCCGAATTGTCGTTATATTCGGACCTGCATTATCGGCCAGTTTACCATCACGACGGTTGGGTGCGATGATTGCGAGTAGTGACGATCTTCCATAATTTTGTAAGGAATACTTTACCACCATTGCTAAATCCTCTGATTTTTTACTTCTTATCGATTAATAACTGATAGTGTTCAGGTTGGAAGTTTAGACCTGCAAGGTGGTCTCCAGAACACCGCGGTCGAAAATCAGTGATGAGGGTTTAATGTCAAAATTTGCAACGGCGACAGTACGGGTATCCGATACGCAGGTGGATCTGGATGGCCCCGAGATATCTGACCCAAAAACCCCAAGCATGGTGGAACTTGCCTATACAGATTCCCTGACCGGGCTGGCAAACCGGCGGCGTCTTGAAGATACAATGACCCGGTTGATTGCTGAACGCGCCGAAGACCCGGCACCATTTACCGTTGGCATTCTTGATCTTGATGGTTTCAAGCCGATCAATGATCTGTTC
>JAJRTY010000095.1 GCA_024278055.1 Alphaproteobacteria bacterium | reverse complement strand
TGGATGGTGGCAAAGTTATCGAAAGGATTTACTTCATGATCCATAAAAATTGGCAAGAATTAATAAAGCCCAACAAACTCGACGTTTCATCTGAAGGTACCACCGGCAAAATCGTTGCCGAACCGCTGGAACGCGGCTTTGGCCTGACGCTGGGCAATGCACTGCGGCGAGTACTGTTGTCTTCATTGCAGGGTGCTGCTGTTACCGCCGTTCAGATTGATGGCGTGTTACATGAGTTTTCTTCTATTCCCGGTGTTCGTGAAGATGTTACCGACATCATCCTTAACATCAAGGAAATCGCCATTCGCATGGAAAGCGAAGGTTCCAAGCGCATGGTTGTGCGCAAGGAAGGCCCAGGTGTTGTCACTGCTGGTGACATTCAGACCGTTGGTGATGTTGAAATTCTCAATCCGGAACTGGTATTGTGTACACTGGATGAAGATTCTGAAATTCGTATCGAATTTACGGTTGATACCGGCAAGGGCTATGTTGCCGCCGAACGCAACCGTCCGGAAGATTCGCCGATTGGCATGATCCCGGTCGACAGTCTGTTTTCGCCGGTGCGCAAGGTTTCCTACAAGGTTGACAATACCCGTGAAGGCCAGGTTCTCGACTATGACAAGCTGACCATGACGCTGGAAACCGATGGTTCGGTATCGCCTGAGGATGCGGTTGCATTTGCAGCGCGTATTCTTCAGGATCAGCTGACCATATTCGTCAATTTTGAAGAGCCCGAAAAAGAAGTTGTTCAGGAACAGGTTGCCGAACTGGCATTCAATCCGGCACTGCTCAAGAAGGTTGATGAACTGGAATTGTCGGTGCGTTCGGCCAACTGCCTGAAGAACGACAATATCGTTTATATTGGCGATCTCATTCAAAAGACCGAGGCAGAAATGCTTCGCACACCAAACTTTGGTCGCAAGTCGTTGAATGAAATCAAGGAAGTTCTGGCTTCCATGGGGCTGCATTTGGGCATGGAAGTGTCTGCATGGCCACCGGAAAACATCGAAGATCTGGCCAAACGCTACGAAGATCAGTACTAACAATCAGGCGGCAATCCGCTGATAAATGAGTTAAGGAGAGCGCCATGCGCCACCGTAAACAAGGCCGGAAACTGAACCGGACACACAGCCACCGCAAGGCGATGTTTGCCAATATGGCTGCATCACTGCTGTTGCATGAACAGATTGTCACCACTTTGCCCAAGGCAAAGGAAATGCGGGCAATTGCCGACAAGCTGATCACGCTTGGCAAGCGCGGTGATCTGCATGCCCGTCGTCAGGCGATTTCGCAGATCAGGGACGTTAAGGTTGTTGGAAAGCTGTTTAGCGAACTGGCCGAACGTTACAAGGATCGCAAGGGTGGTTATACCCGCGTGCTGAAAGCCGGATTTCGCTATGGCGACAATGCGCCTTTGGCAGTGATCGAACTGGTTGACCGCAATCCTGAAGCCAAGGGTGCCGAAGACCGCGCCCGGATGGAAGAAGAAGATGCACTGGATGGTGCTGAAGCGGTTTCCGCTTAACATTCTTACAAGTGTGATAAAAAATTTAGTAGCGGTGCTGAAAGGTGCCGCTATTTTTGTTTGCCGGTTTGTTTATTATTCTAAGAAAACGCATTATGGTTCAAAGATCACAATTCAGGTGCCACAAGATCGATGTCACCTAACTTGTTAATTCTGCCAGATAGGAAATTGAATATGAGTTCAGCAATCGTTCGCGCAGGCATGGTCCTGGTTTTTCTGGTCATCTCGATTTCGCAGTCGTTTGCGGAAGCTGATGCCGGCAAGATATTACGCGGTGTTTTGAGCGAGCTTGCCGATATCGGTCAGGCGAAGACGACGATACAAAAAGTTACTCCTGAAAACCGCTTGGTGCAGCAATATTCATTTGCCCCGCTGGTGAAAAAAATAGCTCCGGCAGTGGTCAATGTTTATGCCGCCCGCAAGGTCAAGCGCCGCTCGCCATTTGAGGGCGATCCGTTTTTTGAGCGGTTTTTTGGCAATCGCGGTCTTGATGGCAAGCGCCCGCGGCAGCGTGTGCAAAGGTCACTTGGTTCCGGCGTAATTGTTGGCAGTCGCGGTATTGTTATCACCAATTTTCACGTCATCAAGGGGGCGACTGAAATCAAGATTGCGCTGGCTGACGGGCGTGAATACCAATCGACAATACTATTGAAGGACGAGAAGTCCGATCTGGCGGTTTTGCAAATACAGTCGAATGAAACATTTCCCAAAGTACAATTGGCCAATTCGGAAGGGCTGGAAGTCGGCGACATTGTTTTGGCCATCGGAAATCCATTCGGCGTCGGGCAGACTGTAACCAGCGGCATTGTTTCGGCACTGGCCAGACCCAGCCTTGGCAAGGGAGATTTCGGCTTTTTCATCCAGACCGATGCCTCGATCAATCCCGGCAATTCAGGCGGCGCGCTGGTTGATATGAGCGGGCGGCTGGTAGGCATTAATACGGCGATATTTTCCCGCTCCGGCGGCTCCAATGGTATTGGGTTTGCTATACCCTCCAACATGGTTCAGGTGATTTTGCGTTCGGCGGCAAACGGCAATTCCAAACTGGTGCGGCCATGGATTGGCGCAGATTTCCAGAACCTTACTTCAGATATGGCTGAAAGCCTTGGCATGGTGCGTCCGCGCGGTGCGCTGGTGGCAGGTGTTACGCGTAATGGTCCGGCTTATAAATCCGGTCTTAAGGTCGGTGATGTTATTTTGAAGGTC
>JAJRTY010000094.1 GCA_024278055.1 Alphaproteobacteria bacterium | reverse complement strand
CACCAGACCATAGATTGCATCAATTCTGGTATCCCTGACCATGAGAGGATCTTTGCCAAGCTTGCGCAACATTTCAACATTATCCGATGGCCACACATTGAGACCACTGCCTGAAGCGGTTGATGCCGGCGAAATATGGGCGGCCGACCAGAGACTTGCACGATAAAACAGGTTCATCGAACGCCACCCCCACACCGCCGGTGCCACCAGCACAACGCCTTTGGTCTGCGCCAGCCAGCCCTTGCCAAGGGCTGCCATGGTGACGGCCCCGCCCATGGACACGCCTAAAACATAGACCGGCAATTTCGGATTACGGGTCTTGACCAGATTAACGAAGGTGACAAGATCGCGGGTCATGGCCTCACTGCCTGCCCAGATACCACGATTGGGATTTTTGCCAAAACTGCGTTGATCGAAGGCATAGGTGCTGATCCCGCGTCTTGCAAACCATTTGGCCGGCACATCAAACGCATTGCTGTAATCATTAAACCCGTGAACAGCCACAAGGATTGCTTTTGGCTTTTTCGCTTTCCATACCCGCAATGGCAAAGCAACGCCATCTTCCATAACAGCCACATCAGCCTTTAACTCGGCTACAACATTTTCTTCCCCAAGTTGTTGAACCAGCGGCGTACAGGCGGAAAACAACAAAACCAGGAAAAGGGTTGCAAGATGCGGAGTAGATTTCATAAAACAAACCGCATTTGAGCAAGATACATTGCTGAAAAATTATGCTCTAGCATGTCAGTCGGCCAACCTCTTTTTTCAAATATGGCAGTATCTCTGTCTCAAACCACGGATTCTTTTTCAACCACCCGGTATTGCGCCAGGATGGATGCGGCAATGGCAAACAGCGCGGACGCACTTCCCGATTAACACAGTTCTGCCAGTCTCTCACAGTCTCGGTGAGAGATTTTTTGCGATAGCTGCCTAAATGCCACTTTTGCGCATATTGTCCGATTACTAAAATAAGCTCGATTTGTGGTAGAAGTTTGAAGGCATCGGCCCGCCATTGCGGCGCACACTCGCGCCGTGGCGGCAAATCCCCACCTTTGGCGTCAAGACCGGGAAAGCAAAACCCCATAGGCACAATGGCAAGGCGGCTTTGATCATAAAAAACATCCCTGCCAATGCCCATCCACGCCCGCAGCCTGTCGCCACTGGGATCATCAAACGGAATACCGGAACGATGAACACGCGTTCCCGGCGCCTGCCCGGCAATACACAACCGCGCGCCGGCATTGATGTGAACAACCGGGCGCGGCGTATGCGGCAAGGGCTGTTTGAGCGGATTTTCAAGGCACAGGCGGCAGGCGCGAATTTGCGTGGCCAGGGTTTCCAGGGACCGATTGCCAGCCATCAGATTGTCACCACCAGACCATCATATGCCGCTTCCAGATCAATATTATCGAGGTTGTCGAGCATGGCTGAACTCATGTGAGTGAGAATAACGCGCTTTGGTGCTATTTCCTCCAGATGTTGTTTAAGTGTTTTGAGATCGAGGTGGCCTTTCAGCTGTCGATCCGGGTGATAACATTCGGCAATCATCAAATCGGCATTTAAACCTGCTGCAACAAGTGTCTCGGTCCACTGGGTGTCGCCGGTATAGGTGAGTATCCTGCCGTCACATTTTATTCTCAAAGCATACGATGGTGCCCCGCTGAAATGCTCTGCAACGAAGGGAGTAACCGTTAAATTCTCAAGGATAATTTCCTGCCCGGCAGGCATTTCGATAAAGCGTATCTGAAATTTCCTCGCAACATCCACAGATCCTGGAAACAGCGCTTCCATGGCGGCCCGATGGCGCTTTTCAAGTCCGGGGGGCCCAACAATTGTCAAATCGGTGTTGCGCTTTGAAATCAGTTGGGCATCAAGGATAAAAAAACCAAGGCCGCCAAAATGATCGCCATGAAGGTGACTTACGACAATGGTCGAAATCGAGTTTGGATTGATGTGGAACTTGCGTAAGGAGATCATGGCTGATGCGCCGCAATCTATAAGAAAGTCAGTTTTTTCAGCTTCCACATAAAAGCAGGTATTCAATCTGCCGCCACTACCAAACGCATCTCCTGAACCAGCGAATGTTATTCTCATTTACCCACTCCTATGCCTGAGAGGATGGTCGCCCTGAAACTCTTTCGTGCCAATCTTTTAAATGCGTCAGTTCATCCGGCATCTCAATACGGGCAACTTTGCGGAAATCGATGGCAATCAATGCCGTGATGTCGGCAATAGTATAGGTGTCTCCGGCAACAAACTGGCGGGCCTTTAACTGGTCATCCAACCAGGACATGCCTGCCAGCGCACGCTCGCCATTGGCCTTTCCCCATTCGGCAACCTGCGGCACTTCGAGTTTTTCCATGGCGGGATGAAGGTGGCGGAAACAATGAGCGATGGGCTGGAACAGGCTGAATTCAACCTGGCGCTGAAACATCTCTATCCGGGCTCTTTCAATCGTGGTCGTGCCCATCAATGCAGGGTCTGGGTGGAGTTCTTCAAAATAGCGGCAAATTGCAACGGTTTCACAGATAATGGTACCATCATCAAGTTCGAGAACTGGCACTTTTTGCAGGGGGTTGAGCCGGGTAAATTCCGCTGATTTGTGTTCACTGTCCAATATGTTGACCTGCTGGTATTCAACATCGATCCCCTTCTCGGCCAGGAAAACCCTGACCCGCCGCGGGTTTGGCGCTCTTTTTTCCTCATGAATTTTCATATTTGGTTTACCGCTTTTTCGTTATTTCTGTATTCGTCACAGAAAACTACACCGCTTGCCTCATAGATAATAGACATTTTCCCAACCTGTTATTAATGTGCGTCAATGAATCCAGTTACTCAATTTATCGAAGCTATGCATTTTTTGACGCGGCTACCCCTCCCCCAAAGCAGCAAAAAATCCATCGCGCTCAATGACGCATTTTGGATGTTTCCGGTGGTGGGCGCTGTTATCGGGGCGTTCACCGGAATGGTGCTTTGGGCTGGTTTGACTGTTGGGCTGCCATCTTTTCTGGCAACCCTGATTGCGGTTGGCGGCACGATTGTTTTGACCGGTGCCCTGCATGAAGATGGCCTCGGAGATGTCGCCGATGGATTTGGCGGTGGCCAGACACGCGAAAACAAACTTGCCATTATGCGCGACAGCCAGCTTGGCACTTACGGTGTGCTTAGCCTGCTCTTGATGATGGCAGCACGACTTGGCGTGATGGTGGCTTTAATCGTCACTTTTTCACCGCTTTCCACCATGTTGGTTCTCATAGCGGGTGCCGCTATCTCGCGTGCCGCCATGGTGGGAATTGTCAGCCACCTGCCGACTGCCCGTTCAGATGGTCTCGCTGCCACCCTGTCACCCTCACGCGCAAACTCTATACTGACTTACGCAGTGGCTTTGACCATAGTTCTGGTGGCCCTGCTGCCGGTATTGACTTTATTGAATGCCGCAATCTCCCTGATTATCACTGTTATCGGCACCGTTCTGTTTGCTGTTCTGGCATTGCGCCAAATTGGTGGACATACTGGTGATGTGGCGGGGGCGGCTCAGCAGATTGCAGAGATTTCCTTTCTGATGACTGTCGTTGCATTGATTTAGACCCACGTTCACACTATTTGAGTATCTATGCGCTAGATTACTCTAAATTTTGGAACGAAGGTGCCTTGCATGAGGTCCAACACTCTTACCTGGTTCGCCTGTGGCCTGCTTATTGTCGCTGCCATTGCCTTTATGGTGATTGGTGATCCGGAAACCGCGCTGGGTATTACAGATACGGAACTGGCGCGACTGGTTACCGGAACAGCGCTGTTGATTGTCATCGGCTCATCGCTGGCCATCTCGTATAAAGGCCGGGGCTCACTGGCCCTGAAACAAGCGGTGATGTGGCTTGGGGCCACTTTGTTTTTAGTCGTTATATACACCTATCGCGCCGAGTTTCAGGCTGCCGGAAACCGTGTTTTGGGTGAACTTGTTCCCGGCACAGCGATAACACTCCAGAATGCCGATGAGAATTCCACCGATACCAACATCGTCGCCATAACGGCTGACAACGCCGGGCAATTCAGTATCTCCACCACAGTCAACGGCACGTATGTGGAAATGATCCTGGATACAGGTGCCACCCAGGTTGTGCTCACTGACTTTGATGCCCGCCGGGTTAACATTAATATGGATGAACTGGTCTTTTCGGTGCCGGTCAAAACCGCCAATGGCACCACTAAAATGGCTGCTGTCAGATTTAACGATGTCAGCGTCGGATCGATCAATGTTTCCCCGGTTCGCGGCCTTATAGCAAAACCGGATGACCTGGGCACCAGTCTTTTGGGTATGAGCTTTCTCAAATCTCTCAGTTCTTTCGAAATCAGAGGCAATCAGGTCATCCTGCGACGCTGAGATCCTGCAAATAATTACAAAAAATGGTATCAACAATGTTTCCAACACCTGTTTTCAAACTGGACGCCAATACGGCTGAATATGAACGCCTGCCTTTTATCAAGCCCACCGGTTTTCGCGAATATGATGCGCGCTGGCTGTTTGAAAAGGAGATCAATCTTCTGGGCATTCAGGCGCTGGGTCTAGGTCTGGGAACCTACTTGCAACAGCTTGACCAAAAGCCCGAGATTGTCGTTGGTCAGGATTACCGGTCATATTCCATCAGCATCAAACAGGCCCTGATAAACGGCCTACTGGGGGCGGGATGCATCGTGCATGATATCGGGCTGGCGTTATCGCCGGTAGCATATTTTGCCCAGTTTGACCTCGACGTTTCCGCTGTCGCCATGGTTACCGCCAGTCACAATGACAATGGTTGGACCGGCGTTAAAATGGGCTGCGAGCGACCGCTGACCTTTGGCCCCGAAGAAATGGCAGTGCTTAAAGATATTGTTCTGGGGGGAAAGTCTGAACTGCGCAGCGGTGGCGAATACATCTGGGTCAATGATATGGCGCAGCGTTATATGGATGATCTTTGCGCTGATAAAAAGCTTGTCCGGCCAATCAAAATTGTCGCTGCCTGCGGCAATGGCACCGCGGGTGCCTTTGCACCAGAGGTGTTGAAACGTATCGGCTGTGAGGTGATCCCCCTAAATTGCGATCTTGATCATTCGTTTCCCAACCACAATCCCAACCCGGAGGATTTGAAAATGCTCCACGCCTTAAGCGCGAAAGTGCTTGAAGTTGGCGCTGATGTGGGCGTTGCCTTTGATGGTGATGGTGACAGATGCGGTGTGGTTGATAATGAGGGCGTGGAGATATTCGCCGACAAGGTAGGCGTTATGCTGGCACGGGATTTATCCGCCCTGCACAAAGATGCCCGTTTTGTGGTGGATGTAAAATCGACCGGATTATACAAAACCGATCCCGTGCTGATTGCCAATAATGCCGTTACCGATTACTGGAAAACCGGCCATTCCTATATCAAGCGTCGTGCCCATGAACTTGGCGCGCTGGTGGGGTTTGAGAAAAGCGGGCATTATTTCTTTAATTCCCCTCTTGGCCGGGGCTATGATGACGGTCTGGTATCGGCCATTGCCATTTGCGATATGCTGGGCCGCAACCCCGGTAAGACCATGGCGGATTTACGCCGCGCCCTGCCCCGGACCTGGGGTTCACCCACTATGTCGCCACATTGCCCGGATGAAAAAAAATATGGCGTTGTCGACAAGGTGGTCGCACACTACCAGCGCATCGCGGCAACCGGCGGGCAGATTGCCGGACAGAATGTTCGCGAATTGATTACCGTCAATGGCATTCGCATTGTTTTGGCTGACGGCACCTGGGGTCTGGTGCGTGCTTCATCCAACACACCCAATTTAGTGGTGGTGGTCGAAAGCCCGACGTCGGAGGACAACATGAAGGCAATCTTCAAGAATATCGATATGCATTTGTCTGAATATTCGGAAGTCGGTGAGTACGACCAGAAAATTTGAACCTCCGGTTTTCTACAGATACAGGCTCACGAAAAACCTGACGGCTATGAGCGCCAGAAACGTGGCGAAAAACAATTCAAGTTTGCGTTTTGAAATGCCGTGTGCCATCCGGGCGCCATAAGGGGCTGCGGTGACACTTGCCGGGATAACGATGGCTGCGCCGATCAGTGAGACATAGCCCAATGATCCCGGCGGCAGGCCTGAGGCACCGTAACCCGCCCAGACAAAACCGATGGCACCGGGGATGGCTATGAGCGGGCCAAAGCCGGACGATGTTCCCACCGCCTGATGCATGGAGCGACCATATAGTGTCATCATGGTGGAAATAAAAACACCGCCGCCAATGCTCATCAATGTGGAAATGGCACCAACAAATAACCCGTAAATTTTCAACCCCCTACCCATTGGAACATCTGTACCGAGGCTCCAGCTGTCTCGCGCCAGAAACAATCTCGCCGACATTATTGTTGCACAGATTACCCAGATCAGTTTCAACGCTATCTGGTTCGAATAACGCGCTACCAGAATACCAGTCAACACCCCGGCAACCACCGGAACCGCCATGGCACGGATAATTTTGATATCGACCGAGCCACGGGTTTTATGGGCATAAAAAGAGCGTATTGTTGTCGGCACCATGACCAGCAGTGCGGTGCCGATCGACAGATGTATACGCACCTCGGCGTCAACGCCAAGGGCACCGAAAATCTCATATAATACCGGCACCAGAACACCACCACCGCCAATGCCCAGCATACCCGATATCAGCCCCATACCGATGCCACCCGCCAGCAAAGCCAGAACCAGGGGCCAGTATTCAGCGATGAGAGAGGTGATTTCCATTAAGGCGCGACCAATGCAGCCGCTGCCACAATGACCTCTACACCGGCACCTGGCAGATGAGCATTTTCACTTAAATGCCGCCGCCAGCGGCGCGCGCCAGGGCGGCCCTGAAACAGGCCCAGGATATGGCGCGTGATGCGGTTCAGGGGCGTTCCTTCAGACAGTTTACGCTCCACATAAGGCAGCAGTTGTTCGACAATCTGATGGCGGTCTGGCGGCTTTGAATTCGCGTCATAATACAATCTGTCGACCTCTGCCAGAATAAACGGGTTTTGATAAGCCGCGCGACCAAGCATAACCCCATCCACATGTTTCAGATGTGTCTTGCAATCCTCGTGGGTCGCAATACCACCGTTGATGATGATCTGCTTATCCGGGAACTTTTGCTTGAGGCGATAGACCCGGTCATAATCCAGCGGCGGGATATCGCGATTTTACTTCGGGCTAAGCCCTTTAAGCCAGGCCTTTCGCGCATGGACCATCAGGGTATCGACACCGGCATAGAACACCAGTTGAGCCAGATCATCCAGCACAGCTTCAACATCTTGATCATCAACACCAATGCGGCATTTGACCGTGACTGGAACATCTATGGCCCCGGACATGGCGGCGACACATTCTGCCACCAGGTGCGGTTCAGCCATCAGGCAGGCACCAAACCGACCCGATTGAACCCGGTCACTGGGACA
Organism: Alphaproteobacteria bacterium; assembly: GCA_024278055.1. Classification (GTDB taxonomy): domain Bacteria; phylum Pseudomonadota; class Alphaproteobacteria; order Rhizobiales; family JAJFHR01; genus JAJFHR01. Next base: position 6,759 of record JAJRTY010000094.1, on the reverse strand, counting down.
ACCGACATTGAGATTGATCTCATCATAGCCATAATCCGCACCAATGCCGGCTGCCTGCGCCAGTTTATCTGGATCACTGCCGCCCAGCTGCAAAGCGACGGGATGTTCAGCTTCATCAAACCCCAAGAGCCGGTCACGATCACCATGCAGTATCGCCTCGGCTGTAACCATCTCGGAATACAACCACGCATGTTTACTTATCAGCCGCAGAAAATAACGGTCATAAGGATCGGTCCAGTCCATCATGGGGGCGACTGAGAATGTTTTCTGTTTATTTTTCAAGTTGTTATGATATTAATCAAAGGGTTAAACCGGATAACAGGAACGCACAATTTTGCTAAGCTATACGAAGCTGATCTTGGCACCTATTGTTAAAACAAAAATGCCGGGCTGGCGAGTAATAGCTCAACAAACACAAAACAAGCCACCTGCGGAAAACTATGGGACATACAAAAGGACCGGGAAATGCCAGTTGAAAAAGTAGATACACTCGTTGTTGGCGGTGGCCAGGCCGGGGTTGCCATGAGCGAACACCTGAGCAATTGCAGCGTACCTCACCTGGTTTTGGAGCGCGACCGGATTGCTGAGCGCTGGCGCACAGCAAGGTGGGATTCGATGGTTGCCAACGGCCCCGCCTGGCATGATCGATTTCCCGGTATGGAATTTTCCGATACCGACGCCGATGCCTTTGCCCCCAAGGACAAAGTTGCGGATTATTTCGTCGAATACGCAAAAAAGATCTCCGCCCCGATACGCTGCGGCGTCGATGTGAAGGAAGTGCGCAGGAATGTTGGCCGGCCCGGCTTTTGCGTCGAAACATCGGATGGAATAATCGAGGCCAACAGCGTGGTTGCCGCCACCGGAGCCTTCCAGATACCTGTCATGCCGACCATCGTTCCCGAGGATACGGGTTTGATGCAGATCCATTCCAACGCCTACCGCAATCCTGACCAATTACCCCAAGGAGCGGTACTGGTGGTCGGTGCCGGAGCTTCGGGCGTGCAGATTGCCCAGGAACTCCTGGGTGTGGGGAAAAATGTTTACCTCTCGGCTGGTCCCCATGACCGCCCGCCGCGTCGCTATCGCGGGCTTGATTTCGTCTGGTGGCTGGGGGTTTTAGGCAAGTGGGATGCGGTCGCCATGGAGCCGGGCACGGAACATGTGACGATCTCGGTGAGCGGTGCCAATGGCGGTCATACAGTCGATTTCCGGCGCCTTGCAGCTGAGGGGATAATGCTGGTTGGCCGGACAGAAAAATACAAAGACGGTGTGCTGTCATTCGCATCCGACCTCGCCGACAATATTGCCCGCGGTGATGCCAACTACCTGTCGGTGCTGGATGAGGCTGACGCGTATGCTGCCCGTAATGGTCTTGAACTTCCCGATGATCCCGATGCTCGCAAAATTGAACCCGACCCGCAATGCGTCACCGATCCGGTTCATGAGTTAAACCTGGTTGAGGCCGGCATCACCGCGATCATCTGGGCCACAGGCTATGCTGTCGATTTCAGTTGGTTGAAAGTTGATGTTCTGGATGAAAAAGGCAGACCGAAACATCATCGTGGCATTTCGCCCGAGCCCGGTATCTATTTCCTCGGTTTACCGTGGCTGTCATGCCGGGGCTCCTCCTTCATCTGGGGCGTCTGGCATGATGCCAAATATCTGGCTGACCATATTTCGACGCAACGCAAATATCTGCAACATCAAACAGCGGTGCAGCACAACAACGGTATCTCATAGAAGGAACACACAAAATGGTCCATACCCGCATTCGCAAATTCAACACCAGGGAAACCTACCCGGAACAGAATCTTGATAATGATCTTTGTCAGGCGGTTATAACCCATGGTGGAAAAACTGTATATTTGCGTGGGTAGTGCCCGCAAAATCTCGATGACGCAGAAAACCTTAAAAGCCACGACCCGGCGAAACAAACCCATAAAGTCATGCAAAATATCAAGCAGTTGATTGAAGAGTGCGGCGGCGAAATGGAACACCTGGTCAAGGTGGTGGTCTACATTACCGATGTCCGTCATCGCGAGGCGGTTTATCAGACCATGGGGGAATATATCAAGGGGGTCTATCCGGTTTCAACCGGGCTGGTTGTGCAGGCGCTGGCCAGACCGGATTGGCTGGTTGAGATAGACGCAACAGCGGTTATTCCCTCCACCGACAAGGCTGAAGGCGCATGATTTACTGGACCTATAGCCTATAGCGGGAAGAGGTGAGAAGTTTGAACGATAGCTTACATTTGTCATATCGACGAAAGCCGGTATGACGCGGAGATGAATCATATTTCACTCGGCTGCCACTTGTCACGCATGGTTACCAGTTCTTCCGCTGCCGTTGGGTGGATGGCCATGGTGGCGTCAAAATCGGCTTTGGTTGCGCCCATTTTAACGGCAATGCCGAGTATTTGAGCCATTTCTCCTGAATCCGGGCCCATGATATGAACGCCGAGTACGCGGTCGCTTTTGGCATCGACGATGATTTTCATCATGGTTTTGGTGTCGCGCCCGGTGATGGTGTGTTTCATCGGTTTGAACAGGGATTTGTAGATGTCGATACCATCATATTTTTCGCGCGCCTGGGTTTCGGTCAGACCGACGGTGCCCAGTTCAGGTTCAGAAAACACTGCCGTTGCAATGTTTTCATAATCAACTGATGTCGGATTATCATGAAAGACTGTCTGAACAAACGCCATACCCTCGCGAATGGCCACCGGGGTCAGGTTTACCCTGTCGGTGACATCACCGATTGCATAGATGCTCGGGACCGACGTTTGCGAAAATTCATCGACCACGATTGCACCTTTGCGATCAACTTCGATACCATTTTTCTCCAGACCGAGGTTTTGGCTGCTGGGGCTGCGTCCGGTGGCGCACATGACCAGATCGGTATAGATGGTATCGCCATTATTGAGATCGACACGATAGCCTGACCCGGCCTGGGAGATTTCCCTGACGTCCGAATTGAGTTGAATATCAATACCCCGGCGTGTCATTTCATCATTGAGGTTGTTGCGAAGATCATCGTCAAAACCTCGTAAAATCTGCTCACCGCGATAAAGCTGGGTTACCTGAACGCCAAGGCCGGCAAAAATGCCGGCAAATTCAACGGCGATATAACCGCCACCGACAATCACCATGTTCTGGGGCAGTGATGGCAGATGAAAGGCCTCGTTGGAGGTAATGGTAAATTCATGCCCGGGAAATTCCGGTACAAAGGGGGTGCCGCCAGTGGCAATCAGGATCGTGCGGGCGGTGACTTCAATGTCCTCACCAATAAGATAGACCGTATGAGGACCGCGCACGACGGCACGGGTATCGAGAATTTGAACATTGGAAGCCTTGAGATTTTTAATGTAAATCGCGTTGAGGCGGTCAATTTCCTTATCCTTGCTGGCAATCAGTGTGGCCCAGTCAAAGGAGGGGTTTTCTACCGACCAGCCATAGTTTTCTGCATCGGAGAAATCCTTGCCATAGCGGCTGGCATAGACGAATAATTTCTTCGGCACACACCCCCTGATAACGCAGGTGCCGCCAACGCGGTATTCTTCGGCAACAACAACTTTTGCCCCGGTGTTTGCTGCCACGCGGGCAGCACGAACACCGCCGGACCCCGCACCGATGACAAAGAGATCATAATCAAATTCAGTCATATATATCTTTCCCGGACCAGCTAGCGCTCCAGCGTGTGAGCGCCTTCGCTGTTGCCTATCAAAATGACATTTGCAATATCTATAAACAATCCATGTTCGACCACACCGGGAATGGCATTGAGTGCCGTTGCCAGTTGCCTTGGCTGTTTGAGCGCTTCGAAATGACAATCGTAAATATGGTTGCCGCTGTCGGTATTGAAGGGTGTGTTACCATCACTTTTTCGTAATTCAATGCGACCCTTCATACCCATGCTGGCAGCAACCTTTTCGATAGCGATAACGGTAGATGCCTCACCAAAGGGAATAACTTCAATCGGCAGCGGGAATTTGCCCAGCACATCAACGTGTTTACTGTCATCGGTGATGACCACCATGGTTTGCGAAGCTTTGGCGACAATTTTCTCGCGCAACAGTGCCCCGCCCCCGCCTTTTATCAAAATCAGATCATCATCAAATTCATCCGCACCATCAACGGTCAGATCAAGTTGCGGGCATTGCTCAAGCGTTGTCAGCGCTATCCCCAGTCCCGCCGCCAGATCATGGCTGGCAACCGAGGTTGGCACGCACACAACATCAAGGCCCTGATTTACCTGTCGGCCTAACAGTTCAATAAAAATATTGGCCGTAGACCCTGTACCCAGACCCAGCCTCATGCCGGGTTTGACATACTCCATCGCCAACAGGCAGGCGTTTTTCTTTTTTTCATCCGGGCTCATTTATTTATCTATTCCACCCATAAATATGAATTTCATATCGACAAAATCTTCGATACCGTGGTGCGAACCTTCGCGGCCAAGACCTGATTCCTTAACCCCGCCAAACGGTGCCACTTCATTGGAGAAGATGCCTTCATTGATGCTGACAATGCCGGTTTCAAGTTCTTCCGCCACGCGCCAGCAACGGCCAACGTCGCGAGAATAAAAATATGCCGCCAGACCAAAAGGCGTATCATTGGCCAGAGCCACCACTTCGTCCTCGGTTGAAAACCTGAACAGGGGTGCCACCGGCCCGAAGGTTTCTTCGGTCGTGAACAACATATCATTGGAGACATTGGTTAAAACCGTGGGCTCAAAGAAGGTGCCGCCGAGTTGATGGCGCTTGCCGCCGGTCAGCACTTTTGCCCCCTTGGCGACTGCATCTTTCACATGGGCTTCAGCTTTGGCAATGCCGGGCTCATTGATCAGCGGGCCGATGACAACCCCCTCCTCGCTGCCACTGCCGACTTTGAACTTTGCCACCTTGGTTGCTAGTTTTTGTGCAAATTCATCGTAAATTCCGTCTTGAACATAGATGCGGTTGGCACAGACGCACGTCTGACCGGCGTTTCTGAATTTGGACCCGACAGCCCCTTCAACCGCAGCATCGACGTCGGCATCATCAAAGACGATAAACGGTGCATTGCCCCCCAGTTCCATACCGCATTTTTTTACCGTGGAGGCACTTTGCTGCATCAGCAATTTGCCCACAGCCGTTGAGCCGGTGAAGGTCAGGCCGCGCACCAGAGGGTTCGACGTGAGTTCAGGGCCGATTTTCAAAGCATCCCCGGTGATGATGTTCAAGACCCCGGCGGGAAGGCCCGCCCGTTCGCCCAGTTCAGCCAGGGCCAAAGCCGATAATGGCGTATCCGGTGCCGGTTTGCACACAACCGTGCAACCTGCCGCAATTGCCGGGCAGACTTTACGGGTGATCATGGCAAGGGGGAAATTCCACGGGGTGATGGCGGCAATAACGCCAATCGGTTGTTTGATGACAACGATACGGCCATCAGCGCGATGGGTGGGGATGGTTTCGCCATATATGCGTTTGGCTTCTTCGGCGTAAAATTCCGCGAATGATGCGCCATAGGCAACTTCACCTTTGGCTTCGGTCAGCGGCTTGCCCTGCTCGGCTGTCATGATCATCGCCAGGTCATCGCTGTTTTCAATCATGAGTTCAAACCAGCGCCGCAGAATTATGGCGCGTTGCTTGGCCGTGGTCTTGCGCCAGGATTTAAACGCAACATTGGCATCCTCGATTGCCTGGCGCGTTTCAGCGCCACCCATATTGGGTACTTTGGCGAGTTCTTCGCCGGTTGCCGGATCAAGAACCGGCACCTCACCGGTGCCTGTCCACTGGCCGTTAAGATAACATTGCTGGCGCAAAAGTGAGCTGTCATTAAGCTGCATAGTTTAACCTCTACAAAAATAGATCTGATTGGCCCTTGACCCTCAGGTGGAGCCCATGGATATTGCGTCTGTCTTATCACGCAAAACCGGTTGAAACCAAGCAGGATTGTCGGAGTACATATGCAAAAACTTAAAAATGCGGCGATCATGTTTGATCTCGATGGCACACTCATGGATACAGCGCCTGACCTCGCGGCCTCGATGAATTTCGTGTTGCAGCAAAATGGCCGCCGTGAAGTCCCGGCCAGCGATGTACGCAATATGGTGGGTCGTGGTGCCCGGGTTTTGATCGAACGCGGCATGGCGGCCACCGGTGATCCTGCCAGCGAGGAACAACTGGACGGGTTGTTTGATCAATTCCTTGAATATTACCTCGATCACATTGCCGATCACAGCGTGGTTTTTCCCAATGTTGAAAAAACATTGAGCGAACTGCGAGAGGCTGGTGCCATTCTCGCCGTCTGCACCAACAAGCCTGAAGGTGCGTCGATAAAACTGCTGAAAGAATTCAACCTCGATGGCTATTTCAGCGCCATTGTCGGTGGCGACAGTCTAGCGGTAAGAAAACCCGATCCCGGTCATATTCTCGGTACCATCGAAAAGATGGGCGGCAGGGTCGCCGCTGCCGTCATGGTGGGCGACAGCGCCAATGATATCGATGCAGCAATCGCAGCAGGCATTCCGGTAATTGGCGTCCCCTTCGGCTACACGCCCATCCCCATCCATGAGCTCGGTGCCAATGTGGTGGTCGATCATTTCGATGACATGATCGAGGCTTTGGTGGAGCTGCTTTAGGTCATGTTGACAAACTCCTGAACCATAATCGTGTTGATACGATATGAATGAACCCGAGGTAGCTTGCCGCTGTTTTGTCGTAGCGGGTTGCCAACCTTCTGGAGCATTTGAGTTTGTTGAAGCATCTTTCGACCTGGT
>JAJRTY010000007.1 GCA_024278055.1 Alphaproteobacteria bacterium | reverse complement strand
TCAAACCGATTTATGCCGGAGACACGATTTCCTACCAGACGACAGTCACCGGAAAACGGCTGCTGGCATCACGCCCGGGCTGGAGTTATATCGGCAAACACACTGAGGGCTTCAACCAGCATGGAAAAAAGGTTCTTGAATTTGATGGCGGGGTGTTTTTAAAGGTGGCTTAATCGCCTTCAAATTCGATCAGGGTGCGCACCGGAACGCCAAGCGCCTCGATCTTTTTGCGCCCGCCAAGATCCGGTAAGTCAATAACAAAACAGGCAGCAACGACGTCGGCACCGATTTGCTGGAGCAGTTTCACGGCAGCTTCGGCGGTTCCGCCAGTGGCGATGAGATCATCGATTAAAACAACTTTTTCTGCCGGGCGGATTGCATCACGGTGCATTTCCATTTCGTCGATGCCGTATTCAAGCGAGTAGGCAATGCGCACGGTGTCGTGCGGCAGCTTGCCTTTCTTGCGGATGGGGACAAAACCTGACGACAATTGATGGGCAACCGCACCACCGAGAATAAATCCTCGTGCTTCAATGCCTGCAACCTTGTCTATGCGCTGTCCGGCAAATGGATGCACCAGTTCATCGACCGAACGGCGAAAGGCGCGGGGGTGGCCCAGCAGGGTGGATATATCACGAAAGACGATGCCTTCTTTGGGGTAGTTGTGAATGGACCGTATGGAGTCTTCGAGGACCGAACGCAGTGATTTATCCATGACAAGAGCCTTTCGCTCAATAAAAAGGGCCCCATGCTGATATCACATGAGGCCCTTTAAGACTGTAAAATTATCGTCAGTGCTTGACTGAGGACCAAATTCTTTTCTTGGTGAAGTAGAGCAGGCCAACAAAGATAAACAGGAAGATCATTACCTTGAAACCCATGGCCTTGCGTGCGGCAAGATTAGGTTCTGCGGCCCACATCATAAAGGCTGCCACATCCTTGGCATATTGATCAACGGTTTGTGGCGAGCCATCGGTATATTCGACAAGTTCGTCGGACAATGGTGCCGCCATGGCAAGCGCTGAACCGGAAATGAAGTACGGATTGTAATTGGCATTTTCCGGCACTTCGACCCCGGCCGGTGCATCAACATAACCGGTCAGCAATGAGTAGATATAGTCCGGGCCATTTTCAGCATACATGGTAAAAATGTCGAAGACATAGGTCGGGAAGCCACGCAGCGGTGCGCGCGCTTTTGCCAGCAAGGAGAAATCCGGTGGGAGCGCGCCATTATTTGAAGCCTTGGCCGCTTCGTCATTGGCGTAAGGGCCGACAAAACGGTCAGCCGGTTTGGCTGGACGGGTGTACATGTCACCTTCGTCGTTTGGTCCATCGGTGACTTCATATTCTGCCGCGTATGCCTTGATTTGATCTTCATTGTAACCAAGATCACCAAGATTTCGATAGGAAACCTGGTTGAGCGAATGGCAGGCCGCGCACACCTCGGTGTAAACTTGCAGGCCGCGTTGCAACTGGCCAAGGTCCCATTTGCCAAACGGGCCACCAAAGCTCCATTTGACTTCTTTGGGATGCTTGATCGGGTATTCCGGAATAGGCTTGTCTTCTTCGGCAAAAGCGGCGCTTGATGCTGCAATTCCAAGGGCAAGGCCAAGAGCGATCCCGGCAATTCTGGAAGTAAGAAACTTCATGTTGGTCACTTTCATATCTCCCGGATCAACTGGCAGCATTGCCGGGTTTGGCAAGGACTGCTTCTGTGATGCTGGCTGGAATTGGCTTTGGTTTTTCGACTAATCCAAGCACTGGTAAAATCACCAGGAAGTGGAAGAAATACCAAAAAGTCAGGATTTGCGACATCGTCGTATAGATACCTTCAGCCGGTTTTGCGCCAAGATATCCAAGGCCAATGCAGACGATAACAAATATCCAGAAAAACTGCTTGAACAACGGCCGGTAAACGGCAGAGCGAACCTTTGATGTATCGAGCCACGGCACCACGAAAAACACCAGAATTGCGCCAAACATCGCGATAACACCGCCAAGCTTGGAATTAATCAGAACGATGTCTGTGAATGGAATGCCGATGTTGAAGGTGATTGACCGCAAAATTGCGTAGAATGGCAGGAAGTACCATTCAGGCACAATTTCAGCCGGGGTTTTCAGCGAGTTGGCTGGAATATAGTTTTCCGGCGAACCGAGGAAGTTTGGCATGTAAAAGATAAAATACGAGAACACGACGATGAAAACCCCCATTGCCAGCATGTCCTTCATGGTGGCGTAAGGTGTAAACGGAACCGTATCCTGCTCAGATTTAACCTCAACTCCTGTGGGGTTGGTCTGACCGGTTACGTGCAATGCCCAGACATGCAGGATCACCACGCCGACAATCATGAACGGCAGCAGGTAGTGCAGCGAGAAGAACCGGTTGAGGGTTGGATTGTCGACCACGGCACCACCGAGCAGCAGCGTGTGGATGGCATCGCCAACAACAGGAATTGCGGTAAAGAAACTGGTGATCACCGTAGCGCCCCAGAAGCTCATCTGGCCCCACGGCAGCACATAGCCCATAAAGGCGGTGGCCATCATCAGGATGTAGATAATAACACCCAGGATCCACAAAACCTCACGCGGGTTCTTGTAAGAACCATAGTAAAATCCGCGGAACATGTGAATGTACACCGCAATAAAGAAGAATGAGGCGCCGTTGAAATGCATATAGCGCAACAACCAGCCGAAATTGACATTGCGCATGATATGTTCAACCGAATCGAACGCCAATCCTGTATTGGGAACATAATTCATCGCCAGCACAATGCCGGTTATCAACTGAACCACCAGCATCAACGATAAAATGGCACCAAATGTGTACCAGTTATTGAGATTGCGTGGCACCGGATAGGCGACAAAACTGTCATAGACAAGTCGTGCCAGCGGCAAACGAACATCCATCCATTTGCCGAAGCCTGTTTTTGGAACGTAAGCGGAATGACCACTCATGCGTCTTCTCCTATCAATTCCGTTAGCCGATTTTCACAAGCGTATCGGTCAAAAATACATAAGGCGGCACAAGAAGATTTTCCGGTGCCGGGCCTTTGCGAATACGGCCTGCGGTATCATAGTGGGAACCATGACATGGGCAGAACCAGCCACCAAAGTCGCCCTGTTCCCCCAGCGGTATGCACCCAAGATGGGTACAAATACCAACCTGAATCAGCCAGTTTTCCTTACCCTCGATTGTTCGATTGGCGTCGGTCGCGGCTGCTGCATCACCCAAATTTCTGTTCCGGGCAATCTTGTCCTTAAGGTCACTGAGGGGGGTGGATTTTGCTTCCTCAATTTCCTTGGCGGTACGGTTGCGGATAAAAATTGGCTTACCCTGCCATTTCACAACCAAAGAACGACCGGTTTCGACTGACGAAATATCGACTTCAGTCGTTGCCAGTGCGCGGGTTGAAGCATCCGGGTTCATCTGGTCAATAAAAGGCCAGGCAAATGATGCAACACCAACTGCGCCTGCGGCTCCGGTGGCAATGTAGAGAATGTCCCGGCGTGTGGGTTCCGCCGTATCAGTTTCGCTCACGGGTTCTGGTCCTTTCGCGATGACAATAAAATTAGACGATAAGATAGATACCCCGGGCGTATATACCGGCACAAAGCGCACTGCAATAGTCGGGTACGGGAATCCACCCTTCATTGAAATGCTGTTTAGGCCCGCTTGCCTCCATTTGTCCAGACCACCTGGCCCCCCAAGGGCACATTGTCGCGGATTGGGCGAAAATTTAGATTGGTTTTGTGGATTTGGTGGCCGTTTTATGGGTCATCATTATTCCCGTCCAGTATGTCGCTTGACTATTGGAGGAAATTTCTAGAGACAAAATTGTTGAAATTGCAAACTTAAGAGGAACTACTAAATGTATTCAAGAGCTATTCAATTCTTGATCGCAACTGCAATTTTTGCGCTCTCTGGTTTTTCGGTTACAGCTATTCCCGTTAACGCATGGGCTGGAAGTGTTACATTTGTTGCTCCTGAAGTTGTTGTAATCGAAGAACCATCCAAAGAAAGATCGGTATTTAAGTTGAGCGGCAGCCAGCGCAATAAAATTGAGCGGGCGAAAGATTATGGCCGCAGCAGGGCTTTAGCGGCTATTTTGGTTGCCCGCATGGCAAAGCTTGGCTTAACCAAAGGTGGGCCCAAAGCAGTTTCAAGGGTAGCCAAAAAATTGGGAAAAAACTGGTGCGGCTCGTGCAAGGGAACAAATGGGCGTATTGCACGGAAGTTGGCTATCAGTGGACCGGAATTCAAGGACGGAATTACCGCCTTAATAACAGCCAGTTTTTAGGGCGGTTCCATTTTTAGCGGGGCAAATTTTATGTACTTTAGGCAGCAGGATTAGGTGATTGTCACCTAATCCTGCTGCCATTGGTTCTTTTTTCCTAAATTCACATCACTCTGCCGCGTTTATTACCTCTTCATCCTGATCGATGAACCCGCCGGATTGATGTTTCCATAGCTGTGCATAAAGGCCATTGCCGCCAATCAATTCGTCATGTTTGCCATCTTCAATGATTTTAC
>JAJRTY010000093.1 GCA_024278055.1 Alphaproteobacteria bacterium | reverse complement strand
CGCCGTAATGGCACCAAAATGCCACAGTGTGGTACAAATCCGGGGAGAGCAATACCGGCAGACGTTTTGCCAATTTAGCATTTGAAATTTCCCCTGCATGCGCCTAAACCTGGGGTGGTCAGGAGTAAATTATGCAAAAAATGTTTCACGGGTTGATGGGTGCGTGGCGAAGCTTTTATCGAGGATGTTTGTAGCGGGGGCGGCCGGCTTATTGTTTGCAGTAACGGCGTTGGCACAGGAACCGGATTTTTTTGGTGGCATCAACAAGGATTCAAATGGCGGCGAGGAGATTATTCTTGAAACTGAAAGTGCAGTGCAGGGGCAGGCAAAAAATAAACGCCTGATGAGTGCGGAAGAAGAAAAAAGAAGACTGAATGAGATCAGAGAAAGAATCCGCAAACTCAGCCAGGCCACTGAAGAGTTTGGCAGAACCGGCAATGCCAAAAAGCCTGTCCCGACCTCCAAAGACCAGATGACATTAGCGCCATTGCGGCTGCGTATAGCGCGAACACTGACAGCAAGTATCATCAGGCCGGAACTTCGAAGCCGAAAGCTTGTGCATGCAAAAACATTTCAACCCGGTGCGCGTATTCCCCAGGGATCTGTTTTGCAGTTTGACATGACATTTTCCCGGCCGTTGGATGCCAGTACATCGCGTAAAATTCTACTATGGAGCCGATCGAAAAACCCAAGGCAACGGCTTTCAACCGACACGCTTTATGCAATTGGTTACAGCCCTGGCGAAGGTGATGGATTGACGTGGCGAAAATCTAAAAGTTCGCGCTGGCCTGCCTATGCGAAAATAACAAAAAAATCGAACTTCACGGCAAAGAACATTGCCGGTAATTTGCGAAAACATAGCGGGTTTCTGCAATTGCAAACAGCGGTTTTAAAGCCCGGTGATTATCAGTTCTGGATAAAGATTTACCGTAAGAAAAACGGGAAAACCGTCGAAACAGATATACAGAGATTTAATTTCACCCTTACAGATACACCGCTGGCTCTGGTGGCTGACGTCCCTCAGGCCATCCCCAACTATAATAGTAAAAGAAATGTATGGGCCGGAGAATACCAGGCGTTTTTATCCGATTGGGCGGTGGAACCGATCAGGGTCGAGACACAATCCTCTGGCGCTGGATTGCGCGTTCCCGATGGCAATGACGTTAGCGAAACCGTTTTTGATTTTTATCTGCGACCAACGAAAAAATACATTGGCCGCAGCCAACGCTTCACCTTGAAGGTGACGGACGGGCTCGGGCGCACGGCATCACTGTCGCGAAAAATCTATATAGCTGACAGCCGTAAATTCGAGATTCAGGTCGATATGGCGCGTGCCGTGAAGGCAGGGCAGACGATCCGGGGAACAGTGAAATATCCTGCCGGGTTCAGGTTGAAGAAAAAACCGCGCATTGCCGATAAAAGAGGTTTTGCCTGGACAAGTTCGAATTACACCTCTTTTCGCATCAAGGTGAAAGAACAAGGTGTGGATCATAAAAGGCTGTTCGGAATTATCGCTTCGGGCAAAATCAACGGCCTGGCCGAAGAACAGGTGCTTAAATGGACACGTACCTACAAGGTCAAAAGCCAGGACCTGATATATGATGAAGCGCGCAACAAACGCCGCACGCAAGCTAACAACCGGGCCTGGCGTGAAGCGTTGAGTGCTGTTGCCGGGGCAACAGGGGGGCTGTATCCGCCTACAACAATTCCAAAGCGACCGATACCACTACGCCTGATCGAAGGTATGATGAAGATAACAACAGCTCAAACTATGAGCTTGTTCAAAGAGAGCAGGGTGGAGACCCATCCGGAACGCGAGCCGGTGTGGGAAACACCACAGGAACATCCAGTGGTCCGCCGACAAATATTTGCGGAGTGGATATTTCAGACGGGCAATGGCAGGAGCCGTTTTATGATGGCGGCAGGTATTATGACGCGATGCCTGAGGAAATTTCTGCAATAACCATTATCAAAAAGAAATCGGATAATGGCACCAGGTATAAATACAAACTGGTTTTTTATGCCTCCAGCTGTATCCTGAAAAGCGAATCGACACCCAATGGTAAAGGCTATGATATTGTCGCCTATTACGATAATGGCGGCAAGGAAGTGGAAAAAACCGAAACCTACAGCAAAGAGTGGGACAGACGCGGTAATCTTGTTGAACACTGGCGGTATGATGGCAATGGAGGCAGCGGACAAAATTGCAGCAACAGTCGAAAAGACGTGCCCGATTGTTCGTGAGGCGATGGTTGATAGTTGGAGAAAATCGCTCTAATACTCGTTTGAAGCCTGTTCGATGGTTGCCGTCAACCAGTCCATGACCACACGAATTCTGGTGATGTCGCGCAGGTCCGGATGGACCAGAAGCCACACTTCTCTGGTTATAGTCCTGGCCTCATCACCAATTCTGATAATGCCATGGGTGCGTGAGCCGATGTGAACCGGCAGCATTGATTTACCCAATCCCTTTTTGACCGATTGCAACAGCATTTCAGCATCATTGACGCGAAGTTGTGGTTTGGCGTTGTGGGCTTTGGCCATTTCGCCGGCCATTACTTTGGCCTGAGGCAGGTCGGCCAGGCTTTCATCGTAGGTGATCCAGGGGATGGATTTATTGGCGAGAGCTGTTGCACAGTAAGTGGCGTAGGTAAGCTGGCCCACGCGTTTGACAATGGCGCGGGCATCATCTTTGGGACGCGCCAGCCGGATGGCGATATCAGCTTCACGGTTGATCAGATTAAGATTGCTGTCGTCAGCAATCAGTTCAATTTCCAGATCATGGTTCCGGTTGAGCAATCCGGGCAGGGCCGGCACCAGAATGTGATTGGCAATTATCGGCACAGCAGTGACACGCACACTGCCGGCGGCGCGATCATTGGTTCCGGTCAACAGGCCTTCGGCGGCCTGAATTTCCAGTTCCACCCGCTCGGCCCTGAGGATCAGTTCGGCGCAGGCGTCCGTTGGTTGCAGCATTCCCATCTGGCGTTCAAACAGGCGCACATTGATGCGGGCTTCAAAGCGCGCAATCCTGCGCGCCACCGTGCTTTCATTGACGCCCAGATGGCGGGCGGCAGCCGTGAATGTCGGCATGCGCCCAAGGGCCAGAATGTACCTCAGGTCATCCCAGTTGGTTTCCTGCATTTTTGCCTCCGGTTTTTGCAATATTGCATCTTCAATGTTGGTTCCGGGCGGGTTAAAAATTTTCAATTTTAACGATAGTTAAGGAGAACGTGATGACGAGCTACGCAATTTTATTTGAAGACGATGTGACCCAGTCAGATATGCGCGCCAAATACATGGGTGAGCACCTGAAGTTTCTCGAAGCCAACGCCAAGAGTATACGCACCGCCGGACCGCTGGTCGAGCCTGATACCGAAAATCTCACCGGCGGGTTGTGGCTGGTGGAAGCCGAAGACGCAAAAGCTGCCAGAGCGCTGGTTGAAGCCGACCCTTTCTGGACCACCGGCCTGCGCAAATCCGTGCGCATATTGCACTGGCGTCAGGTTTTTCGTGATGGGGTGCGGCGGGTTTAGGCAGGGCTTGACCCTAAACCCCAAATGGCTTAGCGCCGTTAGGTATGACTTTTGAACACAAATCTTTTGATGTGATTATCATTGGCGGGGCAATCATGGGCTCGGCGGTTGCGTGGTTTTTGTCCGCCAATCAGGGTTTTACCGGATCCGTGCTGGTGGTTGAGCGTGATTTGACCTATTCAACTGCGGCAACTGCGCTTTCCGTCAGTGGTATTCGCCATCAATATTCCAATGCGATTAATGTCAAGATATCGCTGTATGGAACTGATTTTATTCGTAATTTTCAATCAAACCTGGGTGATGATGCCGATGTGCCACCGGTGAGTTTTGAAGAACGC
The DNA here is from genome assembly GCA_024278055.1 of Alphaproteobacteria bacterium. GTDB lineage: Bacteria > Pseudomonadota > Alphaproteobacteria > Rhizobiales > JAJFHR01 > JAJFHR01. Next base: position 3,037 of record JAJRTY010000093.1, on the reverse strand, counting down.
GGCTATATGTTTCTCAGTACAGCCGACAAGGCGCATATCTTGCGGGAAAACCAGGCGGTGCAGGCGGGTTGCGGGGCGGCGACTGTTTTGATGACGCCTGGGCAGATTGCGCAAAAGTTCCCGTTTTACAATCTCGATGATATTGAACTGGGCAGTTTTAACGGCTCGGGCGAGGGCTGGTTTGACGGCTATGGCATGATGCAGTCGTTTCAGCGTATGGCGCGTACAGGCGGTGTTGCATATATTGCTGATGAGGTGGTTGGTATTGAGCGTCAGGGCAATCAGGTTACCGGTGTCCGGCTTAAATCCGGTGAGACTGTCGGGTGCGGAGTGTTGGTCAATGCAGCGGGGACGCGCGCCGGTATTGTGGCTGCACTGGCGGGCATTGATTTGCCTATAGTTCCGCGCAAACGCAATGTCTTTGTCTTTGGGTGTCGTGAGAAACTGGGCCAGCCGTTGCCTTTGACCATTGATCCTTCCGGCGTCTACTGCCGCTCGGAAGGTGATATCTATATTACCGGCAGGCCGCCGGAGATTGATGAGGATGCGGATTTTGATGATTTTGATGTGGACTATGCGCAGTTTGAGCAAGACATCTGGCCGGTTTTGGCCAATCGTATACCGGCCTTTGAGGCGATTAAAATGATCCGTGGCTGGGTTGGTCATTATGACTATAATGTGTTTGATCAAAATGCCATTATCGGTGCGCACCCGGAAGTTGAAAACTTCATGTTTGCCAACGGGTTTTCCGGCCATGGGTTGCAACAGGCACCGGCAGTGGGGCGCGGGCTGGCTGAACTAATAACTTACGGGGAATACAGAGAACTTGATTTATCAGAACTTTCCTATGACCGCATTCTTGCCAATGAGCCATTTATCGAAAAAGCGATTATTTAAACAGAAAGACCACTTCCATGTTGCTTGAAAATAAAATCGCTGTTGTCACCGGGGCAGCTCAAGGTCTGGGGCTAGCGTGCGCCACAAGCTTTGTTGAGGAGGGGGCCAAAGTCATTGTCTCGGACGTGCAGGACGATGCGGGTGAAAAAGCTGCTGCTGCCTTGCGTGATGAAGGAGCGGATGCTCGGTATTTACATTGTGACGTCTCGATTAAATCTGACATTGAAGCTTTGATGCATTTTGCTGTCGATACCCATGGCAGAGTTGATACGGTGGTGGCAAACGCTGGTATTGTACATGTGTCAGACCCGCTGGAGCTGGCCGAAGAAGATTTTGACCGGGTTATTGCCGTTAATCTCAAGGGCGTATTTTTAACCGGGCAATGTGCTGCCCGGCACATGATTGGCCAGACGCCGGATGAAAATGGCAGCAAAGGTACCATCATCAATATGTCATCGGTCAATGCCGAATTGGTGATCCCTGAAATTGCTCCATACGTCATTGCCAAGGGCGGGGTTAATCAATGGACCAAGGTGCTCGGTATCAGGCTGGCGGGTGAAGGCATTCGCGTCAATGCCATCGGGCCGGGGTCCATTGCTACTGACTTGTTCAAAACGGTCGCCGCCAGCCCGGAAAAATATCGCACTATTATGTCGCGAACGCCGATGGGGCGACCGGGTGAACCTGATGAGGTGGGCAAGATCGCCGTGTTTCTGGCGTCTCACATGTCGAGTTATATTACCGGGCAGACGATTTATCCCGATGGTGGCCGTCTTGGTCTCAACTATACTGTTGCCGTAAAAGAGTAGGAAATTCCATGTCGCAATCAATTGAAATACTCTCGAAACTTGTGGGCTTTGATACGGTTTCGCGCAATTCCAACCTCGACCTGGTGGACTGGGTTGTGGCCTATCTTGCCGATCTTGGTGTTGAATGCCATACCTTCAAAAGCCCGTGCGGCACCAAAGCCAACATGCTGGCCACCATCGGCCCGAATGTTGCCGGCGGCGTGATATTGAGCGGTCATACAGACGTGGTGCCGGTGGATGGCCAGGTGTGGGCCTCCAACCCGTTTGAGCTGACACAAAAAGGCTCACGCCTATACGGGCGCGGCAGCTGCGACATGAAGGGGTTTGATGCCATTTGTCTCGCCAAGGTGCCGGAAATGCTCAAGGCCAATCTCAAGAAACCCATCCACCTGGCATTTTCCTATGATGAGGAAGTGGGGCTCTTAGGTGCAATTGAACTTTCCCCGCGTATGCGCGACCTGCTGCCCGATGTCAAAGCCATCCTTGTGGGCGAGCCAACCGAAATGAAAGTGGTTGAACAGCACAAGGGCATCATGGCAGTAACGGCGACTTTTGAAGGCATAGAAGCACATTCATCCATGCCGTACCTGGGCGTCAGTGCAACGGTGGCGGCGAACAAATTCATGAACCTGCTGATTGAAATGGATGAGGAGTTTGCCGCCGGCAAAGACGAGGACAGCCTGTTTCTGCCGCCACATTCCACCATCAATATCGGCGTTGTCTCCGGGGGGACAGTGACCAACATCATCCCCAATAAATGTATTGTTGATGTCTGCATCCGGGTGATGCCGGAAGAAGATGTGGCAGTGATTGAAGCAAAGATAAAGACTGGAATGGACACTATCCGCGCCTGGATGCAGGATCAGGACAGCGACTGCAAGGCCACACTGAAAATCGACAGCGACACCTATGGTTTGCGCAAGGAAGCCGAAGGCGAAGCCGCCACCCTGTGCCGGCGCTATTCCGGCGACAACAGCGAAAACGTCGTCTCCTACGGTACCGACGGCGGCGTATTCCAGGCAGCAGGCTTCTCAGTTGCCATCTGCGGTCCCGGCTCCATAGACCAGGCCCACAAGCCCGACGAGTTCATCGAGATTTCACAGATTGAAGCCTGCGAGAAATTTATCGATCTGCTGATTGCTGATCAGGCTGGATGATTTTAAGTCGTCATCGCCGGACTTGATCCACTGCTGTCCGGTTTAAGTTAGTGGACAAGTTGCATGATATTGATTCTACTTGGTTTCAAGCGTTTGAGCGCGTTTGAGGCACGAAATGGAGATTGATATCATGCGGCATGAGAATAGCGTATTTCATCAAATTACCAAGCAAAT
>JAJRTY010000092.1 GCA_024278055.1 Alphaproteobacteria bacterium | reverse complement strand
GTGCAGACAAAAAAAGTGCCGCCATTGCCCATCGTTTTAATGGGAAAAGAGTACTGGTCGAGGGTGGTGGATTTTGAGTTTCTCGCGCAAGAAGGTTTTATCAGCAAGCACGACCTGACGCTGTTCACCATTACCGATTGCGCCGAACAGGCGGTTGAATTTATCAGTGACTTCTATCATGGCGTCCCGCCTGAATAATCCGGATTTTTCACAGTGCTCAAGGAGTAATGATAATGACAATAAACACAAAACTGAATATTTCATTTCTGGGCGCTGCGGGAGAAGTCACCGGTTCCTGTTATCTCGTCGAAGGACCATCTTTCAAATTCCTGGTTGATTGCGGAATGTTTCAGGGTGGCAATCATGCGGATGCCAAAAATCGCTCTAATTTTTCATTCAAGCCACATGAGATTGATTTTCTTGTTCTTACTCATGGTCACATCGATCACAGCGGGTTAATCCCGAAATTGTGTCGCGATGGTTTCAAAGGCCCGATTTTCACCACCGATGCAACGGCACAATTGCTGGATATCATGCTGCGCGACAGCGCGCACATTCATGAAACAAGCGCAGAACGCGCCAACCGAAAACGTAAAAATCATGAAAAACCGATTACGCCGCTCTATACAATTGTTGATGCAGAAAACTCATTGAAGCAACTCAAACCGCAATCCTATGATGAGGCCTACACCCCACATGACAACGTCAGGGTTTGCATGCGTGATGCGGGTCATATCCTCGGGTCGGCAATTCTGGAAATCTGGATCAGGCAGGGAAAGCACGAGCAAAAAACCGTATTCTCCGGGGACCTTGGCCAGCCGGGACGACCAATACTGAGGGATCCGGTGACCATCGAAAAAGCTGATTATCTGATTGTAGAATCGACCTATGGAGATCGCCAGCATAAAGCCCTGGGACCTTCACTGGACGAATTGGTCGATGCCATCGATGATACAATTGTACCCGGCAGAGGCAATATTATCATTCCAGCTTTTGCGGTCGGGCGAACCCAGGAGATTATCTATTATCTCTACAGTCTGACAAAAGAGAAAAAAGTCTCAAACCTTAGCGTTTTTCTCGATTCACCCATGGCCCAAAGAGTGACCCGCCTGACCCGCCATCATATCGAACTGTTTGATAAAAAAGGTATGGAACTGGTTGACTGGTATGAACATCATAATCACGAGATGACGCTGAAGTTTACCGAAACCGTTCAGGAATCCATGGCGCTTAACACGATTAGTTCGGGTGCAATCATTATATCAGCAGCCGGCATGTGTAATGCAGGGCGTATCCTGCATCATTTAAGGCATGGTCTGGACCGCCGTGAAAACACAATTCTGATTACCGGCTTTCAGGCCGAAGGTACGCTGGGCAGACGCCTGGTTGACGGAGCGAAAAGAGTTAAGATTTTCGGAAAGGAAATTCCGGTCAAAGCCCGCATAATCACCATCGGCGGATTTTCTGCCCATGCAGATCAAAAGGCTATTTTGAATTGGCTGCAAGGTTTTAAGGCCCCGCCCAAACAAACCTTTATCACCCATGGAGAGCCGAAATCTTCACAAGCACTGGAAAAACAAATTAATGAGCGTTTTTACTGGAAAACAAATATTCCTGAAAACGGTGATCAGGCACCCCTTGGTGAAGGCCGGGTTAAAAGAGGATAGGTCATGACAACTCATTCCCATGAAAATACTTTGTCTGAACCGCAGCTTGAACAAATCCACGCGTGGTGGCGGGCGGCAAATTATTTATCTGTCGGACAGATTTTTCTAATCGACAATCCACTGCTGGAACAGCCGCTGAAAAAAGAGCATGTGAAGCCGCGCCGTCTGGGGCACTGGGGCACAACTCCGGGTCTCAATCTGATTTATGCCCACATGAACAGGGTGATCCAGAACGAAGACCTCAATGCTATTTTCATAACCGGACCCGGCCATGGTGCCCCGGCATTGCTTGCCAATACCTGGATGGAAGGCAGCTATAGCGAACTGTACCCCGATATTTCACAGGACAAGGCAGGCATGCAAAAACTGTTCAGACAGTTTTCCTTTCCCGGCGGCGTGCCCAGCCATTGCTCTCCTGAAACCCCCGGCTCCATCCATGAAGGTGGTGAACTGGGGTATTCGCTGGCCCATGCCTTTGGCGCTATCTTTGACAACCCGGATTTGCTGGCCCTGTGTGTCGTCGGTGATGGCGAAGCAGAAACCGGCCCGCTGGCAGCAGCCTGGCAAAGCAACAAATTTATCAATCCGGCCCGTGATGGTGCCGTTTTGCCGGTCCTGCACCTCAATGGTTACAAGATTGCCAACCCGACGGTTTTTGCCCGCATCAAACAACAAGACCTTGAGCGAATGTTTCAAGGCCTTGGCTACCGGCCTTATTATATAGAAGGCAATGACCCCCTGGTTGTTCACCAGCAACTGGCGGCAGTATTTGATCAGGCCATTGCTGATATAAAAAACATCCAGCATAAAGCCCGGCAAGAAGGTGGTGATGAATTGCCGCGCTGGCCGATGATTGTTTTGAGAACTCCCAAAGGCTGGACCTGCCCCAAACAGGTTGACGGCCTTAAGGTTGAAGATTTCTGGCGTTCCCACCAGATGCCAGTTCCAGATGTAACAACATCGGCACATCTGAAAATACTGAACGACTGGATGGCCAGTTACCGGCCACAGGAGTTGTTTGATCATAATGGCTGGCTAAAACCGGAAATTGCCGCCCTTGCGCCACAAGGTGAAAAACGCATGGGTGCCAACCCCCATGCCAATGGCGGTCTGTTGTTGAAGCCCCTGCAATTGCCTGATCATAGACAGTTTGGCCTGGCAGTGAACAAACCTGGCGCCATGACAGGTGAGGCCACCAGACAAATGGGGATTTATCTGCGCGATGTGATGCGCCTGAATTTACCCCGGGCCAACTTCAGGGTCATGGGGCCGGATGAAACAGCCTCCAACCGGCTTTCGGCATTGTTTGAAGTGACCAATCGCGTGTGGATGGCAGATATTTATGATTATGATGATCACCTTGCCACTGACGGGCGGGTGATGGAGATTTTGTCAGAGCACACCTGTCAGGGCTGGCTCGAGGGATATCTTCTTACTGGCCGCCATGGCCTGTTTTCCTGTTATGAGGCCTTCATCCATATTGTTGATTCAATGTTTAACCAGCATGCAAAATGGCTGAAGGTTTGCGGTGAAGTCGCATGGCGTGCCGACATTGCATCGCTTAATATTTTGCTGACATCCCATGTATGGCGTCAGGACCACAATGGCTTTTCCCATCAGGATCCCGGTTTTATCAATCATGTGGTCAACAAAAAAGCCGAAACCGTGCGGGTCTTTTTGCCGCCGGATGCCAACACCTTATTATGTGTGACCCATCAATGTCTCAGCTCAAGAAATCTGGTTAATGTCATTGTCGCCGGCAAGCAGCCTGAACCCCAGTGGCTGAACATGGGCGATGCAGAAGAACATTGCAAAGCCGGGATAGGTATCTGGCATTGGGCGGGAAATGAAAATCCAGCGCAAAAACCTGATGTCATTTTGGCATGTTGCGGTGATGTGCCGACTATTGAAACCCTTGCTGCTGTCAGCTTATTGCGGCAATGCGCGCCGGATTTAAGGATACGGGTCATTAACATTGTTGATCTGATGACACTGCAACCAGCCAGTGAACACCCCCACGGACTGGATGATGAAAAATTTGACAAGCTGTTTACAACCAGCACACCGATCATTTTTGCCTTTCACGGCTATCCATCACTGATACACAGGCTTGTCTATAAACGTAAATGCCATCACTTTTTACATGTCCATGGCTACAGGGAAGAAGGCACCACCACCACACCGTTTGACATGGCCGTTCGTAATGACCTCGATCGTTTCCATCTGGTTTTAAATGTCGTCAAACACGTTCCCGCAGTCAAGAAACATGCTGGTGATATTCAACAAGCGATGGATGACAAACTGGAAGAGCACCACAAGTACATCACGACCCATGGTCAGGACATGCCAGAAATAAGCAACTGGAAGTGGCCTCATTCTTAATTTTAGAAATGAGCTTGTCGCTGTTTGATAGAGTGTTGTAATCAAGGCAACTTGTAGTGTCGACGCCAGGTTCTTCCTGCAGTCATGTCTGCTTTATGGCTGAGCTTAATTCCGTTGCCGGGGTACCTGCAGCATATAGAGTGTATTTCGTACTCAACAAAAAGGGTACGCGCGTTACCCCATGCAAATCACCCGTTAACCTTTCGTTAACCATACGCACATACCTTCGGCACAAACAATCAAATTGGTAACAAATTCGAAACCAATTGCCCGGGGGAACCATGACTGATTCTATCCTTTTTTCCAGTGTACGGCAGAAGGATTTGAGATCAAAAATATGGGTTGTATTATTTGGGTTGGTGTTGGCTGACATCCTGTTTTTAGCGATGGGGGGCAGTGCCGATGCCCAAACGCCAGCCGATATTCTTATTATTCAGCGTCAACAGCAAAAGATAATCCGCGATTTCCAGCTTGAAGAAAGAAAAAGAAAGCTGGATCGTGATGAAAGCCGAAAAACGCCAAACGGTTTAACCCGCAAGCGTGAGCCAGGCGATGCCGCCGAGAGTGGTGGAACGTGTATCGTCGTTAAATCCATTGTGTTCAAAGGGGCCAAAGTGCTCCCGCTTGATGAAATCAAAGCCGCCACAAAAGCGTATGCCGGCCAATGCATAGGTATAGGCGGCATTCAGGAGATTATCAGAACTGCTACAAATCATTTCATCGACAAAGGATATATCACAACTCGAGTGGTTATTCCCCCTCAGGACCTCAGCGATGGTACCCTCGAGTTCCAGGTCGTTGAAGGTTACACTGCAAAAATCCTGCCTGGTAAATCAGCAGACGCCATCAATCTTTCGACTGCGTTTCCGGGGCTTGAGGGAGCTATCCTTAACATCAGGGACATCGAACAGGGCCTGGACCAGATTAATCGACTTGCCTCCAATAATGCCCGGATGCGGTTATTGCCGGGTGAGGGGGTTGGCGAAACCAATATCATCGTTGATAATGATCCTTCACGTTTCATTTATGGAAAAGTCGAGTTTGATAACTTCGGCTCGCCCAGCACCGGTGAAAACAAGGGCAACCTGACCCTGTTTGTGGACAATCCGCTGGGGTTGAACGATCAGATTGTTTTGGGGTTTGGGAGTAATTTAGAAGAACCTACCCGGAATGCGCTTAGCCGGAATTATTCCGTGAACTATTCCATTCCCTGGGGATACTGGACCGTGAATACCGGTTTCAGTTATTTCGAATATAAAAGCACCTTGCGGGGACAGGCTGCAGCCTTTGACACGGACGGGGTCGGCAATACCACAACATTTGGATTATCCAGAGTTATTCAGCGCGACCAAACGTCCAAGACGACCATCACAGGAACCCTGATCCGCAAGGATAATGAAAACTTCATCGAGAACAACCTCCTTGTAACAAGCAGCAGAGTAACGAGCATATTCGATCTTTCCGCTGTGCATACCTCTTTGGTAGCCGGGGCCACGGTCACATTTGATGTCGGCTTGTCGAGAGGGGTTCCCATTTTCGGAGTTAGGGGCAATCCTTCTTTTGCTGATAGCCCGGAGGACGAATTTAACCTGCTGCATGGTGGCTTAAGCATCGCCAAAGGCTGGCAAGTCGGTCCGGTGGTGGTGGGCGTATCTTCAAATAATACGGCGCAGTTCTCGGATGACAGGCTCCCTGGTACTGAGCGGCTCTCCATCGGCGGTATACAAACAGTTCGCGGTTTCAAAGACCGCTCAATATCCGGCAATACAGGCTTTTATTCCCGGAACGAAATGTACGTTGTCCTGCCACGGTTTTCAGGCCCGATGACGCAACAAATCCTGGGCAGCATCCGTCCGTATATCGGCATTGATGTCGGGCACATTTTTAAACAGGAAGATGTCGGAATTCTTGACGACGGCACCATGGTTGGCGGTGTTGTTGGGGTCCGTGCTGTGGGCGGAAATTTCACATTCGATTTTTCCGTTGGCAAGTCTTTGCTGGACAAAACCGCCCTCACCGGCAGTCCTGCTGCGCGTGATATTTACTTGAAAATCGGCTTGAATTATTAAACTTGAAAATCACTTAAAATACCGGAGTTTACCTTAGCGGAAAAAAGATTGAGAAATTTGCCATTTTGCTGTTAATTAGCTAACAAACAATAAAGATTAGCCGCTTCGCAGTATGGCAGTAAAGATTGTCACTTCGTAAGAGAATGAGTTTCCTCACCGACTCCTTGGCTAATGTCAATAAGGTTTGGGGGGTGTGAGTGATGAGCGTGTTTGTTTCTAAGCGTTTTCGTTTTTGCCTGCTGGTTGTGTTGGCAACAATATTACCCGCAAAACAAAACGTCGCCTTTTCCCAGAATGTAACAGATCTTCGCATAGATGCATCGGGTGCCGGAAACACCTCGGTTTCCCGGGTCGAGGTTGATGGCGTAGTTGAAGATACCCCGGTTCTCAATATCGCCACGCCAAATGCGGCCGGGCTCTCCCAAAATGTTTTCACCCAATATGATATCGGCCCCGAGGGGCTCGTCATTAACAACTATGGCGGAGACGGACCGGTTAAATCGGACCTTGCGGGGGCAGTCTTGCGCAACCCGAATCTTTCGATAAACGGGGAAGCGAGTGTCATCCTGAATGAAGTTACAAGCTCCCGGCGCTCAAACCTTTTTGGCCCCCAGGAGCTGGTGGGTAAAAGCGCCAATTTTATTCTTGCCAATCCAAATGGGGTGACGTGCAATGGATGCGGGTTTTTGAATTTCCCCCGCGCCTCTATTATTACCGGAAAATCCAGCATCGAAGCAAATGGCAATCTGGGCGCATTCGATGTGGATGGTGGCGATGTAATCATCGAAGGAGACGGCTTGCGGGCCAATGCAGCTTCCGGTGTTGATTTTTTCGACATTGTCAGTCGGTCGATTGTTATCAACGGGCAGGTCAATGCAAAAAACCTGAGGATCACTTCAGGTCGCAATCTGTATGACTATGGCACCGGGCTGGCTACGCCAAAGGCAGATGATCCCGCCGGGAAGCCTGTGTTTGGCATAGATTCGACCGCACTGGGCGGCATGTATGCCGACCGCATTACACTTGTGGGCACTGAAAATGGTGTGGGGGTTCGTCTCAGGGGCCGGGCTTCTGCCACAGCCGGTGACATGGTCATTACAGCCAGTGGCAAACTTGTGTTCAGGAATACTGCTGTTTCAGCCACCGGCAAGATAAGGGCAACCTCCTCATTGGGTGCAGTTGAAATTGATGCCAGCAGCCTCACATCAGGCGAAAACCTGGAGATCAGTGCGGCGAGTTTTCGTCTTCTGAACGGTGCAATAGTCAATGCAGGCGACAATTCCACCCGTAATTTATCTGTAAACGTTACCAATGAGGTTTCTGTTGCCAACTCGTTTTTGAAAAGTAACGGCAGCCTGGAAATCAACGCGGCCACCATTGCCGTCGATAGCGCCAGCACCGGTGCCAGCAAGGGTATCCAATCTATTGGCGATGCCACACTAACCGCCACAGACACCATCGCCAATGCAGGCTTTATCGCCGCTGGAAGCAAGCTGACTTTGGAAGCGTGGAACCTGATTCAAAATGTGCCCGGTGGCCTGTTGCAGGGAGGAACCGAAATCAGGCTGGCCGATGGTGCAGCTAATTCGGGAAAATTTGAAAACGATCAAAGTGCTACCGTGCTGGCGCCTGTATTAAATGCGGACGTCAGGGAGATTGTCAACAAGGGTACGATCATTGCCAATTCGTCCACCGAAAAGAGTGTGTTTGTGGCCGACATTGTTACCAATGAGGGGGATGGGGATAATACTGTTTCCAGCACCGATGGTTTGATCTTTGCCGGCAATGGTATCGACATTTTCACCACACAATCGTTTGCCAATATCAATGATGCTTTTTTGTTCGCCAACACCGGCGATATAGCTTTGGGGGGAAGCACGCCAGCAACCGCTCAGGGAGATATCAGCAATGAAAACTCGTCGATCGAGAGCCTGAATGGGAATATTCGGATATTTGCCAAAACATTTGAAAATACCGGTGACCCGGCAGTCGTCACAACAGGTTCAATCACACCTGTGGCTGAAACCGGCTTCGACAACAGTATTATCGTTGGATCGCAGTTTATTTCGATCGTGTCCACATGCGGCTCTTTTGATGAACCAGGGTTTCGCGATAATGTTGGCAAGACCTGCGCGCGCTCGGCCAGCGTAGAGTCACAAACCATCACAGAGAGCACCACCGATTACCGCAGCCGACTTTTTGCCGGCAATGACATAGATATTTTTGTCACCGACAGCATCCTGAACAAAACAAGCATCATCTCGGCAGCAAACAACGTTACGATAGATGGCGACGCCGGTGCGACATTCACCAATCAATCGCAACAGATATTTGATATCACAACGTTAAATGCGTTCGAGCGCGATACACGGGAAGGGTCGGGGCCGGTTCGAACCATCGGCAAACTTTCAACTTTCAGCGTAAGGTACGGTGCCGGTGCCAATCTGGGGGTTTTTTGCGTCTCGCCTGCAACAATGTGTTTTAGTTTCACCGACACGGTGACAATAGGGGGGACGCCTGTCCTCGCAGATAAATTCCTAAAAGAATTTTTTGACAATGGTCAGGCTGAAACCTTCACAGCAAAGGTTGGTATATTTTCGAGCGTTGAAGCCGGTAATACTTTAACGGCCAACCTCACTATAAATAACGTCAACGCCGGTGCCGGTAGCCAATCCGGTTTTACCACATTAACGGCTGCCGCCACACCGATTGGCCCTTCTCCTGTATCACTGGTCACAAGCAGTCCGCTCTTTGTCCCCAGCCAGGACCCTACTGCCAGGTTTTTGTTCCAGACCGACCCGCGCTTTTCCATCGGCGGTCTGCTTGGCTCAGTCGATTTTCTCGCCCAGATTGGCTATGATGCCGACAGGTATCAGTTTCTGGGAGATGCATACTATGAGCAGCAGTATCTTCGACAGCAAATTCTAAGCGCCACTGGCCAGAGGTTTCTCGCCGATGGTCAGACAAATGAAAATGAACAATATAAGGATCTTCTCACCAGAGGTGACGCGACCCGCAAGGATTTCAATATCAAAGTGGGTGTGGCTTTGACGCCCGACCAGGTGGCCAGCCTGCAAACGGATATTGTTCTGCTGGTGGAGACAGAGGTCAATGGCAAGACCGTCCTGGCACCGAAACTATATCTGGCAGCCAGTACCGATACAACGATTGTCGGCGGCGCACTGCTTGCGGCAAATAATGTGATTATCAATACCGATGGATCCGTTGCCAATCAGGGCACGATCCTTGCCAGCAATGAGATTTCCATTGATACCGGTGAAACTGTAACCAACGAATTTGGCAAGATTGCTGCCGGGGATGAACTGAAAATTGCTGCGGTTGACAATATAACGAATCTCAGCGGCACACTAAGCGCCAAAGATATCGAGCTTGAGAGCACAGAAGGCTCCGTGATCAACCAGACATTGTAACGCGATACGACCAGCTCTAACGGCAAGATGAAAGAAACAGAAGTGGGGGACACTGCCACCATACAGGCAGATGGCAACCTGACAATTCGGGCAAAGGAAAATATCATTTCAACCGGCGGTGAAATATCCGCTGGCGGCGATGTTGAACTTTCGGCTAAAGATGTGACGCTTGAAGGCCTGGAAAAATCGACCACCACCTTGACAAAAGAACAAGGCGATGATGGTTCGACCACACGGACGACGGCGGTGCAGACAGAAGTTCAAGGCGCCGGTCTCAAGGTCGGGGGAAACCTGAACGTCAATGCCGGTAATGAGCTTAAGATCAGCGGCAGCAACCTTGAGGTCAAAGGCGATGCTGAACTCAACGTCGATAAACTGACCATTGAGGCGCAAAAAGAGACTGTCGAGATCACTCAGAAAACCGAAAAATTTGATCTGTTTTCGAAAGAAGAAGATGGTACCATTCTCCTGTTCAAAGAGGAAAAAACGGAGCTGGGTGGCACCATCACCACGGGGCAGGAATCAACGGTTTCCATTGGCGGAAATCTGACAATCCAGAAGTCCAAAGATGAAGAGGGCAACACGGCTCAATCGCAAAGTGTTACAGTTACCGGTTCGGAAATTAAAGTCGCTGGCGATGCGACAATCAATTCCGGTATTGTCACGATAGAGGCTGGTCAGGATAAAACCGTTGTCAACCAGACGACAACGGTCAAGGGTAACATCCTTGGCGGCGAAACCCGAAGTGGCGCACCTAGTGAAGAAGATGAAAATGGTGATGAATCTGCCAGTGCCAGTGGCTCAATTGAGGTTTTAAGCACAACTACAACCACTGAAAAACTTGATGCAGAGACCTCGAGCGCCAGCAAAGTTGAAGTTGGCGGATCGTTGACGATTAATTCAAAATCCGGACCAGATGGTGAAAAATCCGATGTCAGGATTGTTGGCAGCGAGGTCGATGTGGGGGGATCCTTCAAAATTGACGCAGAAAACATAACTGTCGAAACCGCCAAAACAGACACCACCTATGCAAACACGACCACAAAAACAACAGGATCAATCGGTGCTTCAATCTCTACACAGGAATTGAAAATTGAAGGCACCATTAATGTTGAAAAAGACAAGACAACGGTTGTGACATCAACCAATGCCGAAACCAGGATTTCGGCGGATGATATTGAATTCAACGCTTCAGGTACGCTAACCGACAAGGCGACAGAATATGATGTGCGCGGCGATATTGTTATCAAGGGCGAAAAGGGCGTTAATATAGAAGCCGTAACTGACACTCAAACGGTGACGGTTGAAGGCAACAATACCAATGTCACCCTCGGGGCAAAGCTTGATTACAGCACTGTTGGCAATGCCATTGATGACGTTCAGGACAAGGTTCTGGCGGAAGAAGAAAAGCGCAAAATTGAAGCTCTGGAGCAAACGGATCCGGTTGCTGCTGCCGAGGCGCGCAAGAATTCCAATGTCGATACCGAGCCGGAGCTGGATGGCTTGAACCCGGAAAATATTGATAATATTATCCCCGGCGCCACCGTCAGTGCCTCGGTCGAATATGATAAAGTCACCGATACGATTGTCAAAGAGACCGCAAAAACCTCAACGCTCACCTCTGAAACCGGATCGATAGAGATTACCAGCGGCAAGACCGGATCCGGCATAAAACTGGAGGGTGCCGCTCTTGATGCAAAAGAAGGTGTGACGATCAAGGCAGAAGGGGGAGGGGTTGATATCGGTGTTGCCGAAACGAAAGAAACCCGCACGACAACGACAGCGGGAGGGGCTGGTGAAGTTACCGTTGATCTTGTTAACCGGTCCGGCTCAGCGGCAGGCGAAGGCTATGTTTCAGGTGCGCCGGGAGATGCGCCCAATGTCGCGATCACGAAGCAACAGGTGGCAACCATAAATTCAGGCGAGGGCAAGGTTACCATCGTTTCTGAAGCAGGTGATACGGTTTTGACGGGCACGAAAATTGATGCTGACAAAGGGATAGACATCAGTGGCAAGAATGTTGAACTGAATGCGGCCAGAGATACTCTTGCAACGGAAAATCAAAGCACAAGGATCAGTGGCGGAATTTCAGTCGGGAAGAGTGCTCTATCGGTGGAAGGCAGCTATGAAAGCACCTACAGCAAGGAAGAATTATCGATTGCCAAAGTGACGGAACTGGGGACGGCTGACGGCGACATCACAATTAACGCGACCGGCAAGGAAGTGGATGACGCAGAAGGCTTAATCGTCAAAAACGGCAATGTTACCTCCGAAGGCACAAAATTCAGCGCTGCCGATGGCACGGTAAGTATAACCGGCCAAAGTGTCGATCTCAATGTTGCCCGCAACACGTATGCTTCAAAAAAAGAAGATCTTTCAATTGAAGTAGGTGTTGGTGCCACAGGAGCGAACTCAGACGAAATACAGGACAACATTGATACCGGTATCAACACGCAGGGGAGAAGTGGTGAAGTTAATGTTTCTGTGGGGTACAGGAAGGAAAAAGAGAATGCGAGCCAGGCGGTTGATGGTACGATTGACGCAAAAAACCTGACAATTACCGCAACCAATGGCGATGCGACCATAACCGGCGGTGACATTGAAGTGGCAGGTGACACCAAAATTGAAGCGTCCGGTGGCAAGGTTGCCCTGAAAGCCGCGGAAAGCACGTATGAAAAAGCGGCAGTTAACGTGGATGTCAGTGTCAGTGTGAGCATTGATAAAGCGACTGAAATCATAGGAAAAAAGAATAAAACCGATGGTTCTGGCGACAATTCGAACTCAACTCCCGGCGCAACGGGCAATACCACCGGGGCAAATAATCCACCTGCCCGCCCCACGACGGCTGCACCAGCCACACCACCTCAGAACACGAACGCCAGCACTTCGACGCAAGATGGTGGAATTGGCGGTAATGCAAATATGCCAAGCACCAGCGACGCAGGGAAAAACGCGACTGAATCTATAAAAAAGAACGAAAAACCCTTAGATCCGGGGATAGTCGAAACCCTTCTTGCCGGTGCCGACATCTCGGCAAGCGTGAGCGTCGAGGATACGGAAATCACCAGGCAAGAGGGTGGCAGTCTCAAATCAGGCGGGCGCGTCGATATTGCCGGTGAAGGTATTGAAATTGAAGGAACGCAAATCGATGCAAATGGAGGAAGTCTCGATGCCAAGGGTAATGACATCAAGATCAGCTCGGCAACGACAACCATTGATTCCAATCAAACCGATATAACAATCGGTGTGAGCGGTTCGTATAGTTCGACAAAAAAGACAAAAACCGGTGAAAAATCTTCCGCAACAACCGGCGCTGATAGCAGTTCAAACACGGCCCCTGCGCGCCCGTCGACGCCTGCGCCACAGGGAACAACTGACACCAGTTCGACCACGGCCCCTGCGCGCCCGTCGACGCCTGCGCCACAGGGAACAACTGACACCAGTTCGACCACGGCTCCTGCGCGCCCGTCGACGCCTGCGCCACAGGGAACAACTGACACCAGTTCGACCACGGCTCCTGCGCGCCCGTCAACACCTGCGCCACAGGGAACAACTGACACCAGTTCGACCACGGCCCCTGCGCGTCCATCAACGCCTGCGCCAGCAACGCCTCCGGGGCAAACCGATACTGCAGCTGCAAATTCTACCGGAAGCTCACAGTCAGGCGATTCGGCGTCAGGAAGTCTGGGTGTTTCGGTTTCCGTTGTTGACGTTGACTCGACAACCAACAAAAACGCCAAAATAAATTTTGGAACCGAAGAGGCTACAATAAAAGCTGATAACGTAACCATCGAAGGCGGGAAGATTGAGGGTTCTGAAATTTCGGCGGAAATAAGTGGCAATCTAAAAGTCAAGTCTGTGGCAGATTCTGTTGACGTGAATGCGACTGAGTTCAAATTTGAAATCACGGGCTCGAAGGCGACCCTCGCAGACGCTGACAATTCAGATAATAACACTTCGGACAAGAACACCGGTGCCAATAATCCACCCGCACGGCCTTCTACACCGGCACCTTCCTCGCCCCCAAATAATGCAAATTCGAACACTGCAAACTCCAGCAATACCGATAGTGCGGGTTCATCAGCCAACGGGGCCGGCAACAACAACAAGAAGGAGGAGGTTTTTGATATTGCCGGTCTATTGCAGACAGGAGTAGATATCGAGCTGTCAACAGGGAAAAAAACCGATACCACGGTCAATGAGGTCAGCGGTATCACGGCAACCGACAAACTTAGTATAACGGTTGGAAAAACAACCACGCTCGAAGGCGGTGTTATTGCCGCCGGGGAAAACGGAAACCTTGACCTTACAACCAGGGAGCTCGTTGTTGGCGAAGATTTAAAGGGGTCAAAGTCGCAATCATTATTCAATTTTAAATTTGCGGCAACAGCGACCAATGTCCAACAGATTGCAGAAAACTGGGACACAACTGAAGGCAATGCTTTTGCGCAACAGGGATTTTTGAAGGCCGGTGCCCAGGCCGATAAATCCTCTGCTGACCAGACTGTGAAATCGACAATCGGTCAGGGTACAGTTACTGTCACCAACCCTGATAACACCGCCCTTTCCGGTGTTAATCGCGATACAGCGGCAACTGTTGAAACGACAGGAGAGGTCCGCCCCCTAGCAACGTAAGATACCAACGTATTGAAAGGGGATATCGCCCAGGATGCGATGGATGATTTGAACACGCGTATAGATACAGCCATTGAAGGCGGCGCAGGCGTTAAAGAGGAGTTGGAAAAAGACATCGCTCTGGCCTCCGATTCCACCAAGGATATTGCTGAGACAGTGGCGCGCGCCGGAAACCTCACCGAAGCAGCCGATGAAATTGTTAAAAACACCCCGACTGGATCAACCCCGGCTACCGGCACAACTGCGGCAGGGGGGATTGCAAGTGCGGCAATCCCCGGGGCTGGTGCCGGGTCAGTTCTGCCTGTGGATTTCGCCAACTACTTTGGAGCCCAGGTTACCAATGAGCAGTCAGTTGCAGCCAACAACAGCCCGGCTGTAAGGCGCGCCATGATATTTTCCGAGAAGTTTAATGAGTTGCAATCATCAGGAAAGCAGATCGCTCCCGCAGATATCGAAGCTGCTTTCAAGGTAGCCGGCATCACGGTGGACCTGGTGAATGCAGCCGATCCCCAGGCTGTCTTTGAAAATACCAGGCGGTCGCTGGTGCAAAGTGCCAGCACCGAACTTTCGGGAATTCTGGGACAACCGGTGCAACAGAGCCAAATTGAGGCACTGCTGTCAGGTGCCGGCAGTGCCAGGCCGTGATAGAACCTGCGTGGAAATGAAAACTCAATACAAAAAAACAAAAGCCAGGGATTTTGCCAAAGGGGTTCTTGCATTGATTGCGATAGTTTCAATGCAATCAATGGTCTTTGCGCAAGGAAACTCAACTGCGGTTCCCGATGCGGTTTCGAAGGAGGCAAAGTCTTCCAGATTGGCCAAAGAGACAGTTTTTAAGGATTGGCGTGTCATCTGTCCGGGGGCTGAAACCGGTGTCCTTGCCACTTGCGTCATGGCACCGGTCCAGAAAAAACCAAAACTCAAGAATTCAGGAATAGGGATCGCCATTGAGGCGGCGTCAAAAAAGGTTCGGAAATCCCGCCCCCTCATCATATTCAAGACCTCTTTGGATACCTATCTTCCAGCTGGAGTGGTTTTTAAAATTGGTAAAAAGCGCGGCATCAAGCTGCCTTTCCGTTCCTGCTATAATCAAGGCTGCCTCGCCCCTTTTCGGCCCTCAAAGCGCATACTCACACGGCTTCGAAGAGGTGCCACAATGAAAATCACAACGCTGGACCTCAACGGCAAACAGAGAACAGAAGTCATTTCACTGCACGGGTTCACAGCGGCTTACGTCGATCTTAATAAAAAGCGAAATTAATGTTGCCTTTGAAGTGATCGCTTCTCTGGCCTGCTGTATTCAAATTCAATGGCCAGACTCACCGGGTGAACAGCTTTGAGGCAGATTGCCTCAAGCTTTGCCGGTGCGTTGTAATCTTGCCGGCAGCGCGATGGATAGCAGCTTGTTCGAATTATTCTTTGCAATTTAACTTGTCAATCAGCAATGCCCTGCTGCAAGGTACTATATATGATCAATAATTCACCTGATGATGTATCCGCAGCCGAAATACTGCGCGGTTCCGGTTTGTTTCGTGACGTGGATGATCAATTGCTTGGTGATATTCTGCGCAAGATGCACCGTGAAACATGGGCACGAAAACGGACTGTTGCAGCAGAAGATGAGAGCAAACGGTTTCATGTTATCCTTTCGGGCAGGCTGCAGGTTGTGCAGACCAATGAAGAAACCGGACGTATTGTCACTCTGTTTTTATTAGCCCACGGTGATGCTTTTGATATGCTGCAACTTCTCACGGGCACACCGTGCGAAAGTACTTTTGTGGCGCGTGATGATCTTGATCTTTTAACTCTGCCCGTTGATGAAATGCGGGAATGGATATCTGCTCATCCAGAAATAAACCGTAGCTTTTTGCCATATCTGGGGCAGCAGATGCGCAATCTCACCCACCTGGCAGGCGATCTCGCCCTGCATGATACTGAAACCCGGCTCGCGCACCTCATAATGCGTCATGTGGATGATGAGGCTGCAGACCCCCACCACCTCAAGCTTATTAATGATTTGTCACATGAGGTTCTGGCGGAAATGATTGGCAGTGTACGTGCTGTTGTTAATCGTCAATTACAACACTGGCGCAAACAGGGTATTGTCAGCCTTGATCACGGCCACATTCATATAGAAAAACTGCAGACGCTGCTCAACCGGACAAGAGACCATAAATTACTTCCTCGCAAATTTAATTCATGACGTTTTTGCATAATTAGCAGCAAGAAAAGACAATGCATAAATCAGGTCAAACAGTCTCCTTCTGGTCAGCGGTATCCATGGGGATCGGGGCCATGGTCGGGGCTGGAATTTTTGCCCTGCTGGGACAGGCCGGATTGATTGCCGGCAGTGCCGTGTGGTTGTCATTTGTTGCCGGCGGCATTATTGCCCTGCTTTCAGGCTACTCCATTGGACGGCTGGGCGCCCGGTTTCCCTCAAGTGGCGGATTGGTGGAATATCTTGTTCAGGGCTATGGCGAAGGCGTGTTTTCCGGGGCCATCAGCGTTATGATGTATGTCTCTTCTCTGGTTTCGGTCTCGCTGGTTGCCCGCACCTTTGGCTCATATGCTTATCAGCTGTTGCCATCCGGCTTTGCCCAGCTTTGGGTAGAGGTATTTGCAGTTGGTATTATTCTGCTCTTCATGATTATCAACCTCGGCGGCTCCGGCAAAATGGCCCGGGTGGAAAATATTATTGTCTTGTTGAAGATGCTGGCACTGGGATTTTTTGCGATAGTCGGTATTGCAACCATGGATCCGGAAAAATTATCGCCAACGCAATATCCTCCTGTTCAGTCAATTTTATTTTCTCTGGCTATTACCTTTTTTGCCTATGAAGGTTTTCGCAATATCACCAATGCCGCCGAAGATATGGAGAACCCCGCCAAAACCCTGCCGCGTGCTATTATGACATCCATCGGGCTGGTGATGGTTCTGTATGTGGCTGTCGCCCTTGCTGTTTTTGGTAATTTGACGGCGCAGGAGGCCATTAAGGCTCAGGATTATGCCTTGGCGCAGGCGGCACTGCCTGTATTCGGTGCCGCTGGTTTTACCATTATGGCACTGGCAGCATTATTATCAACATCCTCGGCAATCAATGCCAGTCTTTATGCGGCAACCAATGTAACCTATCAACTTGCCCGGCTGGGGGAATTGCCGAGTGCATTTGGCACACCTATTGGCCATTCCCGGCAGGGGCTGGTTTTCAGTTCCGGTGCCATTATTGTCATGGCGGTGTTTTTTGATCTTTCTTCGATTGCCGCAATCGGCGCTATTTCAACCTTGGCTATCCATCTGATTGTACATGTGGGGCACTTGAGATTGCTAAAAAAAACCAAAGCCTCTATGGCGATGGTATTGTTGGCAATTGTTGTTAACCTGGCAGCGATAGTGCTTTCCGGGGTTTACCTGAGTACAAATAGTCCTGACATTATTTATTGGATAGCCGGATTTTTTGTTGCCGCCTTTTTTGCGGAAATGGCTCTGCGACTGATAACCGGCCGGGTTATCGTTAAACGTAGCGATAATCACAGTCCATAACATCAGCTCTTAAAAATATTTTGCTTACTGCTACCTGGGTAGCAGCATACTTCGTTGTGTTCGTTTTATCTCTCCAGACATGAAGACAGTGCTGGAGGCATGGATGAGTTCGAAAGACTGTTGCCTGGCCGTTGTGCAGGATTTGCAAAGAGCGGGGCTTGTATGTCTCGAGCTTTGCCTTGAAGGAACAAAAGACATTGCTATTTCGATATGTGGCAAGCCCGACGCTCATTCAGACAGTGCTGATTTCATCCGTATAAAAAATATTGGAACGATCATATGTCGCGGAAATGTCGCTGTAAAACTGAAGAAAATGCAACTGGAACACCCCGCTGGACTTCTGTGTTTTGAGGATGTTTTGAATTTCATCGGCGTCCCCGCACACCATAAAGATATTTATGAGCGAGCTCTCAAGTCGGGCCTGATCATTATGATTTTGCAAGGCACTGGTGAAACTCTCCGGCGTGGGTGCGGTGTTCTTGAGGATAATGCGCTGGAAAAACCGGTGCTTTATCTGACTTAGGTTGAGAAATATGGAGCTTTGAAAACAATGTTACATGTAAATGAAGAAGACCTGACCGTTTTTAAATTTGATCACGCGTTCGCAAAACGGTTTCGCAAATTCAGTCTGATAACCGGTGTGTTGCTGATGATTGTCGGTATTGCCGGTGCCGTGGTTCCCCAGGTCATGTCACTGGTGGTGAGTGTTTTTCTCGGCTGGCTGCTGATTACCGGTGGTATCCTGACAGCCTATCTGGCGTTTCTTGGCCGGGGACGTTCGATGATTGCCTTTTTAAAACCGGTATTGCTGATTGTCACCGGGGCGCTTTTTGTGTTGTTCCCTCTGGCGGGGCTGGCAGCCCTTGCCTTGTTGCTGAGTGTGTACCTGCTGCTTGATGCTTTCGGCGGGTTTGGTCTTGCCTATGATCTTTATCCCATGCGCGGGTGGGGCTGGATGGCCTTTAACGGCTTGATGTCTTTCCTGCTGGCCGTGGTTCTTTTTGTCGGCTGGCCAATTACATCACCAATCATGGTCGGGCTTTTTGTCGGGATCAGTCTGTTCTTCGACGGGTTGGCTCTCATCATTATCGGCTATCTGGCTGACCGGATTGTCAGTTGAGTTTTCTGCGTACGAATGATCTTTGAAACAACCCCCAACAGGGCCCGGTGCGATGAAAGTATCAAAAATTATCTTCTACAGTGCTACGATTATCGTTGCCGGTGCACTGGTGGTTGGTGCGGTATATTTACGCAATCAACGCGCACTACAACATACTCAGGTGGCTCTGCCAGTTGTTGCCCCATGGGCGCTGCACAGTGCCCGGGTTCAACGCCAGACGGTTACCTCGGGATTTTTAGCCCTGGCCACGAAAAAGGCGGATTCAGAAGTAGTTGTAACCCCCCAGATTTCCGGCACAATTATCGCCATGGGTCCCAGAGAGGGCCAGGCATTTCAGCCCGGTACAGTTCTTGCCAGGATTGATGCTTCACAAATTGAAGATGAGATTTCTGCATTAAAAGCTGACCTGGACGCCGCTGTCCAGCAAGAGGGTTTTCAGAAAAAAGAACTTGAACGCCAGCAATCCCTGCTGACTAAAGGGTTTGCCACGCAAGAAACTACTGATAGTGCGCGGACAGCTTACATTGCCGCGCAAAAAAAAGTGGCAGCCCTGGGGCACCAGTTATCTCAACTCAAAACCCGCCGCAGCTATACGGTGATTGTGGCGGATAAAAGCGGCTCGGTTGCCGAGCGGCTGGCGGAGCCGGGAAATTTCGCCACATCCGGCAAGCCGATTTATCGATTATCCGTTTTTGGTAAAACCCGTTTTTCCATCAAGGTGCCACAAGACGTGCTGAATAAGCTGGAGATCGGCAGTGAGGTGGTCATGATGTCGGGCAGTAAAACCTTCAATGCCCGATTGACCCGGATCAATCAAACCCTGGATGCCTTGTCAATGGGCAGTGTTGAAGTTGATCTTGCTTCATCCCCCTTCAAGCTGCCTGCCGGTGCGCGCGTGCCGGTGCGCGTCATTACCGGCAAAATCAAAGATGCCCTGTCCGTACCAGTGACCGCAATAGCCTGGTCAGCTGATGGGGTGAGCGGATTTGTGGTCAGGGCAAGCGGCAGCGGGAACAAGGTTTCCTTGAGCAAAATACCGGTTAAAATTATTCAATCAGGTTCTCACGGCGTTGCCATCAAGGCAGACATCGAACCAAGCGACCGGGTTGTTGTCGCGCAACAATCCGTGTTGCTAAAGTTAAAGGACGGTGATCAGGCGATCTTGGCCCAGGGGTTGGTGCAGTGAAATTTATCGCCTGGATATTAGCACGCCCGCACGCAATTCTGGCACTGTTTGCCTTCATCATATTTGGTGGCGTTTTAAGCTATCAGGCGATGCCGCTTAATCTGTTTCCTGATAGCAACCGGCCAACGGTTTCAGTTGTCACTTCGTGGCCGGGGGCGGCAGCGAAAGATGTTGCTACCGAAGTTACGCATCCAATTGAGGTGCGCCTTTCGGCCATTGACGGGGTCAGGCGTGTTACCTCAACCTCGCGTGATGAAGTCTCATCGGTTCAGGTGGAATTTGAGTACGGCAATAATATTTCCACTGCGGCGACAGATGTCGCAACCGAATTACCACGGGTAACCGGATTGCTGCCCGATGGGGTGCGGACGCCTTTGATTTTTAAAATTACCGAAGCTGCCCGTCCGGTTGTTGTTATCGCAGCAACAGCGGCAAAGGGGTATGATCTTGATCTTGGCCAGATCCGCCGGATTGTCGAAAATCCGGTACGTGACAAGCTTTTGAATATTCCCGGTGTTGCCGAAGTTGAAGTGTTTGGTGGCGACAAGCGTCAGGTATCGGTAGATCTTGACCGCAATAAACTTCAAGCCTTTGCCATCGGTCCTGAAGCGGTTGCACAAGCGCTTGAGGGCAGCAATATCTCAAAGCCCGCGGGCCTGGTTCACCGCGATGGGTTCCGCCTGTTGTTGACCGCTAAAGCGCTGGCACGACTGCCGGCTGATCTTGCCGAAGTTTTGGTGCCGCTGCCGGGCGGAACGCATGTGCGCGTTGGTGACCTTGGAACAGTCACCTGGGGGGCATCAGACCCGACATCGCTTTATCACGGCAATGGCAAGGCTGCTGTTGCCATTTCGCTGTTGCGCGGTGACAAGGGTAATGCCTCGGTTATTATCGCCACGATTGAAAAAGTCCTGCCGCTTATTGCTGATGAGTTGCCCATGCTGCGTTTAAGCATTGCCGACACGCAAGGGCGGATTATCCATCAGACCGTAGACAATATGATGGAATCCTTACGTGAAGCTGTGATCATGACGTTGATTGTGATCCTGCTGTTTCTCAACAATACCCGCGCGGCCATCATCACCGCTTTGTCCATACCACTCACCTACCTGCTGACTTTCGTCGTCCTGCACCTGATGAATTATGAATTTGATATGATCACCCTGACGGCTGTCGTCATTGCCGTTGGTCTGTTGGCAGATGATGCGGTTGTGGTCATTGAAAATATAGAGCGGCGTATGCGTTCAGGGGCTGAATCGGCCAAGGATGCGGCAGTCAAAGGGACGGGCGAGATTCTGCTGGCAGATATGTCAGGCACCTTCACGACCATTTCTGTTCTTTTGCCCATTATGTTCATTGGCGGGTTTGTCCAGACAATCCTGCGGCCTTTGACTGTTACTCTGGCGGTAGCACTTGCTGCTTCTCTGGTGGTTTCAGTTACGATAATTCCGCTGTTGGTGCCGATGATAATGAAGCCGAACAGTCGCGATCCGCTGGCATTTATCCTGCGTCCTTTTGATCGGTTTTTCATTGTACCCGTGCGCAGCTTTTTCGTTCATCTTACCGGGCGGGCACTGCGGCATCCGATTTTGGTCACACTCATTTTTGTTGTGATGTTTGCAGCGTCGGCACCGCAAATCGCCTTTCTTGGTCGTGAAATCATGCCGCTGATGGACACCGGTGTGATGATCATCACCTTTGAGGCACAACCAAATACAGATGCCGGGGAAATGCGCAAAATTGCCGCCGGTGTTGATGAAGCTGTACGTGCTTCAATGCCCGTTGACTGGTTGCTTAACTCCTCAATGGTCATCGGGGCTGAACCCGGAGTTAAATCTTTTGGTGCAGCGCGCACGTTGCAGGCGGGACGGTTCACGGTCAATATTGTCAATCGCTTCAAACGCACGCAGTCAATCTATGAAATTGAAAAAAACATTCGCCAGCGTCTGCGTAAAATCCCCGGACTGATTTCTTCGAATGTATCCGAATTTGGCGCCACCGCGCTGTCATCAATTCGCGGCGCTGTGGACGTTATGATAATTGGCCCGGACCCTCTGGTTCTTGACCGGCTGGGTGATCAGGTCATGACCAGGCTTAAATCGGTTAAAGGCCTCACGGGTTTTGAACGTACATGGCAGGGGGCGGCCGAGCAGTTAAACCTGAATGTTGCGCCCGAACGCGCCAGACTTTACGGTTTGACAGCCCTTGATGTTGCCCGGCAGGTGGCCGCTGCCGTGCAGGGTATTCCCGGTGGCAGATTACGGATCAATGGTGAAAACTCCATTCCTGTGTGGGTGCGGTTGAAAGCGGGTCAGCGCTCGTCACCGGAAGCTTTGAATGCTGTGCAAATTCGCACAGTTTCAGGGAAATTTATCCCCCTTGCAGCGCTTGCCAGCCCGGCGATGACATATGCCCCGACGGCTGAAACCCATCAGGCTTTATTGCCAACGCTCGATATTGTCGGCTACCGGCGCAACATCGCCATTACCAACCTGCACGATAATGTCGCAGCCGCGTTGAAAGGCTTGCAGCTGCCGCGTGGATATTCAATCGCCTACGAAGGGGAATTCAAGCAGATGGGGGAATCTTTCACCCGGCTGAGAAACTCACTGATTATTGGCCTTGCTCTTTTGTTCCTGATGCTGGTGATCACCTTTAACTCCTTCCTCGACCCGGTTGCGATTATGGCCTCCCTGCCGCTGGCGGTCATAGGGGCTGTATGGGCAATGATGCTGGCCGACAAGCACAGCTCGATGCCATCGTTTATGGGCTTTATCCTGCTCATGGGGATTGCAGTGAACAACGGCATTCTGCTGCTTGATTTCACCAAAGAGGCAATGAAAAAGGGCAAGCCTCTCAAAGAGGCGCTGATCCAGTCGGTTGAACTGAGAACCCGCCCTATCTTGATGACGGCAACGGCTTCAAGTGTCGGCATGTTGCCTATCGCCATGGAGTGGGCGGTTGGTATTGAGCGCCTGTCACCGCTTGCCGTGGTTGCCATTGGCGGGTTGATGGTCGGCACGTTTTTGACCCTGGTTGCCGTGCCGGTATTTTATTATTTGCTGCATCGGGGCCATTCAAAAATTATGGCGTTATTTGCGCTCACTAAGTGAGGTTCAAATGAAATCATTTGTTATAGCTGTGAAAACAGGAGAGGCAGATCTAACCACCGGTCAGTTTCTCCATTGAAGCGAGGTTGATAGTCATATGTATACAATTCATGATTTAAAGCCGGGGCGACTGGTCAGGTTGACCATGGTTGTTCTGATTATGGTCTTCGGTGTATTGGTTGCCGGTAATCTGCCGGTTTTTGCGCAGGGTACGGGTTCGCCCCAGTCCAATGCGCCTTACCGCGAGAATACACTTAGCAAACAAAGCGACTCTGATCTCTGGCGCGTCTTAAAACTAGGCAGACCAGGCCTTGTGACCACTAAACGGGCTGAGGACAGTGTGGCGATTAACACGGATGGTGTCTGGTGGGCGCAATTGCGTCAAAGTGATGGTCCCTTAATCAGGTATGGTGCAGTCGGCTTGGTGGCTGTCATAGGCCTGCTGGCCCTGTTTTTTATGCTCCGGGGGCGCTTGAAAATAGAAGGAGGCCGGTCTCACAACAAAATAGCGCGGTTTTCAGTAACCCACAGGGTGGTACACTGGGGCATAGCGGTATTGTTTTTACTGCTTGCCTTTACCGGACTGGTTTTATTGTTCGGTCGGCCTGTGCTGATACCTGTGATCGGAAAAGCTGCATACAGCGCGCTGGCCACAGCTTCCATGCAGACACACAATCTTTTCGGGCCGATTTTTATTCTCTCGTTGGTGGCGCTTTTCATCACTTTTATACGCGGGAATTTCCCAACGCTTACCGATATTAAATGGGCCTTGCGCGCAGGTGGAATGTTTGGTGGTCATGCCAGTTCCGGGCGCTATAACGCCGGTGAAAAAGCATGGTTCTGGGTGGCGATCCTCGCCGGCCTGACCCTATCGGCCAGCGGTATTCTGCTGAGTTTTCCCGATGCTCTTGGCACCCGAAATCTGCTGCAGCTATCGCAACTGTCCCATGTCATCGCCGCGCTTGTTTTTATCGGCTTTGCCCTTGGTCACATTTATCTTGCAACCATCGGAACCCAGGGCACGCTGGAAGGCATGATTGACGGTGAGGTGGATGAAAACTGGGCACGCACCCATCACGATCACTGGTTTGCAGAAATTAAAGCCGAAAAAGGAGTAAACAGACCATGAGCATTATTGAACTTCTCGAAGGCCCGCTGTGGAAAGCATCGGCGACGATATTTCTGGTGTTTGCCGGATGGCGTATCTTTGCCATTCTGTTCTTTGGCCGCAGAAAAGATAAAGCGCGTGCCGTTGGCTCTCCCGGTCTTGGTGCCATTAAACTGATCTTCAGCCACTTCGTGCCGCGGCGAATATTCATGAAGCAGGGGCGGGTCTGGTTTGTCACTCTGGCGGGTTACGCCTTCCATCTGGGTCTGTTTGCCCTGCTTTTATTTGCGGCACCGCACGTGGCTTTTATTCGTGAAAATATCTATGCCATTGACTGGCCGCCACTGCCACGCTGGGGTTTTATTATTGCCGCACAATTTGCCTTTGCCGGATTGCTCGCCCTGTGGATACGGCGGTTCGTTGATCCGGTGGTGCGATTGATCTCACGGCGCGATGATCATATTGCCGCCGGGCTGACCTTTCTGGTGATGCTCACCGGCTGTATGGCGCTGGCCGAGCAAAGCACCTCACTGCGCGCCATTCATCTTGGTTTTGTCGAGATATGGCTGATCTATTTCCCGTTCAGCAGTTTAATGCACACGTTCACCTGGCCCCTGTCACGCGGTTTTACCGGGGCACTGGCCGGGCGTCGCGGCACACGGATGTAGGAGGATAACGTATGACCACTATAACCAAACCCCAATCAACCCGAAATTTCGACCAGCAACGTGACCTGCCGGACGCGGTGCGTGTGGCCAATGCGATGGAAGGTTTTCTTGTGGAATTCGGGCCTCATGCGTCTAGCTACATGAATGCCTGCGTGCGTTGTGGATTGTGTGCGGAAGCCTGCCACTTCTACCTGACGACGGGAGAGGCAAAATACACGCCAATCCACAAGCTGAAACCTTTCGAAGATGCTTACCACCGCACCCAAAGTCCGTTCAGCTGGCTTGCCGGAATGGTGGGGATGGCTCCGCGCCTGTCCATTACCGAGTTGCAGGAGTGGGAGGAGCTTATTTATGATTCCTGTACCTTGTGCGGGCGCTGCACTCTGGCGTGCCCAATGGGAATTGATATTTCCGAACTGGTCAAGGAAGCCCGCCATGGCATGTATCGTGCGGGACTTCTGCCCGATCGACTGGCGCAGATTACCAGCAATGCCGAGACAAAGCACAGTCCTTTTGGGGAGCCTCAAGAGTTTATCAAAACCATCCATGACATCGAAAAAGAATATTCCATCAGCCTGCCGCTCGATAGGCCAAAGGCTGATCTTTTGATGACACTGGCACCGGGGGACCTGGAGGATCATCAGGATTCTCTTGTTGGTATTGCCAGAATACTGGATCACCTCAAGCTTGACTGGACCTTTTCTTCCGTTGCCTTTGAAGCAACCAATTTCGGCTATCTCTCTGGCAATCTCGAACTTCAGGGTGAGTTGACCTGCCGCCTGATTGATAAGGCGCGCGAGATTGGCGCAACAACGATATTACTGCCCGAATGCGGACATGCCTGGGGGGCAACGCGCTGGGAGGCGGCGCGCTGGTACGGTGGCCCGGTAAACGATATCCGCATCATGCATACGATTGAGCTCCTGGCTGAAAATATCCAGTCGGGTAAAATCCGGGTGAAGGCGATGGGTGAAACAGCGACCTTTCATGACCCTTGCCAACAAATCCGCCGTGGCGGGCTGGGAGATGCTCCGCGCGTGGTGCTAAAGGCTTTGGGGATGGACCTGCATGAGCTTGAACACCACCGGGAAAATTCGTTTTGCTGCGGTGGCGGCGGTGGTGTGCTGGCCAACACCCGTGCAGCTCCTTTGCGGCAAAAGGCGTTTGAGTTGAAACGCCAGGAGGTTGAGGCCACAGGTGCTGATCATTTTGTCACCAGTTGTGGTCAGTGCAGGTTGCAATTTGATCGTGAAACCAAAGCCAGCGGATGGGACAGGCAGGTGGAAAGCCTGCTCGAGCTGGTGGTTGAAAATATGATTATTGAACAGGAGTGACTATCATGGAAACAGAAAACCTGAATGGTGTGGAACTTAAGGTTCTGACACCTGCGGAAGTTAAAGACAGATTTGACCGCAATGAGATTGTGCTGATTGATGTGCGTACACCAAACGAATATGCGTTTGAGCATATCGGTGGTGCATTGTTGTTTCCGATGTCAACATTTGATCCGCTTAAACTACCAGTGCAGGAGGGTAAACCAATCGTATTCCATTGCGGGTCGGGTGTGCGCTCTCGCGCAATTACCGAGCGCTGTGCCAATGCTGGTATTGCTCCGCTATCTCATATGGCTGGCGGCTTTGGTGCCTGGAAGGCGGCAAATCTTCCATACCGGGCCATCGACCCTAAAACCGGTGACCTGATAAGCAAGCCCTGAAAACTCAGGATTGCTCGTCTACAACGTAAATTTACCCGGTGCCGGATACTTAAACAGCAATTTTCCGCTCACTCTATTGCTGTCATCTGGCACAGGGGACCAATGTCCGTAACAAGTGGTTTGTTGCGATATCCCGCCTTCATTTTTACTCCTTGATTTAGATCAAGTAGCTGTCGGGGCAGCGATGCTAGAGGTGATGGCACCGGATAATCATTGGGTTTGTATCGATGCCTGCCACTTTCAAAATCAAACGCTGGAACATAGACCCGGAACTTCACGCGATCATAAATCGGCCAGCGCAGGTTACTGAAGAAGGGTACATATATGGTTTTATCGACAACATTGGAATTGTTAGTTCGATTGTCTCGACCGGGCAGGCCCGTCAACCTCACAGAGATTTAGCCGGGGTCTGAAAACAAAGCATGCCCAGAACCATCGCTGTCATACCCGCGCGTGGTGGGTCAAAAGGTATCCCCCGCAAAAACCTGATAGACCTCGGTGGCAAACCGTTGATCGCGCATATGATCGGGCATGCCTTGCAAGTTGAGGGTATTACCGACGTTGTCGTTTCGACAGAAGATGAAGAAATCGCGGATGTTGCGCGGCAATATGGCGTCCGGCCGCCCTTTATGCGCCCCAAAAAACTGGCCGAGGACCATGTTTTGAGCTTGCCCGTGGTGCAACATGCGGTCGAGCAAATGGAAAGAATAACAGCCACGCCCTATAGTCATATCCTGGTTTTGCAGGCCACCGTGCCGCTCTGTCGGCCCGAGGATATTGCAGCCTGCCTGGAGCGCCTGAAAAAGGGCGATTGCGATAGTGTGGTGAGCGTCAAGAAAATTGCCAACCATCATCCGTTTCGCCTTAAGAGAATAATCGGTGATGACGTCCTGATCAACTATGTGGATCAGGGTTTCGATGATTTGCGGCCGCGCCAGGTGCTGCCACCGGTCTATAAACGCACCGGTGCAGCCTATGCCAGCACCCGGGAAACGGTCATGATCCACAATCAGATAGTTGGTGAAAACGCCCGCGCAATCATTGTGCCGGAATATACCGGTCTGGACATCGACAGTGAACTGGACCTGGCTTTGGTCAGGCTGATATTTGACGGTAAAGTCGATGTAAATCTACTCCCCTGAACCGGGCATTATGAGAGTTTTTATGAATATGATTCCCCAGAAAATCGTCGGCTTTAAAGGCTGGGTTTGCAAGACTTGCCTGTTTGGTGGAAGACATCGTTCGTGACGTTATCACCGGTCATAATCCCATCTGAAATTCAGACGCGGGAATTTGATGCCAAATTGCTGTTGGCATGTTTCCTGGCTGAATCCGGTGTTGATGTATATGTTGGCGCCCGGCACGAGATCCATGCGAATATTCATCACCTGCCGCCATCGATTTATGTCGCCAAGGATTTTCGCGACTCATCCGTGCAGATATTCAATATCATGAGCCTGCTGGGGCACCGCATTGTTGCCTGGGACGAGGAGGGGCTGATAACTCATAAACCGGAATTGTATTATCGCCGACGGGTGGCGGAAAAAGCCATTTCCAAGGTGCAGGAATTCTACGCCTGGGGAGAGAACAATAAGGCCCTGATTGAGAATGCCCCTGGCTTTCCAGCAACAAATATACATACCACCGGCAACCCTCGAGGTGATCTTCTGCGTCCTGAATTCAAAGACTTCTATGCCGATACGATTGAGCGGCTGCAAGCGCGTTATGGCAATTTTATCCTGATCAACTCCAATTTCGGGTTTGTTAATCACAAAGTTCGTTCGCTTAAAGTTTCCACTGGCGCCTCCAACTCTTCCAATGGACATGGGGGAGGGGCTGAAATCGACCAGTTTTTGCGGCATCGTGAGTCTATGCTTGGTACCTTCATTGATCTCCTGCCTGATATTGCGCAACGTTTTCCGGAAAACACAATTATCATCCGCCCTCATCCTTCTGAAAATCATAGCCTATGGAAGACGACGGCAGCGAAAATAAAAAACATTGAAGTTATTCATGAAGGCTCGGTCCTCCCCTGGCTTCTGGCGGCAGGTACTATGATACACAATGGTTGTACAACCGGCCTTGAAGCGTTTTTGCTTGGCCGACCCGCAATTTCCTTTGAACCAAAGGATGTTCATCCAGGTGGAGAAAACTTACCGAATTTTCTTAGTTCGCGTGCCCAATCACAACAGGAATTATTTGCACTGATAAGTCAATGTCTGGAAACCAATCAGCCATTGCCGCAAACGGATGCACAATGGAAAGAAATCAGTAGATTTATCGGGGCGACAAACGGGCCATTCGCTTCGGAACAAATTGCACAACATATCCGCGATTTAAGCGAGAGGGACTGTAATGCTCACGCTTCTTCACCCATGTCACGATTTTCGGGGAAGTTGCTTTCTCGTTTGCGCAAGATGGAAAAAGACCTCAGTTATATGTGGCCTGGCCACAAGTCGGGCAAGGCGTATAATATTCATCGATATCCCGGTTTGAAGCTGGGCGAAGTACAAAGCAGAGTTGCCAGTTTTGCTAAAATTACAGGGAAATTTGGAGCTCTTTCCGTCGAGCATTGCCGGGAACATATTTTTCTCGTGGCAAGCCGAAACGGTAAAAAATTATGATTTGACTGTAATTTCTGTCTTGAGCTCGAAACTGCCGCTTTCAATTGGTTCCACAGGCGCTGATGCCAGACAAACCGCACCGGACTGCTGCACAACCGGCCTTTGGTTTTGATGTTCCAACCTGTTCGGTTGGCGTCCTGTGATTTAATCATGTATGAAAAACAAGACTGTATAACCCATCAGAATTGTTTGAACATGCAACTGGAACTTCTATTACCCGCTCTTAACGGGCTTTCGGCATCTGTTTTTGTGGTTGATTCAGATCGTCAGATTTTGCTGGTTAATGATGCCGGTCGGGCATTGTTCGGCAATGATCTGATTGGGGTTGATTTTGTTGTCGCCATTCGCAATCCGGCATGTCTGGAAGCGATCAATCAGGTGTTGCAGGGGGATAAGAAATCAGAAGCCGTCATAACCCTGCAAAAACCGGTAAAGACGACTTTTCGTGTGGCGGTTGCCAGTCTTGTGTCTAAAGCTGAAATGCCCCAGGAAAACCAGCCAAGAGCGGTTGTCAGTCTTGAAAACATCTCTCATATTTTTGAAGCCGAACAGATGCGCAGTGAGTTTGTTGCCAATGTCAGCCATGAACTGCGCTCGCCCCTGACGGCGCTGAACGGTTTTATTGAAACCTTAAAAGGCGCGGCACGTGATGATGAGGAGGCGCGCGAGCGCTTTCTTGATATCATGGAGCGCGAAGCCAATCGTATGAACAGGCTGATCGGGGATTTGCTGTCATTGTCAAAGGTGGAGGCAGACGCGCGTGTTCGCCCGCAAGAACAGATTGACCTGAGATTGCTCATCAAACAGGCCATCGCTGTTTTGCAACCGCTGGCGACAAGGGAAAATGTCGAGCTATGTTTGAGTATCGCGGATGATTTTGAAACGTTGATTTCAGGAGACCAAGACCAGTTACAACAGGTTTTTGTCAATCTTGTTGAGAACGCCGTAAAATATGGCCAGACGGGCGGGGTGGTTACCATCGCCATCACCGGTAAAGAGCGCGTGGTTGGCGTGCGCGGTCCGGCAATTCAGATCGATATTATTGATCAGGGCGCAGGCATCAAAAGTGAACACATCCCGCGCCTGACAGAGCGATTCTACCGTGTTGACAAGGGTCGCTCGCGTGAAAAGGGCGGCACCGGGCTTGGGTTGGCCATCGTCAAACACATTCTGGCCCGCCATCGCGGCCGCCTTCAGGTGGCCAGTGAAATTGGCAAGGGCAGCACGTTTTCGGTTTTTCTGCCGCGTTGATTGTTCAGGGCCTGAGCTTGCCTGCGCTACTGTCATCAAACTGTTATAAAAGTGTCATACCACCTTCATGTGCAGCACTTAATCAGGTGCCTATTGATTGTCATCGGGACAATTGAAATTGCCACTGGAAGGAATACAGGCATGCTCACAAAGAAATTTTTCATCGGCCTTTTGATCGGTACAGCCATTGTTGGCGCAAGTGCTCCATCTGCATTTGCCCGCGAACAGATCCGCATTGTCGGCTCCTCAACAGTTTTCCCGTTTGCCACAACCGTTGCTGAACGTTTTGGCAAAACCACGTCATTCAAAACGCCGATTGTTGAAAGCACCGGGTCCGGTGGCGGCTTGAAATTGTTCTGCTCGGGCGATGGCGACAATGCTCCTGATATCACCAATGCATCGCGCCGTATCAAGGCATCAGAGGTTAAAAAATGTGCCGCTAACGGCATCGCTGACATTGTGGAAGTCAAAATCGGCTATGACGGCATTGTGCTGGCCAACTCGAAAAAAGCAAAAGCGCTGGAACTAACATTGAAAGATGTGTTTCTGGCGCTGGCCAAAAATGTGCCGGACGGAGAGGGCAGAACCAAAGCAAACTCTTATAAATACTGGAGCGATATCAATCCGGCGCTGCCCAATGTGAAAATTGAAGTGATGGGTCCACCGCCAACGTCAGGCACGCGCGATGCCTTTGTTGAGCTGGCCATGGAGGGTGGTTGCAAATCATTCAAGTGGATCAAGGCTCTCAAGAAACAAGATAAAAAAGCCTATAAAGTTCTGTGCCACACCATACGCGAAGACGGGACCTTTATTGAGGCGGGTGAAAATGACAATCTGATTGTTCAAAAGCTCATTGCCAATCCTTCCGCCTTTGGCATTTTCGGATTTAGCTTCCTTGACCAAAACACCGACACTATTCAGGGCAGCAAAATCAACGGTATTGCTCCAGATTTTGACCAGATTTCAGATGGCAGCTATCCGGTTTCACGCTCACTTTATTTTTATGTGAAAAAGAGCCGTATCGGTAAAACTGCCGGAATGTCGGAATATCTGGCCGAATTCGCCAATGAAAAAGCCTGGGGGCCAGAGGGCTATCTGACTGACAAGGGCTTGATCCCCATGTCGAGCAAAGAACGTAGAGATTGGGCAGCGAAGGTCAAAGACCTGCAAATCCTGCCCATGTAAGACACCGGGCGGCAAGCACTTGTCTGGTGCTTGCCGCAATTTTAATTGATTGCCGAAAACATGATGATACCCCAGCAATTTTCATTAACGCGAACTATTTCCCTGAAGGCCAGGGTTTATGAAACTCTTGTCCACCTTGTGCTGCTGACCAGCGCTCTGGTTGCCGTGGGGGTTACCATTGGTATTGTATTTTCACTGGCTTTTGAAACGTTCGAATTTTTTAAACGTGTCCCGGTGAAAGATTTTCTGTTTGGCCTCGAATGGAGCCCGCAAACCGCCATCAGGGAAGATCAAATTGGTGCGCGAGGCAGCTTTGGTGCCGTGCCATTGATCACAGGGACCCTTCTGATCAGTGCCATTGCCATGATCGTTGCCACACCCTTAGGCCTGGCTTCGGCTGTTTATTTGTCTGAATATGCCGGGCCGAAAACCCGGTCGGTCATTAAACCGGTGCTGGAAATTCTGGCCGGTATACCCACGGTTGTTTATGGATTTTTTGCCGCATTGGTCATCGCGCCTTTTATCCGCATGGTTGGCACCAGTGCCGGTCTGGAAGTGGCTTCAGAAAGTGCCCTTGCCGCCGGTCTGGCCATGGGCTTAATGATCGTACCGCTGATCTCGTCTTTGTCTGATGATGTGATAAATGCAGTGCCCCAGGCCTTGCGCGATGCGTCATGCGGGCTGGGGGCGACGCAATCAGAAACCATTCGCAAGGTTGTTTTGCCCGCTGCCATCTCGGGCATTGCCGGCAGTCTTTTGCTGGCTGCTTCAACCGCTATCGGTTAAACCATGATTGTTGTCATGGCCGCAGGTCTTGCCGCCAACCTTACCGCCAACCCGCTGGAAGCTGTCACCACAATAACAGTTCAAATTGTTTCCCTGCTCACCGGTGATCAGGAATTTGACAGCGCTAAAACCCTGTCTGCTTTTGCCCTTGGTCTGTTGTTATTCTTTGTCACCCTGGCTTTGAATGTGGCTGCCCAAAGAATTGTCAAACATTACCGGGAACAATATGACTGATACTTTGACCCAACGCACACCGCAGCTGGCGCGCCGTCATGCAAGTGAAAAACGTTTTCAGTGGTTTGGCAGGATCGCTATTACGATTGCTATCGGGTTTTTGCTGGTCATGGTTGGAACAATCGGCTGGATGGGAGCTGGCGCTCTTAAACAGACACAGATTTCTTTGCAGGTTTATTTTGATCCCCGGGAGATCGACATCAATGCTGTGGCAAAGGCTGATTATGGCACCCTGGTCAAGACGGCTTTGCGCACAACGTTTCCAGACGTTAAAAAGCGTCGCGACAAGCGCAAATTAAACAAGCTGCTGAGTTCACAGGCGGCCTTTAGTCTGCGGCGTCAGATCATGGATGATCCGAGCCTGATTGGTCAGACAAGGAAAATCTGGTTCATCGCCTCCGATGATGTGGACATGTTCACCAAGGGAAATATCCCCGTTGGCACCAACGGCAATGCAGGCAAGCTGGATGAGAAGCAAATGCAGTGGATCACTATCCTTGAAAAATCAGGAGCGATAAAAACCCGTTTTAATTCAGGGTTTTTTCTGTCCGGCGATTCGCGTGAACCTGAACTGGTCGGCATTTTGAGCGCCTTTGTGGGCACGATGTTAACCCTTGTCGTCTGTTTCCTTCTGTCCTTTCCCATTGGTATTCTGGCTGCCGTTTATCTGGAGGAATTCATCCCGGAAAACCGCTGGAGTGATCTGATCGAAGTAAATATCAACAATCTGGCGGCGGTGCCGTCGATTGTATTTGGACTGC
The DNA here is from genome assembly GCA_024278055.1 of Alphaproteobacteria bacterium. Classification (GTDB taxonomy): domain Bacteria; phylum Pseudomonadota; class Alphaproteobacteria; order Rhizobiales; family JAJFHR01; genus JAJFHR01. Next base: position 15,490 of record JAJRTY010000092.1, on the reverse strand, counting down.
TCGGGCTGGCCATATTTCTCAATACGTTTGGCCTGCCAAGATCATCGCCGCTGGTCGGCGGCATGGTGCTGGCGCTGATGACATTGCCAACAATTATCATCGCTTCGCGTGCTGCCTTGCGTTCGGTTTCGCCATCAATTCGTGAAGCCGCACTTGGCATTGGAGCAACCAGAACCCAGATGGTTTTTCATCATGTTGCACCGCTTGCCATGCCAGGTATGCTTACAGGTGCTATTATCGGGATGGCGCGCGCATTAGGCGAAACCGCTCCCTTGCTGATGATTGGTATGGTGGCATTTATCGTTGATACACCAACGTCTATTCTACAACCGGCAACGGCGTTGCCGGTACAGATCTTTCTGTGGGCCGATAGTCCGGAGCGTGGTTTTCTGGAAAAAACTTCGGCGGCAATTATCGTCCTGATAGCATTTTTGATAGCCATGAATCTCATCGCCATCATTTTGCGTAACAAATACCGGCAAAGGTTTTGATATGACATTGGCACTACTCACATCGGCAAAACCTGAGACAAAGATCGACCAGATCATCGTTAAGGCCAGCAATATTAATGTGTTTTATGATGATAATCAGGCTCTTAACAATATTTCACTGCAAGTGCCGCAAAATAAAGTTACTTCTCTGATCGGGCCGTCGGGCTGCGGCAAGACCACCTTTCTGAAATGTATCAACCGGATGAATGACCTGATTGATATTTGCCGGGTGGAAGGCGAGGTTCTTGTCGGTGATCAGGATATTTATGATCCTGCTGTGGATGTTGTCGCCTTGCGCGCTCATATCGGCATGGTTTTTCAAAAACCCAACCCGTTTCCAAAATCGATTTTAGACAATGTTGCCTATGGCTTGCGTATCCACAATATCGCCACATCCAAAACCGACCTTTTGGACCGGGTGGAAAATTCCCTGCGCAGTGCGGCACTTTGGGATGAGGTCAAGGATCGGCTCGATCAGCCCGGTACCAGCCTGTCAGGGGGACAGCAACAACGCCTGTGCATTGCCCGGGCGATTGCCATTGAGCCAAAGATTATCCTGATGGATGAGCCTGCCTCAGCTCTTGATCCGATTGCCACAGCTAAAATTGAAGAGTTGATTGACGATCTGCGTGAAAACTACACCATCATCATCGTTACCCACTCCATGCAACAAGCGGCGCGGGTTTCTCAATATACCGCTTTTTTTCATATGGGTGAGTTGGTCGAGCATGGTAAAACAAAGACTATTTTTACCGCACCAAGTGATGAGCGCACCCAAAATTATATTACCGGCCGCATTGGTTAAAGGATTTACTTATGGAAAACCTGCACATTGTTCATGCTTTTGATCGCGATCTTGAAAAAATCAAAGGCTTGCTCTTGGAGATGGGCGGGCTGGTTGAGGCCCAGTTGAATGATGCCATAACAGCACTGGTAAACCGCGATTTAAAACTCGGCAAGCAGGTCAAGAAAAGCGATCAGCCGATAAACCGGCTTGAACAGGACATCAATGAAAAAGCGGTGCGGCTTTTAGCCCTTCGCCAGCCCATGGCCGGGGATTTGCGCATTATCGTGGCGGTCATGAAAGCAGCGGCAAATCTTGAACGCATTGGCGATTACGCAAAAAACATTGCCAAGCGTACCGGTGTTGTGATCGCGTGCCCGCCGGTTGGTTCAGTGGCAAATACTCTGAAGAGAATGAATAATCTGGTCACAGCTATGATCAGTGATGTTCTTGACGCTTTTATCGGCCGTGATATCGAGATTGCCGAAGATGTTCGTCTTCGCGATGAAGAAGTTGACCTCATGCACAACTCCCTGTTTCGTGAATTGCTGACCTATATGATGGAAGATCCACGCAATATCAGCGCGTCCATGCATTTGTTGTTTATTGCTAAAAACATCGAGCGTTGCGGTGATCATACAGCGCAGATTGCCGAGCAGGTTCACTATATGGTGTCGGGCGCGCTGCCTGAAGAAAAAAGACCCAAGAGTGATAAAACCAGTACGATGACGTTCGAAATGGATGAAGACAAATGAGTGCTGAAACTGCACCCCACATACTGGTTATCGAAGATGAACCAGCCCAGATGGAGTTGATCAGGTACAATCTCGAGGCGCAGGGGTTTCAGGTGACACAAGCCGGCAATGGTGAAGACGGACTGATGCAGATCGAGGAAATCCTGCCCGATTTGATTGTGCTCGACTGGATGTTGCCCGGTGTTTCCGGCATTGAAGTCTGCCGCCAGATTAAAAGGCAAAAACACACCCGCAAGGTGGCCGTCATTATGTTAACCGCACGCGGTGAGGAAGCTGATCGTATTCGCGGGCTTGATACGGGTGCCGATGATTATGTGGTCAAACCTTATTCGGTTGATGAACTGATCGCGCGCGTCCGTGCCCTGTTGCGCCGCACGCGCCCGGCAAGCGTTGGTGAAAATCTCGTCGTCGGTGATCTGGCACTTGATAGTGAACAGCACAAAGTCACCCGAAACGGCACGCCGGTCAAACTGGGTCCGACCGAATTTCGCTTGCTGACAACTTTCATGGAAAGCCCCAGGCGGGTGTGGAGCCGTGAGCTCCTGCTTGATCGCGTCTGGGGCATGGATGTTGATGTGGATTACCGAACCGTCGATGTCCACATAGGCCGTTTGCGCAAAGCTCTGAAACAACACGGTATGCCTGATCCAATCAGAACCGTTCGCGGTACGGGGTATTCCCTGGATCAAGAGTGATGGGGCAGTGCGCTACCGCTCTGCCACCCCGGTAAAGCTTATGGCAAACACTCAATAAGACCGCGGTAGTCCGAGGACATGCTGGGCGAGGTAATTCAGGATCATGTTGGTGGAAATGGGGGCTGTGCGGGATAGCCGGGCATCGCGCCATTTGCGTTCGATGTCGTATTCAACCGCAAAGGCAAAGCCGCCATATGTTGTGAAACAGGCTTCCGCACATTCCCAGGCAGCTTCTGAGGCTAACAGCCGCGACATATTGGCTTCAGCACCACAGGACATATGGGCATCGAACATGGCGCTGGCTTTTCGTACCATAAGGTCAGCGGCCTCCAGTTGGGCGTAGCCCTGGGCGATAGGAAACTGGATCCCCTGATTTTGACCAATGGGGCGTCCAAAGACCTCACGTTCATTGGCATATTCAACCGCTTTTTCAATAAAATAACGGCCGTTGCCGATTGATTCAGCTGCAACCAGGCAACGTTCGGCATTCATGCCATCCAGTATATAGCGAAACCCTTTGCCCTCTTCGCCAATGAGGGCATCGCCGGGAATGGGTACGTTATCGAAAAACACCTCGCAGGTATTGTGATTGATCATGGCTTTGATGGGCTTTATCTCACAGCCATTCTTCTGGGCTTCGCGCAGATCAATCAGGAAGGTTGAAATGCCATCGGTGCGTTTTTCACATTGGTCGGCTGGCGTGGTGCGGGCCAGCAACAGCATTAAATCCGAGTGTGCGGCCCGGCTGGTCCAGACCTTTTGACCATTGATCACATAGCCGTTGCCCTGCCGGTCAGCGCGCGTCTTGAGCTGTGTGGTGTCGGAACCTGTTGTCGGCTCGGTGACGCCGAAAGCCTGCAGGCGCAACTCGCCTTTGGCAATTTGCGGTAGAAAATATTCTTTCTGTTCTTTCGATCCATGGCGCAGGATCGTGCCCATTGTATACATCTGCGCATGGCCGGGGCTGGCATTGCAACCGGTGGCATTAATGGCTTCAAGGATGACACCGCCACCGCGAATGGGCAAACCGGAACCGCCATATTCTTCCGGGATCAATGCCGCCAGATAACCCGCTGCAGTAAGAGCTTCGATAAATTCGGTTGGATAACTTGTCTCCGGTGGCTGGTCGTCCAGCCTTTGCCAGTATTCACCGGGGAAGTTTGAACATAAGGCTCTTACCTGCTCGCGGATTTCCGGGTAATCCTCGACAACAGAAATGGACGGTTCACATTCAGACATATACTTCCTCAACTTTACTGTTTTCGGTTTTCAGAGAATTCACGCAGCGTTTGATGCTGCAACGAAACCAAGCGGTGGCCCGGCGGTGACGAAGGCTCCCTGCGTGGGCTCGCCGTCAAGGTGACTGATCATCAACTCGCGTGTTGCCATCAGGGCATCAAGGTCAATGCCGGTTTTCATGCCACCTGCTTCCAGCATGAAAACCAGATCCTCGGTGACGATATTACCGCTGGCACCGGGGGCATAAGGACACCCGCCTAAACCGCCAAGACAGGAATCGAGCTCACGAACGCCCGCTTCAAGAGCGGCAAAGGCATTGGCGAGGCCGAGGCCGCGGGTGTCGTGAAAATGCGCACCAACCGGCACATCCTTGCCGATTGTGCGATAAAGCTCATCGAACAGGTCTTTAACCTGGCGCGGGTTGGCAAAGCCTACAGTATCGGCGACACTGAGCCTGTCCGCGCCCAGTTTCAAAAGCTGCTCGGCCTGCCACATGACATCTCGCATGGGCACCGGGCCGGAAATTGTGCAGCCAAACGAGGTCGCCAGACCACCTGATATGACTGTTTTGCGCGCCGGGTCTGCCTGATTGCGATACTCGACAATCCTGCTGAAATCTTCCAGGGATTCGGCAATGGTGCGGTTGATGTTGGATTTATTGTGTGCCTGGGATACGGACATCACCACACCGATTTGATGGGCGCCTGACAGGATAGCGTTTTGGGCACCTTTAAGATTGGGAACAAGAACGGCTACGGTGAGGCCGGGAATTTCCAGAGACTGTCTGACGACTTCTGCGGTGTCAGCCATCTGCGGCAACAGGTCCGGTCGCACGAATGATCCCACTTGAATTTGCGGCACACCGGCGGCGGCTTCGGACCTGATCCAGTCAATTTTGGCCTGTGTCGGGAAGATGGTTTTTATACTTTGCAGGCCGTCGCGCGGTCCAACTTCATGCACCAGAACATTGATGTCATCGCCCATGTTAACACACCTCTTATTTACCGGTAAATTTGGGTTTGCGTTTTTCATTGAATGCCAGAATACCCTCCAGCCGGTCGGCCATCGGCACCAGTTGATTGTAGGCTTCAAGTTCAAACTGATAACCGCTGGAACGGTCAATTTGCGTGGCGACAGAGATTGAGCGCTTGGCACGCATGACCGATTGTGGCGCATTACCGGCTATTATACGTGCCGTATCGAGCACAGTATTGAGGAGGTCACCGGGTTGGCAGACTTTGTTCACCAGCCCCCATTTTTCAGCATCTTCGACTGAAAATGGACGGCCTGTGAGGATGATCTCCTTGGCGCGGCGTTCGCCCACGGCATGGGGCAGGTTTTGCGTTCCCATGGCACCGGGCATAATACCAAGGGTGACTTCGGTAAGGGCAAAACGCGCGGTGGTTGAGGCATAGGCAAAATCAGAATTCAGCACCATTTCGCAGCCACCTGCATAAGCAGGACCGTTGACAGCGGCTATGACCGGCATCGGACACAGGCGCTGGGCATGTACACCTTGTTCAAAAATAGCGTGCTGGCGCTGCCATTGCTGATCGCTCATGCCTTTACGCTCTTTCAAATCACCGCCGGCGCAGAAAACCTTGCCGGTTCCTGTCATCACCACGCAACGATACTCTTCCCCATCCACATACAGGCCTTCGAAAACTTCTTTGAGTTCCAGGCCCATGGCGGTGTTTTTGGCATTGGCAAAATCCGGGCGGTTGAGCGTAATCAGCAAGATGTGTTCGTCGATGCGTTCCACTTTTATCGTTTCAAAATCGTCGCGCATCAGCTTTTGTCCTTTATCTTGGCGTTATGCTCGCCCAATGCCGGGGCAGCGCGGCTCAACTGGGGCCTGATTTTGTCAAAACTTAAAGGCAGGCCCATTTGCAGCGGAGTGTCATCGGTGATTTTCTGGATAATGCCCAAAGCTTTTGTCTGTTCGTCTGCCATCATCTGCCCGGTATCCCTTACCGGGGCTGAAGGCACGCCTGCCTCATCAAACCTGCCGCGCCAGTAATCGCAGGATTCGGACAGCAAAATAGGCTCCATGAGCTGGTTGAGGGCGGCGATGTTTTTGTAACGCGTCATATTTTCATTGAAGCGCTCGTCCCTGATCCAGTCAGGGTGGCCCAAAACTTTGGATAATTTTTCAAACAGACTGTTGTTGGGGGCAGCGACAATCAGGTAGCCATCGGCACACTCGTAAGCCTGATAGGGTGCCATGCCACGCGCTGTTGTACCCTGGCGTCCCGGTGTTTTTCCGGTGACCTGCATGTTGGCCATTGAGCTTGCCATCCAGCCCAGTGAAGTCTCATAAAGCGAGGCATCGACAATACAGCCTTTTCCGGTTTCGATTTTTTTATTCAAGGCAGCCAGAATACCAATGGCGCACCACATGCCTGTACCCATATCAATGATGGAGGGGCCAACACGCACGGGCGGGCGGCCAATTTCCCCGGTTACACTCATAATGCCGCTAAGCGCCTGCATCAGCGGATCATATCCGGGTTGATCTTTCAACGGGCCGGTGTTGCCAAAGGGCCAGAGATTGCAATAAATCAAACTGTCATTTTCCGAGGTCAGCGCATCAGCGTCCAGTTCATAACGATTGATGGTGCCGGGGCGTAAATTCTGAATGACCACATCTGCTTTGGTAAGGCAATAATCCCGCAACCACTGGCGCTCGCCCTCGTCCTTGAAATTAATCGTGATCGAGTTTTTCTCATTGTTGAGATAATGATAGGTGGATGCTGTGCCATCGGGAAAAATTCCTCCCCATTGGCGGGTATCATCACCGCCTTCGGGGCGTTCCACCTTGACGACATCCGCACCCAGAGCGGCCAAAATCCAGGAAGCATAAGGCCCGGCGACACTGGTGCCGATTTCAACAACAAGCGTGCCTGCAAGTGGTTTTTCTGTTTTTGTTTCTGACATCGTGTCCGGTGTGAATTTTGCGATTTATTGATTTTTTTTGATGCTACTGCCCGAACCTGTCATCCGTCAATAGAACGCTGCCGGTTCAGTCATTGTTTAGCGTTGCAGCGGGTTGGATATATTGCCATAAATGACGGGTATGCTGTGATCGGGAAGGAATTTGAATGAAGCCACTCGAAGGTATCCGCGTTCTGGATTTGACCAATGTTCTGGCCGGGCCGTTTTGCTGTCATCAACTGGCCCACATGGGAGCCGACGTTATCAAGGTTGAAATACCGGAAACCGGCGATCTCGCGCGGCAACTGGGCGCAGATGCAGCCCTTAACGACAGGCTCATGGGGATATCGTTTCTGGCCCAAAACAGCGGCAAGCGTTCGCTCACCATAAATATGAAATCAGCGAAAGGCCGGGATGTTTTTAAACGGCTTGTGAGCACGGCTGATGTGGTGGTTGAAAATTTCAGGCCCGGCGTCATGGAGCGACTGGGCGTTGGATACGAGGTTCTCAAGGTTGAAAATCCGGCGCTGATCTATTGTGCGATTTCCGGGTTTGGCCAGGACGGGCCGATGCGCAATCTGCCGGCCTATGACCAGATTATTCAGGGCATGTCCGGTGTTATGAGCATTACCGGTGGGCCGGACAATGCGCCATACCGGGTGGGGTATCCCATGGCAGATACCATTGGCGGCATGACAGCAGCCTTCGCCGTTTCTTCGGCCCTTGCCAGTCGGTCTGACGACAAGGGATGTTTCATTGATGTGTCGATGCTGGAGGCGGTAATGGCATCCATGGGGTGGGCGATCTCAGATTTTCTCATGGCGGATAAAACGCCTGAGCCGCGCGGCAATGATAATTTCACCGCCAGTCCGTCCGGGGCTTTTCAAACCGGCGATGGTCTCATTAATATTGCCGCCAACAAGCAGGAACAGTTTGAAGCTGTGTGCCGTGTAGTTGGCAGGCCTGAGATATTAAACGATCCCCGGTTTTCTACCCGCCGGGCGCGTATTGACAATCGCGAGGTGCTGACGGAAATTCTCGAGCAGGCGATGATCGGCAAAGGTGCGGCTGTGTGGGTTGATGAATTGAACCAGGCGGGTGTTCCAGCCGGGGTTGTGTTAAGTGTTCCAGAAGCTTTGGCGCAACCGCAAATAGCCGACAGAGAGATGATTGGCACTTTTGAAAATGTGCCCGGTGTCGACCGCCACGTGCGTATCGCCCGTACCGGCATCAAGCTTGACGGCAAGGCAGTCAAAACCGGCAGGCCGCCGCCGGTGCTGGGGCAACATAATGATGAGTTGCTGGTCGAACTGGGCTTTTCCAGCCATGAGATAGGCCAGCTGAAGGAGGGCGCGGTGATATGACCGATAATAAAAAAATCAGTTTCCCGGTGACTGCTCAGGCGGCAGATTGGGTGGCAAATCTTGATGCCAACACCATTCCGGCGCGTGCCTATGATTTTGCCAGGCACGCAATCCTTGACTGCCTCGGGTGTACCATTGCCGGGCAGGGGGAGCCGGCAATGGAAATCATGCGCGAGGAATTTGCCGGCAACACTTGCGATGGGGCGAGTACATTGATTGCATCTGGCAGGAGCGCCAGCCTTCATAACGCCGCACTGATTAATGGTACGGCAGCGCACGCGCTGGATTATGATGATGTTCACTTTCGCCTGCATGGTCACCCAACCACTTGTATTGCCCCGGCGACATTGGCTCTTGGCGAGTTTTTGGGTGCAAGCGGGCGCGATGTCCTCACTGCTTTTATCCTTGGTACAGAGGTCGGGTGCGCTCTGGGAGAAATGTGTGATGACGGCCATTATGAGGCCGGGTTTCACGCAACCGGCACCATGGGAACATTTGGCGCGGCAGCAGCCTGTGCCCGTCTTATGGGGCTGGATAGTGCTGCAACCACTCATGCTTTGAGCATTGCTGCTTCGCAGGCTTCCGGCCTCAAGGTAAATTTCGGAACCATGACCAAACCTTATCACGCCGGAAAAGCCGCCATGAACGGGTTGATGGCCGCCAGACTTGCCGCGCGCGGCTTCACTGCCAGTGATCGTTCAATTGAGGGGCCGCAGGGTTTTGCCCAGGCCCAGGTGCCGGGTTTTAAAGCCGGACCCATTCGCCGCGATGACGCTACAGCTTATGCGGTGGAAGAGATGCTCTATAAATACCACGCCGCGTGCTACCTCACCCATTCAACTTTGAATGCGATACAGGCATTGCGCAAGAAACATGAATTTTCACTGAACGACGTTGAGGTTGCAACGCTGAGGGTCCGCTCAACCCATTCTTCGGTTTGCTGTATTCCTCAACCGGCTAGCGGACTGGAGATTAAATTTTCCATTCAACATCTGGCTGTAATGGCGCTTGATGGTGTTGATACCGGCTCTCTTGGCACATATTGCACCACAAATGCCAATGATGAGCGCTACATCAAGGCCAGAGACCGAATTGTTCTTGACCTGTGCGAGAACATGACCCGAACGGCTGCCATTGTTACCCTCAAGATGACGGACTGGCGTGTTTTAAGTTCTGAAGCTGATGTCGGCTTGCCTGAGCCGGACGCGGATTTGCAATGGAAACGGCTGGTTGCCAAATTTGACGCACTGGTTATACCTGTATTGGGGCCAGACAAGACAGCAGAATTGATTGCTATGGTTGCAACACTGGATAATGTAAATGATATCGGGGCTTTGATGAAAGCGGCCGGTTGATGATTTGTTGCGCCTTAAAAATAGCGCGGGAAAGAGCGGAGAAATACGGATGACGAGGCATTTTGTAACAGCAAATATCAATGGTGATGAGGTTGAATTCACCTGCAGGACGGAGCAGACCGTGCTGGATGTTCTGCGCAGTGAACTGCGCATGACCGGAACCAAAAACGGCTGCGGCACCGGGGATTGCGGTGCCTGCACGGTTATTTTCAATGGTCGTGCTGTCAATGCCTGCCTGGTATTGGGCGTGGAAATGAATGGTGCGCGTATTGACACTATTGAAGGCATGGCAAAAGGTGAAAAACTGCACCCTCTGCAACAGAAATTTCTTGATCATGCCGCCCTGCAATGTGGCATCTGCACGCCGGGAATTCTCAATATGGCCAAGGTGTTGCTGGAAAAAAACCCGGATCCGACAGAAAGCGAAGTGCGCTTTGGTCTGGCCGGGAACCTGTGCCGCTGTACCGGCTACGATAAAATTGTGCGTGCTGTTTTGGATGCTGCCGCTGAAATGAGGAAAAACTGAGCATGGCTGACGACAGAAGCAAAACCAATTTCCGCTGGGTTGGCAAAAACACCGTGCGCCCGGATGGCGTTGACAAGGTAACCGGCCGGGCGCGCTACGGCGATGACCTGCTCATGGCAGGAATGCTTCACGCGGAGATTTTACGCAGCCCTCATGCCCATGCCAATATCCTCTCGATTGATGTGAGCAAAGCGGCGGCACTGGCCGGTGTCAAAGCGGTTATAACCAGTGCGGATATTCCAGATCACCCATTATCGAAGCCGCCTTACCCGCCCGTCATCAATGACCTGCATGATATATCGCGCAATGTTATGGCGCGGGAAAAAGTCTTGTATGACGGTCATGCAGTGGCTGCGGTTGCCGCCACCAGTGCTGCAATTGCCCGCCAGGCGGTGGGTTTGATTGACGTTGAATATGAGGTCTTGCCCCATGTTCTTGATCCTCTTGAAGCCTGCGGGCCCGATGCTCCCCTGTTGCATCACGATCAATACACAGCGGGCAGCGACCCTGACCATGACGCGCCATCCAACATTGCACGGATCCATGTGGGGCAGCGTGGAGATATTGAAAAAGGTTTCGGGCAAGCTGATATTATTATCGAACGCGAGTTCTCCTCCCAACCGGTTCATCAGGGCTATATCGAGCCATTGGCCTGCATCGCCACAAGCTCGGAAGACGGTAATGTTGAACTGTGGACATCAACACAGGGGCATTTTATCGCCCGCGGGCTGATTGCCGGTGTCTTGAAAATGGAGTTGTCAAAACTCCGGGTTACCGCGTCGGAAATCGGCGGTGGTTTTGGCGGAAAAACCACAATCTATGGTGAGCCGGTGGCCATCCGCCTGTCACAATTGACCGGGCGGCCGGTTCGAATGGTGATGACAAGATCGGAGGTTTTTCGTGCCTCAGGACCTGCATCGGGTACGCGCACCCGCATTAAAATGGGGGTGAGGAAAGACGGTACGATTACGGCTGCACAAGCCAACTCGTGGATACAGGCAGGTGCCTTTAAGGGGGCACCGCTTATGCGTGCCACCGATAGTTTCTTTTCAGCCTATACCATCGCCAATGTTGAGGTTATAACTTATGACGTGTGTGTAAACCGGCCCAAAGTTGCCGCCTACCGCGCCCCGGGCGCACCCATGGCTGCCTTTGCGGTTGAAAGTGTCATCAATGAACTTGCCACACGGCTGGGCATGGATGGGATTGATATTCGCCTGAAAAATGCGGTGAGCGAAGGCTGTGAAAGTCTGCTGGGTGTGAAGTACAATGGTCCTATCGGCCTGATTGAGGTTTTGCAAAAGGTAAAATCTCATGAGCATTATTCGGCAGCGCTCAAACCCCATCAGGGTCGTGGTCTGGCGCTGGGCTACTGGATGCATGGTGGTGGCCTGAGCAGTGCATCAATCAGTGTTCTTGATGACGGGACAATTTCACTGGCCACCGGAAGCCCCGATATTGGCGGATCGCGTTCGTCAATGCGGGTGATGGCGGCCGAGGAACTGGGGATTGATATTGATCTCATAAATACGGTCATTGCAGATACGGCAAGCATAGCCTACAGCTACCAGACAGCAGGCAGCCGAACCACCTATGCAACCGGCATGGCGGTCATCAATGCCACCCGTATGATGATTGATAAATTGCGCGCAGTAGCGGCCAAAAAATGGCAGATACCTGTTGATGAGGTAAGCTGGGAAGAGGGTTTGGCCCGGCCGGTGAAGCCCGCAGTTGATAACATTAAACCGTTAAACCTGAAGGAGCTGGCCAAAATGGCTCCAGGGATGGTCGGTCCAATAGCCGGGCATTGTGAAATCAATGCCAGCGGTCAGGGCGCTGCTTTTTCCGTCCAATTGGTCGATGTGGAAATTGATCCGCAAACGGGATTTGTTTCTCCTGTTCGCTACACTGCCTTTCAGGATGTGGGCCGGGCTATCTCGCCTGATTATGTTGAAGGCCAAATGCAGGGCGCTGCTGTTCAGGGTATCGGCTGGGCTTTGAATGAAGAATATATTTATAATGGAAAGGGTCAGCTGCAAAATGCCGGTTTTCTCGATTACCGCATGCCGGTGGCCTCTGACGTTCCAATGATTGATTGCGTGATGATTGAAGTTCCCAATCCCAATCATCCTTACGGGGTCAGGGGGGTTGGTGAACCGCCGCTGATTTCAGCCCCGGCTGCGGTTGCCAATGCGGTTGAAAATGCAATCGGTGCAACCATGAGCGACCTTCCGCTTACGCCGCCAAAAGTTTTAAAGGCGATAGAGCGGGTTTAATAGGGTCGAGAGGTGCTCTAACTTGCGGCCTGATTAAACTGGTCGATCATCTGGTCCCAAATCGGCACCATGTTCATAAGGTTATTCCAGAAATCGGGATCGCGGCGGGCATCAAAGTCAGCCAGATCAACGCCTTGTTGTTCAACCCAGGTGTAGTAACCCAAATTGAAAACCCGTTCACGATCCCGCAGGCTTTGCTCGTTCATATTATCGGTGGTTGCACCCATGAGGTAATGTCCAAAGGCTTCAGCCGCGGCCAGTTCATCAAATGCGCCAGCAAAGGAATTTTCTCTGATTTTGTCGATTTCAGTACCATACATTTCGGCACCATCTGTCGCCACCGTCAGCACCACATCGTCGGCTCCCAGACCCATATATTTCGCCATCTTGATGGCACCCAGTACGTTGGCAATGGATGACAGGCCGAGATCGGCAAGCGATGCAATCATCTCCTGTCCCAGACCTGTGCGTTCGGCGAGGAATTTACGCCCGGCAGATGTATTGAAAACCAGGTTCAGAGCGTTTGGCCCCTTGTCACTCACAGCGACTAAATAATCAGTGTTCATCACATTGTGAATGAGCGGTATGTGTTTGTCGCCAATGCCCTGAATGTTGTGTTCACCGTAGCCATTATAGAGCATGGTCGGGCACTCCAGTGCTTCAACCGCACAGATGTTGGTGCCAAGTTGTTGTTTGAGATAATCGCCGGCAGCCAGCGTGCCGCCGGAACCGGAAGCGGCAACATAGACACGGGCTTTAAGATATCCATCAACATTAACAGCATTGAAAATGCGCTCAAGAGCCGGGCCGGTGACAGCGCGATGGGTAATGTAATTTCCATATTCGCTAAACTGGTTGAAAATAATGTTCTCAGGATTTTGCGCCAGTTGATGGCAGGCGTCATAGATTTCCTTGACATTACTCTCGGTGCCGTAGGTGCGCACAATATCATCCGGGTTGGCAACCCAGTTTTCGAGCCACGAAAAGCGCTCGGCGCTCATGCCTTCGGGCAGGACTGCGACACTGCGGCAGCCAAGAATCCGCGAAATGGCGACACCGCCACGACAGTAGTTGCCGGTCGACGGCCATACGGCCCGGTGGTGAGTTGGATCAAACTGGCCGCTGACCAGTCTTGGCACCAGGCACCCATATGCCGCCAGGACCTTATGGGCATGGATCATGGGAAAGCGATTGCCCAGGGCGACGACTATTTTTGCCTCGACACCCGTCAGCTCCGGCGGCAGAACGAGATGACCGGGAACGTCAACCAGCCCCCTGCCATCGGCGTCATTGTGCCAATGCACCCGAAAAAGATTGCTGGCATCGGGCGTGTCGGGATCAACCGAGCCAAGTTTTTCCTCAAATTCCTTACGGCCGGCTATGGGATCGGCCAACTGGGATATTTTCGGCAGTTTAATGCCTGCCTGACGGAATCTTTCTACCGCCCGACCATAGATTTCCTGATTGACAATTTTGTTTTCAAACCCTGCCGACATAATCTTTTCGTTGCCGGTTTTCACCTGCGACGCCTTTATTGATGATAAATTTTAAACGGTTTTGCGAACGCCCTTTGTCGCGGTGATTAACTGATAGCTTTCCGGTTGGCGATGCTGGGCAAAATCGAAAATGTTTGACTGGATTTCCCGGCAGCGCTCCAGATCACATTGATGGATAATAACCTCATCGCCAAGGGTTTTACACTGGGCAACAATTTCTCCTGTGGGCGCAATGATACAGCTGCCACCTATCAAGTCGCATCCTTCTTCACACCCAGCCTTGGCAACGCCCACAACCCAGGTGCCATTTTGATAAGCGCTGGCCTGCATGACAAGATGATTATGAAAATCCTGCAGGTGATCGTGTTCGGGCGCAGGCGGATAATGAACCGGCGTATTATAGCCCAGCATCACTAGTTCGGCTCCCTGCAGGCCCATTACCCGGAAGGTTTCGGGCCAGCGGCGATCATTACAGATACACATTCCAAGAATACCGCCAAAGGCTTTAAAAGTCGGAAACCCAAGATCGCCGGTATCGAAATAGCGCTTTTCCAGATGTTGAAATTGTCGCCAGGCCTCATGTTCGCGGTGGCCGGGCAGGTGAACTTTGCGATATTTGCCGACAATATTGCCAGTTTTATCGACCAGTATAGAGGTGTTGAAGTGTCTGACCTGTCCCTTTTCCTCAGCCAGTTCGGCATAGCCAAGATAGAAACCGACACCAAGGTCTATTGCCGCCTCAAACAGGGGCCGGGTGTCGGGGCCGGGCATTTCGGTTTCAAAAAAACTGTCAATCTGTGCCTGATCCTGCATAAACCAGCGCGGGAAAAAAGTTGTCAGCGCCAGTTCAGGAAACACCACCAACTGGGCTCCCTGATTTTTTGCTGTGGTCATCAAGGTGATCATTCTGGCGACTGCCGAGCTACGGGGCTCCTCCCGGGCTATGGGGCCAAGTTGCGCTGCTGCCACCATGAGGTTGTTTGCCATGCTAAATCCTCATTCCTCTGCTTTTGCGATCACAGCCTGGAGCAGCACACTGACCCCGGCGCCAATATCTTCGGGCTCGGTAAATTCTTCAATGTTGTGGCTGATGCCATCCCGGCTGGGAACGAATATCATTGACGTGGGACAATTGGGCGCAAACATCTGCGCATCGTGACCGGCACCGGACGGTAAACGCCGGGTTTTATGGCCTAGCTCTCTGGCCACACGATCTATTAAATCAACCATTTCAGGAGCAAAAACCACCGGCTCAAACCTGGCCAGAGTCCGGCGCTCGATGGTTGCACCTTCCCTCTCTGCTGTTTTTTGGGCAAAAGCAAACAAACGGGCTTCAGCCTTTTGGAGCAGTGCTTCATCCGTGTTGCGAAGATCAACGGTCATCAATGCACGGTTTGCAACGACATTGACCAGATTGGGCCGGACTTCGAAAACGCCGACAGTAGCGACCTGATCTGCGCCCATATCCTGCGCTATGGCCCGCGCTTCTACAGCAATTTGAGCGGCAACAAATGCGGCATCGCAGCGCAAGCTCATCGGTGTGGTTCCGGCATGGTTTGATATGCCGTCAATTTC
>JAJRTY010000091.1 GCA_024278055.1 Alphaproteobacteria bacterium | reverse complement strand
TTTTTTGCATAATTTACTCCTGACCACCCCAGGTTTAGGCGCATGCAGGGGAAATTTCAAATGCTAAATTGGCAAAACGTCTGCCGGTATTGCTCTCCCCGGATTTGTACCACACTGTGGCATTTTGGTGCCATTACGGCGGCTGTTCTGGATGGGTTAAATGACAGCTGATTTATCCCAGAGCCTGATCTATGTCAGCAATCAAATCGGCAGTATTTTCAATGCCGCAGGCCAGGCGTATCAGGCCCGGCGCAATTCCCTGTTCTTTAAGCTGCTCGGGCGAAAGCCTGCCGCCAAACATAACCGCAGGCTGGATCACGACGGAAAACACCCCACCGAGACTTCCGGCATTTTGAACAAACTCCAGGTTTTCGATAAAGGCTGTCCCGGCATCATAGCCGCCTTTGAGATCGAAAGTTAAAAGCCCGCCAAAACCGGACATCTGTCTGGCCGCCAGATCATGTTGCGGGTGTGACTTGAGGCCGGGGAAGTAGACCTTGGCGATGGCTGGGTGATCTTCGAGAAATTTAGCCACGCCCATGGCATTGGAGTTTTGCCGCTCGACCCGCAGTTCCATCGTACGGATGCCGCGCAAAGCCAGCCACGCATTAAACGGCGCACAGATTGGTCCCATGTTGAGGCTCATATCCCAGATTTTTTCGATCATCGCTTGAGAAGACGTCAGGTTTCCGGCCAGCAGGTCGTGGTGCCCGCCGATATATTTGGTGGCACTGTGCATGACGATATCAACGCCGAAATCCATCGGCCTCTGGTTTATCGGTGTTGCGAACGTATTGTCGCAAAAGGTTGTAATACCGTGGGTTTTGGCAAGACCGCACACAGCGGCAAGGTCGGTAATGTGCATGGTCGGGTTTACCGGCGTTTCCAGCAAAATCATAACGGAGTTGGGCCTGATTGCAGCCTCAAACGCTGCAACCGAGGTCTGGTCAACAGTAGTAAATTCAACACCGAACTTGGCCAGCACATTGGTGACCAGTTCCGTTGTGCCCATATAGTGGCTGTTTTGAGCAACAATATGATCACCACTGCGTGACAAGGCCATCAAGGCGGTAGAGATAGCACCAACGCCGGATGAAAACATCATACCGGCTTCGCCTCCTTCGAGATCAGCAATAATTTTAGCCAGCCGCGACGAGGTCTCATTACCATAACGCGCATAGAACCTGTCATTCATCGGTGATGCTGCCAGATCATAAAAATCATCAGCATCTTTTGCTATACCGATGGAAGACTGATGCAGTGGTGGCGACATGCTGAACTCATCCGACATGCCCCGGTCTGCGGTCAGTAAAATTGTGGTAGCTGAAATATTGCGTCTTGTTTGCGGTTCAGACATCGATGTATCCTTGGGTTCAGGTTGAATTCCGGTTTAAACAACAGCGTCGCAATACCCCGGGCCCTGGTTAAGAATTGTCACTATTATATTCAAAGCCTCATGAATTTGCTGGTGAGTTTCGGCCGACCCCAGGCAATAGCGCACACCGGGTTTGCCCCCTTTGGCGGCGACTTTAAAAGTTGCCTCACCCAGCAATGCCACACCTGCCTCCATTGCCGCTGCCACAAATTCAACCGACGTCCAGCCCGGCGGCAATTCAATCCAGCCATAAAGGTTTGTCGCCTGATATTTTACAACGTGTCCACCCAATATCTCAATTGCAATTGCCTGACGCAGGCGGGCTTCTTCGCGCCGCGCCTTCATGGTTGCTTCGGCAGTTCCATCCTCAATCCAGCGTCTGGCAATTTCCGCCATCAGCGGTGCGGTTATCCAGTTGGTGGCCAAAATGCGGCGCAGAACAATGCGGATGCGCGCCTGTGGCGGGGCCAGATAGGCGATACGCAATCCACCACAGACCATTTTCGAAAGACTGCAAATGTAAAACGTGCGTTCGGGCACCAATTGGGCGTAAGGCTCAGGTGCCTCATCCAGACACAGGCGTTGAATATCATCCTCAATGATCATTAAACCATGGCGCTCAATCAGGGCGGCAATCTGCTCACGGCGATGTTGCGGTGTCAACACAGTGGTCGGGTTTTGAATTGTCGGGCAGGTATATAATGCAACCGCATTGCGATGTTCATACATGAGGGTTTCAAGCGCTTCGGGAATAATGCCATCGTCATCCATTGGCACGCCTACCAAAGATATACCCAGCATGTCAGCGGCTTCCTTGAGGCCGGGATAAGACAGCTCCTCCGCCAACACCACCTGCCCCGATTGGGCAATGGAAGACAACGAAACAGTAATCGCATGCTGGGCACCGGCGGTAATAACCAAATCATCAGGATTGCGTTTTACGCCGCATAGCTCGAGCCACGCCGCCCCGGCGCGGCGATAGGCAATGTCACCCTTGTGACTGGTATAGTTGAGCAAATGCCGGGTTTCTTCAGCGCCAATTTCAGCAAGTACCGGCCCCAGTGGCGGATTGAGGGATTGCAGCGGATAATCCACCCGAAACTCCATAATCCGGCCCTTGGCAGCTGCATTTGTTGCCGTCAGAAACGTATCAGACTGGCGCGCGACAAAGGATCCCCGTCCCACTGTTGAACGTATAAGGCCTTCGGTGCTGGCATCGCGGTAGGCACGTGCAATTGTGCCCACAGCTACACCGGTAGAGCGCGCAAGATCACGCTGGGTAGGTAGTTTTGTACCTGGCGCCAGTTGGCCTGAGCGAATGTCTTCGCGCAAGGCATCAACAAGTGCCAATTGTTTTTTGGCCGTAAACCGGCTGACGTTTGGAGACCACATAAATGAGATAGTATTGCAATATTGAACTATATCAATTGTTATATTGGATCAATTGATTCACGATTGACCTCATAGATCCAATCCTGGTTACAAGAAAGGTGACAGAAACCGGTTTTAACCATAGGTTTGACTTTTAGACTGGCAAATCAGGGGGATTTTATGCGCTGTTTTCTTTTTGCCGTAAGTTTGGTGCTGTTCTCGCCGGCAGGGTTGTCACAGGCACAAACAGCAAAGTGTTCTGACCCGCAAACAACAGTGGAAATGAAGATGTGCGCACATGCTGCCTATAAGGCGGCAGATCAGGATTTAAATGCCGATTATAAGGTGGCAAAAAAATTCATGCGCACTTTGGACCAGGATCTCCCGATCGAATTAAAGGGGGCGGAAAAATCATTGCTCAAAGCCCAGCGTATCTGGATAAAATTCCGCGACGCACAATGTCGACTGGAAGGATTTGCCGCCAGGGGCGGCACTATGGAAGGTCTCCTCATCACCAGTTGCCTCGAACGCATGACCCGCAGCAGATCGGAGGTTTTGCGTATATTGTTCGAGCAGAACTAATCCGATGCACCGACCACTGTTACCAACAGTAGGGACCGCTGTCTTTGTAATGCCATTATTTTGATGATTGATCTGTGTTAAAGTTAATATGAGGGACCTCACGTCCTCACGGTCCGACTCCGATCAGACATGAGGCCCACTCACTACCGGCGAAGCGGAGATTAACTCTCCATTTCGCCGGTGAACTTTTATCCCTTCGGCACCCTGGCTGTACTGTTCGCCGCCAGAAGGGTCTGGTTTTCCTGCACTGATGTTATTTTCATGGAAAAAGCACCAACAGGGTTGCCAATAGACCTGGCAAAACGAATTGCCTCTTTTTCAGGAAAATCCGCGACCACCACATACAACAGGCCATCATTACGCCAGACAACATTGGTCAACCCGCGGCTCAAAAACACAACCAGTTCATTGTTCCTGGGAACCAGCTTCAAGATGGCGTCAAGACCGGTTTCCGGCATGACGTAGACAGAAGCAAGATTATCCTCCATATGATACATAAAGGCCGCCGAGCGGCGATTTAGAAAAGCGCAAAGTCGTGCGCCTGCAAGTTTAAATCCAGCCGGCATTGCTGAACTCAACGGCACTTCAAAATCGAGACGCTTTACAAACCAGCGTCTTATCTCCATCGGCTCATTGCTATCAACATCAAGATTGCGCCCGCTGGCCTTGAAAGTGAGAAAATCATTCATTGATTCCTTCACCGCCAACGGCGTGATTTTAATTTGGTCGTTTTGTGTAAACGGGAATGCAAAAATCGCGGCGAGCATCACAGCGGCAATAGCTCCAGCGGCAAAAAATCCACCAACGGCTTTGCCACGTGAAACCGAAGTCTGCTCAGCTATACTCGGCTGTGCTTCGGCATCAATGTCTCTGGCTATTCGCGACCATAGAGCTGACGTATCTCTGTCATCCCTCAGCTCCTCACGCAGACGCGCATTCATCATGATCGAATTTTCAGCGAACCCGGCACATTCCTGGCACGACAACAGATGTTTTTCAATCTGACTCCACACCGCTTCGTCAGGCTCGTTATCCAGGCGCGCCAGCACACTCTCCTGCACGCTTTGGCAGCGCAGTTCGGTTTTGCTGTTATCATGCCTGTCTTTCACGCGAAAACTCTCCTCAATCTTTGACTTTGTTGCTATCAGCCACCGGCCTCAAATTCGATACGGTGGATTGTTTTTGACGGGCAGATAGTCACCCAGATCTTCCTGCAATTGTTTACGCCCGCGTGACAATCTCGATTTAACTGTTCCCACCGGACACCCGACACTTTGCGCTATCTCGTCGTAGGAAAATTCCTCCAGTATCGATAATGCCACCACCATGCGAATTTCCGGCGACAGGCGCATCATGGCCTTGAATGCATCATTCATAAACGACTGGTGCAAAACATGAACTTCCGGGCTTCGCCCAATGGCACTATATGCACCGGGCCCGTCATTACCGGTTTCGCCATCATCCCATTCAATAAACGTGACATTTGCATTACGTCGCGCATTATCGATGGTTGCATTACTCAAAATTCTAAATACCCACGCCTTGAAATTCGTTCCCTTCTTAAATGTCTCAAACGAGCGAAACGCCCGCAAACAAGTCTCCTGCACCAGGTCTTCGGCCAAATGACTGTCTGCTGTCATTCTCAAAGCCGTTCGATACAACATGTCCACGTGCGGACGTACGAGCTGATCAAACTCATCGCGTGATGACCTTTGTTTCTGCCAGAGTCGGACCATGCAGACTTTCCTGATTTTTATTTCTTAAATTATTAAACGCACAGAACGCGAAAAGGTTCCCTGTCGAGATCACGTTTTTGTGAACACCCCATCAAAGCAGACAAAAAAGGCGGACCAACAGGCCCGCCTCATATTTTGTGTCGATGGGCCAGAGATTACATGGCTTTGTCAATAATCGCATGGGTCCAGGCACCAACCGGTTTTTTGCTGATAACCGGATCAGAACCACCCGACAACAGCGTTGCAACCGTACGGTCGAAATCTGCCGTGTCAAGTTTGCCATTAGAGCCTGCTGTTAATTTATTGATTTCCTTCATCATCCGGCGCTGATGTTCGATTGTCTGCGCTCCGGTTGCATCATTTTCCAGCACGATGTCGGCAGCCGCATCAGAATTATCCCGCGCCCACGCCCAGCCTTTCATTGAGGCTTTGACGAAACGCGCCATACGATCAACAAAGGCTGCGTCTTTAAGGTTTTTCTCCAGCACGTAAAGCCCGTCTTCCATGGTTGAAACGCCCTGGTCTTCATATTTGAACACCACCAGATCATCAGGCGTCAGTCCGGCATCAATAATCTGCCAGTATTCATTATATGTCATGGTCGACACACAATCGGCCTGTTTTTGCAGAATTGGATCCACATTAAAACCCTGTTTAAGCACGGTAACACCATCTGCACCGCCATTTGTCGGAATGCCGAGTTTCGACATCCATGACAGGAAGGGATATTCATTGCCGAAAAACCAAACGCCCAGGGTTTTGCCCTTGAAGTCTGCCGGAGATTTAATGCCGGAATCTTTGCGACAGGTAAGCATCATGCCCGAACGTTTGAACGGCTGCGCAATATTGACCAGCGGCACACCTTTTTCGCGACTGGCCAGCGCAGACGGCATCCAGTCAATAACCACATCTGCACCGCCACCGGCGATCACCTGAGGCGGAGCAACGTCAGGGCCACCGGGTTTGATGGTGACATCAAGTCCGGCTTCTTTATAAAACCCCTTATCCTTGGCCACATAATATCCGGCAAACTGGGCTTGCGTTACCCACTTCAGTTGCAGTGTTACTTTTTCCTGAGCCAGTGCCAGCGATGTACTCAGGCCGATTGCCAAGGCTGCGGCGGCTGCAAAAATTTTCTTCATACTATAGACTCCCTTTGTTAACCCAACTCCAGCCTACGCCCGCATGGACGGATGCCAGAAAGTAAGCTTCCTCTCAATCAGCGCGATAACGCCATAAAACGCAGAACCGGCAACGGCTGCAACGGCAATTTCCGCCCACACCATATCCACATTCATTCTGCCGACCTCGGTGGATATGCGAAAACCCATTCCCACAATCGGCGTGCCAAAAAACTCCGCCACAATAGCACCAATCAGGGCCAGAGTTGAATTAATTTTCAAGGCATTAAAGATAAACGGCATGGCCTCGGGCAGGCGAAGCTTGAACAGGGTTTGTCTATAGCTGGCACCATAGGTTTTCATCAAATCAAGCTGTATGTGACTGGCAGCGGACAATCCGGCAAGTGTATTCACCAGCATGGGAAAAAACGTCATGACCACGACAACGGCAGCTTTCGACTGCCAGTCAAAACCGAACCACATCACCATAATCGGAGCCACTCCGATAATCGGCAGGGCTGACATGAGATTGCCAACGGGCAACAGCCCGCGACGCAAAAAAGGTGAGCGGTCGATCACTATGGCAACCAGAAATCCACTGCCACAACCCAAAAATAGCCAATAAGAACCGCCTGCAAAAACGTCTGCTTAAAATCCGCCCACAGGATGGATGTGGAGGCTGCAAAACGCTCAGCGATCATGCTTGGCGGCGGTAGCAACACCTGGGGAACGCCAAACCCGCGCACCACCACCTCCCAGCCCAACAACAGCCACAGACCAAAAATAACCGGTATGGCAATGTTGCGAATAAGACTGACAACGCCTGGCGTATCAACAATAGCTGAAAGCCGTTCGATAAACAGCCAGGCCAGCAACCACGCCCCCAGTAACAATAACCAGAAGCCGGATCTGAATTCGGTCGATGTTTCCAGTTCAGCCAAAATAATCCATACAGCATAAAACGAAACAATTCCGGGACACCAGAGTGTCAGGAATTTGCCTGCCGGGGATTTCACAATGGCAAAGCCTGTCATCATCAAAATCGCCCCTGAAACCAGCACGATCCAGTCCACCGACCAGCGTTGCAAAAACCTATCGTCACCGGGAAAAAGAACCGCCAAAAAAATACCGGCAAGCCCCAAATTGGACAATATTTTCTGGAATTTGCTCATGGGGCCATGCCCATGCGTTTGAGCACATATGTGTTGGTAATTCCCACTAACGCCACCAGTGACCCGGCCATGAAGGCGGCCATAAACAACGCCGACCAGATCTGGATAGTCTGGCCATAATACGATCCCGCCAGCAGACGCGCGCCCAGACCCTCAACCGCACCAGTGGGCAACTCACCAACGATTGCCCCTACCAGAGCTGCGGCTATGGCGATTTTCATCGATGTGAACAAATATGGCACCGAGGATGGCCAGCGCAATTTCCACAACACCTGCCATTGTGATGCTGAATAGGTGCGCATGAGATCAAGATGGCTGAGTTCAGGCGCACGCAGGCCTTTGACCATACCCACTGTTACCGGAAAGAAGCTCAAATATGTCGAAATAAACGCCTTGGGCAACAGCCCCTGAATGCCTACCGCATTGAGCACCACGATAATCATCGGTGCAATCGCCAGAATGGGAATGGTTTGCGATGAAATCACCCACGGCATCAGGCTTTTATCGAGCGCCTTATTGTGGACAATGCCTATGGCCAGCACAATACCCAGGACGGTGCCGATAATGAACCCCAGCATGGTCGAAGAAAGCGTGACCCAGGCATGATAAATCAGCGAGCGTTTTGAAGTGATTTTCTTCAATACGGTGGTCTTGTAAATCTCCTCGAGAACCTGATGCGGCGCCGGCAAAACCGGGCGCCTTTGCGCCAATGTATCGCGGATCAGCTCAGCTGTGGTCCATTCAACCTTGGCCCTCTGGTATTTGTCTTTCTGCCACGGCGCATTCATTATGACGGCACTCGCATACCAGATCGCCACAATGCCAGCCACCACCATCACCACCGGAGCAACACTCCTGACCAATGCGCTAATCTTCATAAGAATGCCCCTGGCGCAGGCCTTCTCGTACCCGGTGAGCAATGTTATGAAATTCTGTGGTTTCGCGGATATCCAAAGTCCTGTCCGGTGGCAGCGTGCTGTCGATAATATCAAATATACGCCCCGGCCGTGGCGACATCACCACAATCCGGCTCGACAGATAGACCGCCTCGGGAATGGAATGGGTAACGAAGATAATAGTCTTGTTGGTCTTGGCCCACAGCTTCAGCAATTGTTCGTTGAGATGATCGCGAACAATTTCATCAAGCGCACCAAAAGGTTCATCCATTAACAACAGGTCCGGCTCAACCGCAAGGGCGCGCGCAATTGATGCGCGCTGCTGCATACCGCCGGATAACTGCCATGGAAACTTTTTCTCAAAGCCCTGCAAATCCACCAGTTCAAGATTTTCCGCCACACGAGCTTCACGTGTTGCAGCATCCAGCCCCATGATCTCCAGCGGCAGGGAGACATTGCGCGCAATCGTGCGCCAGGGGTAAAGCGCTGCGGCCTGAAACACATAGCCGTAGGCACGTTTCATGCGCGCCTCATGCGGGCTCATACCATTGACAGAAATGCTGCCCGCTGTTGGCTGCTCCAGGTCGGCAATGGTCCGCAATAACGTGGTTTTGCCACAACCCGACGGGCCAATCAGCGAGACAAATTCGCCTGGCTTGACTTTGAGATCAATGTTCGACAGGGCGTGGACATCACCATCACCTGTCTCAAAACTTAAAGACAGGTCATTGATATCAATAACAAAACCATCGTCCACCGGTTACACACCCGCCGGCATATTGGCGGGATCGCGAATAACCTTGCGCGGCGAAGTTATTTCCTTCCACTTCGACAACGACTTGTTAACGGCAGGATAAGCCTCACGCGCAACAAATTCACCATGACCCTGTTGCGTGTTGATCTCATCTTCGCTGATGGCCACATGGCCACGGGTCAACGTAAAGCGCGGCAATCCGACAACTTCGATTCCTTCAAACACATTATAGTCGATGGCTGATTGTTGTTTATCAGCAGTAATCACCTTTGAGCGCGCGGGATCCCACACCACAATATCCGCATCAGAGCCCACCAGAACAGCGCCCTTTTTCGGGTACATATTGAGGATTTTGGCAATATTGGTTGAAGTAACGGCGACAAACTCCTGCATGGTCAATCGCCCGGTATTAACCCCGCGCGTCCACAACACCGGCATGCGGTCTTCAAGCCCGCCGGTACCATTGGGGAT
Source organism: Alphaproteobacteria bacterium (assembly GCA_024278055.1). Lineage (GTDB taxonomy): Bacteria > Pseudomonadota > Alphaproteobacteria > Rhizobiales > JAJFHR01 > JAJFHR01. The sequence goes on along the minus strand of JAJRTY010000091.1, from coordinate 6,868 downwards.
TTTGGTAAAATCACCCAGACCGGAGCGCTTTTGTTCGGTGGTAAAGGCACAATGATCCGTTGCCACCACCTGCAGACTACCGGCCTGAAGCCCGGCCCACAGACTGTCCTGGTGCTGTTTGTTGCGGAATGGCGGCGACATCACGCGACGCGCCGAATGATCCCAGTCCTTATTGAAATATTCACTCTCATCAAGGGTCAGATGCTGCACCAGCGGCTCACCATAGACCCGAATACCGTTCTGGCGCGCCCGGCGAATAGCTTCATGCGCCTGCTCACAGGATACATGCACGACGTAAAGCGGCACACCGGCGGTATCCGCAATCATAATAGCGCGATTGGTGGCCTCACCTTCAACTGCAGGGGGGCGCGAATAAGCATGCCCCTCAGGCCCGTTATTACCCTCGGCCATCAGTTTTTCCTGCAACTGGGCAACAACATCGCCATTTTCGGCATGCACCAGCGGCATCGCGCCCAAAGCTGCACAACGCTGGAACGATGAATACATCTCATCATCATCAACCATCAAAGCACCCTTGTAGGCCATGAAATGTTTAAACGTATTTATGCCGCTGTTGACCACAGTTTCCATCTCGTCAAAAACCTGCTGACTCCACCAGGTAATCGCCATATGAAAAGAATAATCGCAGGAAGCTTTAGACGTCTTGTTATCCCACATCTGCCGCGCTTCAAGTAAAGATTGCTGCGGCGACGGCAGGCAGAAATCAACAACGGTCGTTGTACCGCCGGATAATGCCGCCCGCGTCCCACTCTCAAAATCATCCGATGAATAAGTCCCCATAAACGGCATCTCCAGATGCGTGTGGGGATCAATACCGCCGGGCAGGATAAAACACCCGGTGGCGTCCAGGGTTTCGCCGCCGGAAAGATTAGGCCCGATTTCAGCAATCCTGCTGCCCTCGATCAAAACATCCGAAACATAAGTGCGATCAGCCGTGACAATTGTACCGCCTTTGATGACTTTAGTGGTCATTTTTCAAACTCCCTTTTCTGTGCATTACGGGTATTAAAATGAACAGGCACGCTAAAAGACAGTTTATTTATTTGTTCAGATCGCATCCCGGCCTTTGCATTCCCTATCGATAAGACACTGATCCCGCCACCTGCAGCAGAACTCTCTGCAACTACCAGTTCAAACGAAACCATCTGTGGTTCAAAAATTGGTTTTCCCTCAATACTTGCTGGTGATATCGTAACACAAGCTTCTTCTGAAGCTCCAACAACCCCTTTTGTAATATCGAGCAAAGATCGCTTAACAAATTCATCCAGCTTCATCTCCAACCTCCGTCATCCCAGTGCTTGTCACTATTTCACCCCCACCCGACCCTTCGGGCCACCCTCCCCACAAGGGGGAGGGAAAAAGAGGTGATTGCTACCCACCTCCCCCTTGTGGGGAGGTCGAACGCTGCGCTTGCAGGGTTCGGGTGGGGGTGTTCTCCCCTCACAACGCACCTGCTTTTCTCAGAATCTCCTCAATGCATCCTTCTAAATTTTCAAGTAATTCACCGGTGTTAAATCGTAAGACCTTGTATCCCTGCCCGGCAAACCACGCATCGCGTTTTCTGTCTTTTGTTATCCGGTCCGGTAAAAAATGGTGTTCTCCATCAACCTCGATGATAATCTTTTTCGAGTGTATGGCAAAATCCGCAACATAGGGGCCAATGGGAACCTGCCTTCTCACATGCAGACCGTATAGCTTTCGAAATCCTTTTAGTTTCAACCACAGTTTTCTCTCCCCACCCGTCATGTCTCGGCGCAGGGTGCGCGCACGCTGGACTGCAGCAGGTTTGATTGCTGTGAGGGCCATCGCTACCCCCACCCTCTATGCTTCCCCACAAGGGAGAGGGAGGATTTAAATTTTACATTCACTCCACAATCTCCGCCGTATGCACCACGGCGTGAAACAATACGTCAGCCCCCGCAGCTGCCCATTCTTTCGAAATTTCTTCCGCCTCATTGTGGCTCAACCCGTCGACGCACGGACACATAACCATGGCGGTGGGGGCGGTGCGGTTTACCCAGCAGGCATCGTGACCAGCACCTGAAATCAGGTTTTGGTGGGAATAGCCGAGGCTTTCAGCCGCGTTACGCACCGCGGACACGCAAGTTTCATCAAATTCGACTGGATCAAAGCCACCGACTTTTTCCATTTCCAGCCCCAGCCCCATGAGATCGCAGATGGTTTTGGCGCCCTTGGCCAATTTGGTTTCCATGTCTGCAATAACGTCAATGTCCGGCGAGCGGAAATCGACCGTGAACACTACACGTCCGGGAATGACATTGCGCGAATTGGGGTAGACATCTATGTGACCGGCGGCCCCTACGGCATCGGGTGCGTGGGACCAGGCGATTTCATCCACCAGTTCGAGAATACGTGCCATGCCGAGCCCTGCATTTTTGCGCATGGGCATGGGCGTTGACCCGGTGTGGCTGTCCTTGCCGGTCAAGGTAAACTGCACCCACGACAGCCCCTGACCGTGGGTGACAACACCAATGTCTTTGCCTTCGGCTTCCAGAATTGGGCCCTGCTCGATGTGTAACTCGAAGAACGCATGCATCTTGCGTTCCCCCACCGGCTCACTGCCCTTATAGCCGATACGTTCGAGTTCATCGCCGAATTTTTTACCTTGCGCATCTTCCTGGGCATAGGCCCAGTCCTGCGTGTGAACACCGGCAAAAACACCGGACGACAGCATCGCCGGGGCAAAGCGTGTGCCTTCTTCATTGGTCCAGTTAACCACGACAATGGGATGCTTTGTCTTGATGTTCAGCTCATTGAGGGTGCGGATGATTTCCAGCCCCCCCAACACACCAAGCACACCGTCATATTTACCACCGGTGGGTTGGGTATCAAGGTGACTGCCGACCATCACCGGCAAGGCTTGCGCGTCTGTGCCTTCACGCCGGGCAAACATGTTGCCCATCGTGTCCAGTCCCATGGTCAGGCCTTCGGCTTCACACCACTTCTGGAACAGGGCCCGGCCTTGCGCATCTTCATCCGTCAGGGTCTGACGATTGTTGCCACCGGCGACACCGGGGCCGATCTTGGCCATTTCCATTAACGACTGCCACAGCCGCTCACCATTGGTGCGAAGATTGCTGGCGCTGTTCATCAAAATCTCCTGTCAAATACGAATAAAGAAAGTTAGGGTTGGCTTTGGTAATGAAAATTTGATCATTTGATAAGATTTTAAACTATAGTCCGCCAGCCACCCGGTCAATACACAACTCTCATGGTTTATGATGATGAAACGTGCTGAAACGTCCAAGAAAAAAACGCGTATTCAGGCCATTAATCAGCAGCGAATTCTGGATGCGGCACTGGCCATTTTTTCCCAGTTCGGCTTTCGCGGAGCAACCCTTGACCAGATTGCCCATCAGGCCGGACTTTCCAAGCCCAATGTTCTGTATTATTTTCGCGGCAAGCAGGATATTTACCTCACCTTGATGCAGCAGACGCTTGATCAATGGCTCCAGCCCCTGGTTGAACTTGACGCCAAGGGCGATCCGGTGGGCGAAATATTGAAATACGCCCTCACCAAGCTGGAAATGTCGCAGCAGAGCCCGCAGGCCTCGCGCCTTTTCGCCAACGAGATTATGCACGGTGCGCCCATGGTCAAATCCGTGCTGGAAGGGGATCTGAAGAGCCTGGTTGATGAAAAAACAGCCGTCATTCAAGGCTGGATTGATGGGGGTAAAATAACCGCCATTGACCCCTATCACCTTATTTTTATGATTTGGGCGATCACCCAACATTATGCTGATTTTGACATTCAGATCAGCGCCGTTCTGGGCGCTTCCTACGACAAGGAAAAATGTTTCGCTGATGCCCATTCCACAATCACCTCGATACTTGAAAATGGCCTGAAGGCGACCTAACCCCCAACCCGTGCCGGGTTGTTGGGATGCGTTGTCCAGTTGGCATACTCCGGGTTGATTGCCTCATCGGTGCGCGGATCAACGCCGGTCGTCATCTGTTCCATGGTCAGGCAGTTTTCGACTGGGCATACCGTCACACAGAGATTACAGCCGACACATTCTTCATCAATCACTTCAAAATGACGCTGGCCGTCTTTTGTCTCTGTAATCGCCTGATGCGAGGTATCTTCGCAAGCGATATAACAGCGACCGCACTTGATGCACAGATCCTGGTCGATTTTGGCCTTGGTGATGTAGTTCAGGTTAAGATACTGCCAGTCTGATACGTTGGGCACCGCACGACCGATAAAGTCATCCAGCCTATCGTAGCCGGATTGCTCCATCCAATCCCTGAGACCATCGGCAAGCTCTTCGACAATCTTGAAACCATAGGTCATGGCTGCGGTGCAAACCTGAACATTGCCCGCCCCCAAAGCCATGAATTCAGCTGCATCACGCCAAGTGGTAACGCCACCGATACCGGAGATGGGAATGGCACTTGTCTCAGGATTGCGGGCAATTTCAGCCACCATATTCAAAGCGATAGGTTTAACTGCCGGCCAACAAAAACCACCATGCGAGCCTTTACCGTCTATGGTCGGCTCCGGCGTCATCAAATCGAGATCAACGCTGGTAATCGAGTTGATGGTATTAATCAGCGACACCGCATCAGCACCGCCGTTAACCGCAGCAAGGGCTGGAAAACGAATATCGGTGATATTGGGCGTGAGCTTGACGATTACGGGCATGCGCGTGTGCATTTTGCACCATCGCGTCACCATTTCGATATATTCCGGCACCTGCCCCACCGCTGAACCCATGCCGCGCTCGGACATGCCGTGCGGACAACCAAAATTAAGCTCAACCCCGTCAGCCTCTGTTTCTTCAACCCGCGCCAGAATATCAATCCATGCCTGTTCTTCACACGGCACCATCAATGACACCACCATGGCACGATCAGGCCAGTCGCGTTTAACCTGCTTGATTTCGCGTAAATTAATCTCAAGCGGCCTGTCGGTAATCAGCTCTATATTATTGAAACCCAACACTCTTCTGTCCGGCCCATGCAAAACGCCGTAGCGCGGTCCATTGACATTGACCAGCGGCGGCCCATCTTCACCAAGTGTCTTCCACACCACACCGCCCCACCCGGCTTTAAAGGCACGCACAACATTATACGCCTTATCCGTTGGCGGCGCTGAGGCCAGCCAGAACGGGTTGGGTGATTTAATGCCGATAAATTCGCTGCGAATATCTACCATGTGCCTAACCCCTTTCTGACTTTAAATACTGATTGATAGCTTCTGCGGCGACCTTGCCGTCTTCGACTGCGGCAACGGTCAAGTCCTCACCACCGGCGATACAATCCCCCCCGGCCCAGACATCTTCAAGATTGCTGCGACGGTTTTCATCCACATCAATCCGACCGGCTTTGAGTGCAATCCCATCCGTCCCATCGCTAACAAATTGCTGACCGATGGCTTTGAACACCATGTCGGCGGCAAAGGTGAAGGTCTCGCCGGTACCGGTAAGTTTACCATTGTCTTGCGTTGTATATTCAAACTCAACCGCACCAACCTTGCCCGCGTCACCTTCTATGAGCCGCACCGGTTGAGCGCAAAAGATGATTTTAACGCCTCTGGTCTGGGCCAACTGTTGCTCATAGTCGCTGGCACTCATGGCGTCCTTGCCACGACGATAGACCATGGTGACATTTTCAGCACCAAGCAACCGGCTTTGCACGGCGGCATCCACCGCTGTCATGCCGCCGCCTATGACCACAACATTACGGCCCACCGGCAGCACTGACAGATCACGCGCCTGACGCAGATCAGAGATATAGTCTACGGCATCGACAACACCGGATAATTCTTCGCCTCGCATCCCGAGATTATTGACACCCGCCATGCCAAGCCCCAAAAACACCGCATCAAAATCTGCCCGCAACTGGTCAAGAGTGATATCCTCACCCAGCTTCCTGCCGCATTCGATAGAAATTCCACCGATTGAGAGCACGAAGTCGACTTCGTCCTGGGCAAAATCATTGACGGTCTTGTAGGCGGCAATGCCATATTCGCTTAACCCGCCGGGTTTTTCAGCCGCCTCAAAAATCACCACCTCATGACCATAAGACGCCAACCGGTGAGCGCAACTGAGTCCCGCCGGTCCAGCGCCAATGACGGCCACCTTTTTCGAGGTTGGTTCAGCACGCACAAACGGCTGCTCATGGTCGCGCATATAATGATCAGTCGCATAGCGCTGCAATTGCCCGATCTTGACCGGTTTGGCCTCGGCTTCTTCGCGCACGCACACCTGTTCGCACAAGGTCTCGGTGGGGCACACCCGCGCGCACATGCCACCAAGTATATTCTGTTCAAAAATAGTCTTGGCCGACCCCACCGGATTGCCGCTTTGGATCTGACGGATGAATTTGGGAATATCAATGCCGGTCGGACAGGCCGTCACGCAAGGCGCATCATAACAGAAATAGCACCTGTCAGCCTCCACGTAAGCTTGATGCATACTCAAAGGCGCATGAATATCGGAGAAATTCGCCTCATACTCCTCAGCACTCAACCGCCCGCTGGCAATTTTCGATAGTTTGATATCACTGGCCATAAGCGACCTCCCTCGCCCGCATCTCCAAGATTATTTTGACCATTTGATCAAATTTAACGAAGTTAGTCAAGATTTGTGTGGGATGCATTCGATCTCAGCTTTCGCCCTTACCGTCATCCCAGTGCTTGTCACTGGGATCCATACCGCTGAACTCTAGGTTAAAAACTCAACTACAGTTTGTTTGGCGGGCGTTGATTTGGTGGGTTGGAAGTACAGTTGAAAGATTGGTGGTGTCGAAAATATTGTGGAATGGATCCCAGTGACAAGCATTGGGATGACGATGAGAGTGCTGAGAACATCAATTAAACGAC
>JAJRTY010000090.1 GCA_024278055.1 Alphaproteobacteria bacterium | reverse complement strand
GCCCTGTCGTTTCAGGAAATTATAGTTTAGAAAAGAATTCGGATATATAAAAATGAAAGGAGGTCGATATGAGTAAACTTAAGGACGAAGTTGATCTTTTGAAGTCGATTCCGATGTTTTCCAATGTCCCGCCTAACAAGCTGAAACTTTTGGCTTTTGCATCGGACAGGGTGACTTTTGATGCCGGTCAGGACCTGTTCAAACAGGGTGACGTTGCTGATGCCGCCTATGTGATTATTGAGGGAACCGCGGATGTTATCGTCAGCACCGGCGAAGGCGAATCCTCGGTAGCAACGCTAGAACGCAATGCATTTGTCGGCGATATGGCAATATTCAGCGATATTACCAGAACCGCAACGGTGCGGGCGCTTGAACATCTTGAAGTGCTGCGAATCAAGAAAGAACACATGATGGAGATGGTGCTTGATACCCCTTCCCTGACTTTGGCTGTTCTGGATACGCTGGTCGAGCGGTTGACAAAAACCACCAAGGATTTGTCGGAAGCGCGGCTTGAACTTCAAAAACGTTCGGCCTGAATCTCGGCCGCCAAACAATAGGAATCTGGATTTCTGAATGAGCAAGGATGAATTTTCAGCTCGATTCTGGGGCACCCGGGGGGCGGTGTCCTCGCCAACGCGGCAGTCAGTAAAATATGGCGGCAACACTGCCTGTGTCGAAGTGCGTTGCGGAGAAAAAATTCTGATCCTTGACGCCGGCTCCGGATTTCGGCTGCTCGGTCTTGATTTGCAAGAGCAAAACAAGTTGGACTTCGAACTGTTTTTTACCCACTTCCATTATGATCATATTTGCGGTCTGCCATTTTTTGCCCCGCTTTATAATCCCGATTGCAAAATGCGTATCTGGTCCGGACACCTTGAACGCAAGGATGCCACACAAAAGTCAATCAAGGACTACATGTCTCATCCGTTTTTTCCGGTCGGACCGGAAGTTTTCAACGCCGACATCAGCTATCGTGATTTTCGTTCCGGCGACACGTTATCTCCCACCGAAGACATCAAAATATCCACCTGTGCGCTCAACCATCCTGGCGGTGCCACCGGTTACAGGATTGATTATAACGGCCGCTCACTGTGTTACGTCACCGACACTGAGCACCGGCCTGATGGTCTCGATAACAATATCCTGCAGCTGATCGAAGGGGCAGACATGATGATTTATGACGCCACTTATGCTGATTCTGAATATCCCAATTATATCGATTTTGGCCACTCCACATGGGAACAGGGGATCCTCCTTTGTCAGGCTGCAAATGTTGAACGATTTGGAATTTTTCACCACCGCCCAAGCCGAACCGACAGCAAACTAGATGCTATTGAACGGGAAGCAAAAAGCAAATTTTCCGGCAGTTTCGCCACCCGCGACGGCTTGAAAATCGTACTTTAATAAAATCGCCAAGCGCTATTGTGAATAACCGTGAAGAGGTTCTGCTTTATTAGCAGTCGGCAACTCCCTATTATCCGCAAACCTTGGCAGTATCCCCTTAACAGCGCCGAATTATGCGCTGTAATTAATCTTAAAAATACCAGACCGCTCCAACCAGCACCCCGGATTATGAAAAATATCATTCACACAATAAGAACATCACTGCGGGAAATATTTGCCAGCTTCCGAACCGAAGTGCAACGCGACGCACTGCCCGAACAGGTGCGGGCAACAATCGAACGCAGCGACGATATGAGTGAGGCGCTGGTCAAGCTTATTCAGCTGGTGATTTTCACAATCTGGGGGATATTGTATTTTTCATCACCAAAACCCAATCCCGACACCGAATCCTGGGTGCCGATTGTGGTTGCAATTTATCTGGTGATCACCCTGATCGGCTTTGTCTGGGCCTGTATCCGGCGCATTCCGGCCCCGGTTGTCTATGTCTCAATTTTTATCGACACCGCTTTGATGATTTTCCTGATCGGCTCCTTCCACATTCAATATGGCCAAACCGCATCATTTTCCCTGAAAGCGCCGGCAATGCTCAACCTGTTTGTGCTGATTGCCCTGCGCACGTTGCGATTTCAGGCCCGTTTCGTCGTTGCTGCCGGATTGATGGCGGTATTTGGCTGGCTGGTGCTTGTTGCCTATGTCGTCACCATTGATCCCGACAACATGATGGTCACGCGGGATTATGTCACCTATTTGACCTCCAATTCGGTGTTGATTGGCGCGGAAATCGGCAAAATCGTCGCAATATTGATGGTAACCGTCATTCTCGCAATTGCTGTGCGCCGCGCCTTCAACCTGCTGGTCATGTCGGTGACGGAGGGCACCGCAGCCCGCTCGCTGGCGCGCTTCTTTGATGATTCTGTCGCCTCGCGCATCCGTGATGCAGATGGTGAAATATCGGTCGGTGACGGCGTGCGCCGCAACGCCGCTATCCTCAATGTCGATATTCGTGGCTTCAGTCGCATGGCGGCAAACATGCCGCCAAATGAAGCGGTGCGGATATTATCGGAATATCAGGCCCACATTGTGCCGATTATTCACAAAAACGGCGGCACCGTGGACAAATTCATGGGCGATGGCATCCTTGCCTCGTTTGGAGCGGTAACCGATTGTACTTCCTGTTGCGCCGATGCCTTGCGAACCGTCGATGAAATTGTCGATTACGTCAATAATATGGAAAAAAACACCTCGTTTTTGACCGCCCTGAAGCCTCAATACGTCAATGCGGCTGTTGCCTCCGGCCCGGTAATATTTGGTGCAGTTGGAGAAAAAGAACATCTTGAATATACGGTGATTGGTGCTGCGGTAAACCTCTCCTCCAAACTGGAAAAACACAACAAGGTGCTGGGCACCATAGCACTGACCACCCGCGCCACCTATGAGGCAGCAATTTCTCAGGGGTATCGGCGAAAAACCCCGCCACACACGCTTGTTTGCCAGATAAACGATGTCGAGGGAGAAAATGAGCTGGTCGTATTGG
>JAJRTY010000089.1 GCA_024278055.1 Alphaproteobacteria bacterium | reverse complement strand
ACCATCGTTATCAATAACAGCTCCGGCGGTGATGAAGTTGTTATTATTGATGTGCGCAGTGGCGCTGTTCTCGGTCGTATCCGGTTAAAAGACAAGTAATTTATTATCAGTCGCTGAGGAATATCCTGCCGGCTTCAGAACCCTGCAACAGAGTCTGCCATGACAGACTCTAGCGCTTATAATGCTGAGCCAGCTTCAGGGACAGCAGCAGGGCTCCTGCAGCGGAAAACTCAGCGGCAATCAACCAGCTTTGCCACATGCCGTATGCGGTTGAAAAAAGCGACAGGCCGCAGACCAAAAACCCCGTTGCAAATGCCTTGTTGGCTCCTTCCAGCTGACTAATCCTATGTACGAGCCACAGGCACAGAAGTCCCAAAATCACATAACCGCCAAGCCCCAGTTCCAGCCACATCTGTAAAAATCCATTATGAGGATGGAGAGAAAACAGAGTGGCACCGGGAATAACCGTACTGATCTCATCCCGGCCTAATATTCGTGAGGCTTCCAGCCCGTAACCCATCAGAGGTTTTCCGGCGATTTTGCCAACGACAAAATCCCAGATTTCCAGCCGGTGCAGGCCGGAAAGAGGGATCCAGTTTTCATGTCCTTTAAAAACCGATTGCAAAAATTGCGGGATCACCGGTATGGCAATCATCAAGCTGATAATGGTGAGGGATAGCCAGATTTTCATCGCGCGCGGAAATAGAGCGGTCAGGATACAAGCAAGAGAGCCGAAAATGAGTGCGAGGCCAACGCTCTGGGAATTGGAGGGAATAAAAAGAATGAGTGCAAGGGCAATGAACAAAAGCGACGACATGCGAAATCCCTTCACCCACAAGGTGAGAGCGACCGGCCATAAGAAGAGAGCAAAAAGCAATGCCGGCTGATTAACGTAAGTGGCGGTTTTAAAGGCCTTTATAGCGGGCTGCTTAAAGGGAGCGATGAAAGTACGGTAAATGGCGAAATTGGAATAGTTTTCTATCGCGATAAACGCAAAAGCTATGACTAAAGCCAATGTGGTCAGCGTCATGGCCCACGCCACTATTTTCGGAGTTGTGTGCTGGGTGGCTGCAAGGACCAACAGACCTAATATAAACAATGAGCTTGTACGTGGTAACCGCCGCAGGGTTTCGTCTGGGGCGACAGTCCACAAAAAGCTCAAAGCCGCCAGAATTAGAATACCAGCGAGTGCGGTAACAAAAAAGCGCGGTGGAAACAGGGGGAGGCTTTTGGTACGAATTGAATGGGCGAGGATAGTTATTCCCGCAAGGATGAGGAAGATGGCAGTTGCCCGCGGAACCAGGGTCGCGGCAATGGCACTTGTAAGCACCCAGAAAGCGCAGAGCCAGCCTATCGGGTTTTGATGAATTTCCTGCTTGGTGGGGAAGTGCAATTCTTTCAATTTCGGAAACCCTTAAGTGGTTGATGGAACTTTCAGGCCAAAAGCCGGAGATAATTTTTCTCGATCATATTAAACCGATTTTGGATTTTCTGCCTGAAGGGCTCGAATTCGTTGTGCCAGCGATAATGATTCCGGTGTTTTGGCCGGTTTGTTTTTTTTCTCTGAACGTCGTTTGGGATGTGTCGGTTGGTCCATTCCGGTTTTAGCATTAGGTGTGGATTTGGTTTTTGGCTCAAGACCATTGGGCGAGGGTCTGCCGGCGTTGGAGCTTATTACTATTGGTGCCAAAGGCTTTGCGGGTTTGCATGACTGTTTTGCAGACTTCCTAACCAGGGATATTTCATTATTGCCGTGTTCTCGACGAACCTTATCTGGCGGGCTGGTTTCAGGAGAATTCAGGGCTGCAATGTTACGGGTCAATTGCGCGATCTGCTGGTCTTTTGCGTCAATTTTTCTGACGAGCTTGGTGATTCTCTCCCTGCTCATACCAACCTCCTGTTTCAAATCGGCGGCTGTTTTACTGCGGGTCTCCAGCTTTTTCGCTAACTGGGCGATTTTCTGTTTGTGCAGATCAAGTTCATAAGCCTGTGCCTCTAAAGCAGAGGTTTGGGCATTCAGATTACGTGCATGTTTTGTTGAAAGGCCCTTCTGGCCGGTTTCAGCTTCTAAATGTTTTATTCTTCTATTTAGTTTTTCGATTGATTCTTCGCGGTCTTCTGCGATTGCCTCCAGGCTTTTTATCTTTTCCAGTAGCTGTTCTCTTTTTTTTTCTGTCGCGGAAAGCTCAATCAGCTGGGTGTCAGAGGCTTCTTTGAGTTGCTCTATTTTTGCTTCCATCCTGGCTGTGGTTATGGCAAATTCAGCCCGCATCTGGTCGCGGTCGGCCTGACCTTCCGACATCATTCGGGCTGATTTTTGAAGCAGTCTTCTGGTGGTTACCTTTACAGCTTTTCGCCATAAGGGCGGTGCCAGAAAAAGAGCAATCAGGCTCGCCAGCAAAAATCCCAAAACTCCAGATAATATTATTATTGTCATCGGAGTTTATCTCTCAACTTCAACTTGGCTCATGGTTGCATTAATGATGGCTAAGCCTAGCATTATCAACATATTTTCCGCCAGTCCGGTTCTTTGTCAAATTTAATGACAATCGATTGGCAATTTCAACAAAACCAACGTTTAAGTTAAAAAATTCACCTGTGAGTTCTGATCTTAAAGACGTTAAAACGGGTTCCATGTTGGTTTGCGGGTGTATTTGAGATAGCCGAAATTAAGGCCAAGTCTGGCACCAACGCCGGCTCTGATTGGTGCAATTATTATTTTGTCGCGTTCCTGGAAATTAACACTAAAACCGCCGACGAGATAGGCGCTGCCCTCGACACCGGCATAAGAGCGATACAGGAGGTCTTTCTGACTGAGGTTGTATACCAGCGCCATGGTGCGCGAAGCATTGCCGCCAAGATCAAACCCGACCGAGGGGCCCTGCCAGTAGACTTTGCTGGCACCGCCATTTTTTATGTGCAGTGTTCCTTCACCATATCTCAGTCCGGCAACAATTGCGCCGCTGGCCTCTTCACCAATGATGTAGGCATTAGGGCGACCAAGTTTGGAAAAAATCGATTCTATCGCCAAGGCAATACCACCGCTGGCCTGGCCGAAAAACTTGTGCCCGGTGGAGATCAGTTCTTCCTGCGAGAAACTATCAGCGCTGGTGCCGCCGTGGTTGGGGCTGGCTGCCCAGCCGGCTATCGGGTTTGAGGTCATGACCATCAGAGCCAGCAAAAATGTTGAGTAAAACGAGATTTTCTTTAAGAATTTTAGCCGCATGAGAAGATCCTCAATATTTTGAATTCCATAATGCCCAAGGAGCAGAGAATAACCTGTTAAATGGCGACTTTTCGCGAGTGTCACCGATTGCCACCGTATTATTACGGGCAGCCATAGCTGGGTGAGGCGAAAATTCGATCAAATCAATCAATTCTTAGATCCCATAGCAATAGACAGTTTTGTGCCGATTTAATGGCGGGCAAATATATCTTTTTGAAAACGGCATAACTAATTGCCATTTCCTGAATATTTACCAAATCAGGTAACAATCGGCAGGCAGCCTTAATGTTTCGTTACTTTGCTTGATGAAAAACGGATAATGCCAAGATTTTTTCTCACAAAAACTCTGTTTCCTGACCTGAAGAGAGGGTTGGTTTTCGCTGGAATTTGTGCCGGGGCGGTTTTTACGGCAGGTTCTTCAAGTTATTCGCAAGCTTTTAATGTGGAAGAAAAATACTGGGCGGATCCAACAACGGGATTTGCCATAGGTGGTTATGATGTGGTCAGCTATTGGTCTACCGACGGCCCGGTGTTGGGAAAAGATGAATATGAAGTGCAAATAGCAAAAACCACCTGGAGGTTTTCCAATAAGGGCAATTTTGAAGAGTTTCGTAAATATGCCGGTGTTTATGCGCCGCAATTTTCAGGCTATGGCGCTTATGCGGTGTCACAAGGAAAAGCACCGCGCGGCAACCCACGAATATGGGTGATAGCAGACAACAGACTTTATTTGTTTTTTTCCCTCAAGGGCAAAAAGAACTGGCTGGAAAAACAACAGGAATCCATCCGCAAGGCGATTGAGAACTGGCCCGCTCTCAGGCGTCAAATCGCCCGCCCAAACTAGGTTTCATCCCGCTTTAGACAGACTTCGGTTCAGGAAAAGCGCTCAAATCCGGCTTTAATTAAATTATTCGAATTTAAACCAACGACCATTATAGGAGAGTTGGGCATAGTTATTGGTAGTGAAAAGGCGGGCTGATAAAAATGGTATAGTCAGGTGAAAATTTTCAGAATACAGTAATTCGAATTGTTCGTTCAGTTTCCATAAAATACCGGATGATGGCTTTGGTAGCGCTGACCATTACCGGATTTGTCGCGATTGCCAGTATCTATTGGGTGAGTGATCTGCGCGTGGAGCGCGCATTTGGCGAATTGAATGAGTTGGCCAGGAAAATGCCAAGGCAACGGAGTTGCGTATATCAATTCTAAATTTACGTGCGGCAGAAAAACAATTTCTCGGGGTTAAGTCTCAAAAGGCCGCCAACGTCCTTACCCGGAAGCTTAAAACAACCTCTGTTGCAAGCATGGCGGCCATCCGGTTCTTCGATGCTAATATCTCCGGGAAGTTATTACAGCTATTTGACAGCTATGCTGGCAACCTGGAGGAATTGACCAAAAACCAGGCAAGGCTTGGCTTCAGTGATCAAGGCGCTGTGGTCGCCACCACCACAACAGGCATGAATGAAGCAATCAGTCTGAACTCCGTGCTCAGCAATGACGCTGCCAAAATGGAAAAGCGTCTTGGCGAAGAGCTGGAGTTTGACGAGACCTCGGCGCTGCTGAAAATTCAGATTATGCTGCAAACCGTACGCAACTATGAAACCAAGCTGTTTGCCCTCAATGAGGTCAGCTATTTTTAACTGATTGAAAACTGGTTGAAAAAAATAGCAGCAGCCATCAAAAACAGTGATCTTGACGAGGGTTTTGTCAAGGAATTTTCGGAACAGGTTAAAATCTACGAAAAGACATTACAGCGGTGGACCGACCTTTATCTGAAAAGTGCCGAATTGGCTAAAAAATCCGATATCGAATTCCGGGCTCTCTCTGAGCAGATTGATCTGGGGATTTTGGCCTTTACCACCCAGACCCAGGCCATCAACATTCAACTCGATGACCAGCGCATGCAGGCGAAAATTATGATGGCTGCAGCCTTTGGATTGGTATTTCTATTGGTCAGCATTTCCGGGGTTTTGGTGGGAAATACAACGGCAGGCTCCATCCGTCGTATGACCAACGCCATGCAGGCACTTGCCAGAGGGGACTTGAATTTTGCTATTCCCGGACAGGATGCGAAAGATGAAATTGGTGAAATGTCCAAGGCTGTGGTTGTGTTCCGGGACAGTGCCCTTACCCGTATTCAACTGGAAACAAAGCAAAGTGAAGACCAGACGCGTCGCGACCAGCGTCAAAACCTGGTCGAGACACTAATAACCCAATTTCGAAACAGCTCTGAACATCTGTTGGGTTCGGTTGAAAGTGGTGCAGACCACCTGAAAACCACAGCAGTGATACTTGCCGGCCTGGCGGAAAATGTTACCACCCGGTCTGGTACGGCCAAGGATACTTCGGTTGAGGCGGCAGAAAATGTGAATACTGCAGCAGCGGCTACAGAAGAATTGACAGCCGCCATGAGCAATATGAAGACACGTGCTTATAAAAGCAAAGAAACAGCGCGCCTGACAACTGATGCCGCTAAAAACTCCAACGAAAAAATTGAAAAGCTGAAGGTTGCTGCCAACACAATTGGCAATGTGATTCAACTTATTCAGGAGATTGCGGAACAGACCAACCTTTTAGCTCTGAATGCTACTATTGAAGCCGCTCGTGCTGGAGATGCCGGCAAGGGGTTTTCGGTGGTGGCCTCGGAGGTGAAGTCGTTGGCCAGCCAGACTGCCACGGCCACAGAAGAAATAGCAGCCCAGATTACTTCTATTCAAAATTCCACCGAAGAGTCTGTGGAAGCGATTTCCAAGATAAGTGAATACGCCCAGACCGTCTATAGCCACACCTCAGATATATCTATCGCCATGGATGAACAGGGGCAGGCTACTTCAGAAATTTCCAACAATATTCAAAATGCAGCAGAGAGGACCCGGGAGATTTCCGACGGCGTGTCAGAAATGCTGACAGCTTCCAGGGATACCAATCAGTCTGCAGATGAAGTCCTTGAAATAAGCACCCGGGTGGCTACGCAAACACAAGAATTACGTCACGCTATTGATACTTTCCTCGAAGATGTAAATGCAGCTTGAGTTTTAGCTGCATAAAACCGGTTACATCATTTTGGGACATTTCCCCAGGCAGTGAATGGCGGGTTTTTATATCCGGTTTCACCTTTTCCATAATGCAGCATAGTGCCATCATCTATAGTGACAGAGCCACCGGCGCCCTGGAGGATGGCTTGTCCAGCGGCGGTATCCCATTCCATTGTCGGGCCGGTGCGCGGGTATAAATCAATTTGTGCTGCGGCAATGAGGCAGAACTTTAGAGATGAACCGGCCGGTCGCCGTTCAGCTATTTTGAATTTCTCGAGAAACCTGTCGGTTTCAGCATCGATGTGTGAGCGGCTTACAGCGGCGGTCAGGCCCTGGGGAGGGGGGGGGCGAACCTGCAGTTTTTGTGCCCGGTCCAGTTGAGGCCGGGCATTGCAGGGCAGTTCAAGTTCGAATGCTTCAGTCGGTGTCGGGGCAAAAAACATCCGGGCAAGAGCCGGTGCATACACGATACCCATTGTCGGCAAGCCATCTTCAATCAACGCGATATTGACGGTGAATTCATCATTGTGGCGAATAAACTCCTTGGTGCCATCCAGCGGATCAACCAGGAAAAATGTTTTTCCAATATCGGGTATCACGCCTTGCGATGCTGCTTCTTCGGATATTACCGGAATTTCCGGCGCAATTTTTTTGAGTGCGGCAAGTATTATCGCTTCGGCATCGGTGTCGGCCAGTGTAACCGGTGACTTGTCATCTTTAACAGATACATCAAAGCCGGCGTGATAATGTTCCATGATAATGCGACCGGCTTCCTGGGCAACATCAATGAGCTGGTGGCACAGGTGCAGGGAATTGGGCATAAAAAAATCTCTGTAAATTAGGCGGGAGTCTATCCAAACTAATTTTTTGCTGGAAAAGCAAGAGGGAATTGTAATGATGCCTGCCTGAAGCAGGTAATTGTAATGATGCCTGCCTGAAGCAGGTAATTGTACCATCCTAAGATTTCTTTCATGATTTGATGAGACAAATTACCGGTTTTTCTCAGTACGGGTTTAATCTTATGAATGCCAAATTCAATCTCAGTGATCTTGATCTCGCCTCACTTCTTGCCAGCCGGGTGTGTCATGATGTCATCGGCCCGGTCGGTGCCATTGTCAACGGTCTGGAAATGCTGGAGGAAGACAATGACGAGGAGATGCGAGAAATCGCCATGGAGCTTGTCAAGAAAAGCGCCATAAGTGCATCCGTTAAGCTGAAATTTTCACGACTTGCTTTTGGTGCCGCAGGCAGTGCGGGCATGGAGATTGACCTGTCGGAGGCAGGTGAGATTTCAGTTGAGTTTTCGACCACACCGCGGGTGACGATGGAATGGGACTGCCCGCATCAAACCCGGCCGAAAAATCAGGTCAAACTGTTGATGAACATGATTCTGATTGGCATAACAACAATTCCGCGCGGTGGTGTTATAAAAGTGACCACCACACAAGACCGTGAAAATCCTCACTATGAAGTCCGTTGTACAGGTTCAGGGGCAAAATTCCCTGAAAATGTCGGCGCTTTGATGCGGGCTGAAGTAAATGTGGAAGACATAGATGCCCGCGATGTGCAGGTGTATTACACGGGCCTGGTTGCGCGATTGACGGGGCTGGAGTTGTCGACGCAGATTTTTGACGATGAAGCAGTTTTTATCGCAACCGCGATGCGACCGGGAACGTGATTTCGCTGAGCTCTGGAAATCAAAGCTAAATCAGAGCCTTCGGTTGGTGATTTATCCAACAGACCAAAGACAATTCTCCGCAGCGATGGCGCTGCCCGGTGGAGCTTTGCCAATTTGAGCCTGGCGGTGTTTTGCCCTTCAATCAGGGCGGGTAATAATTAAAATACAAATAAAAATAGAGGTTCAACTTATTTTAACCCTTTCAGAACAAACTCTGGAGGGTTGCAAGGTGTAGTTTTTTGCGCCGTGAATTTTTCTATATGTATCACACAACGGGATTTATGCGATGGATGACCTCCTAAACGAGTTTTTGACAGAAACTTTTGAAAGTCTCGATGTTGTTGACATGGAACTGGTGAAATTTGAACAGGATCCAAACAATAGCGAAATCCTCGACAATATATTCCGACTGGTTCACACCATTAAAGGCACATGCGGTTTTCTGGGATTGCCTCGACTGGAAGCTCTCGCGCACGCTTCTGAAACCCTGATGGGTAAATTTCGTGACGGTGTTCCTGTTACCGAAGATGCTGTTAGCCTGATCCTGGGCTCGCTCGACCGGGTAAAAGAAATTCTTGCAGAACTTGAATCAAACGAAACCGAACCCGATGGCGATGATCAGGATCTGATTTCTCAACTGGATATCCTAGCAGGCATCGGGGGGGATGCTGCCGAAGGTGCTGAGACTGAAAGTGCTGCGCCTAGCGATGGGCTGGAAGATGTTGCAGAGACACCGGCTGATGATAATACCGGTTCTGAGGATCAGATAAAAATTGTTCAACGCGAACTGAAGCCTGGGGAAGTCACTCTGGATGATCTTGAAAGAGCTTTTCAGGAAGCAGAAGGTCCCGATGATATGGGGCCACCTCCTGTTCCTGAAACATTCAAATCAGCCGAGCCGGAAGAAACAGTGCCCGAGCCTGAAGCCACACCCGTTGCGGTTGTGAAAAAAGCCAAAAAAGAACAGAAAAAACCGGCAAAATCGGGATCAGACAAAAAAGAAGTTTCCGTTCAAAACCAGTCTATCCGTGTCAATGTGGATACGCTGGAAACATTAATGACCATGGTGAGTGAGCTGGTGTTGACCAGAAACCAGTTGCTAGAGATGGTGCGCAGGCACTCTGACAGCGAATTCCAGGTTCCGCTGCAGCGCCTGTCAAGTGTGACGGCGGAATTGCAGGAAGGGGTGATGAAGACCCGTATGCAGCCGATTGGCAATGCCTGGCAGAAGCTGCCGAGAATTGTCCGTGATCTTGGCAATGAACTGGACAAGAAAATTGAACTGGTGATGAAGGGGGCGGAAACTGAGCTTGATCGCCAGGTGCTTGAACTGATTAAAGACCCGCTGACCCATATGGTCCGAAATTCTGCCGATCATGGTCTTGAAACCACGCAGGAACGTATTGATGCGGGTAAGCCTGAATTGGGCAAAATCACGCTGGAAGCCTTCCATGAGGGCGGTCATATTATCATTCGGATTGCTGAAGACGGTCGCGGGCTGAATACAGAGAAAATCAGCCAGAAGATCATTCAAAACGGGCTGGCAACGGAAGCTGAGCTTGAAACACTGTCGGAAGAGCAAATTCACCGGTTTATTTTCCGGGCCGGGTTTTCAACCGCCACTCTGGTGACAAGCGTTTCAGGTCGCGGTGTTGGCATGGATGTGGTGCGCACCAATATCGAACTTATTGGCGGCTCGGTCGATGTGAAATCGAAAGCGGGTGAAGGCTCGGTATTCTCGATTAAAATTCCTCTGACGCTGGCAATTGTATCTGCTCTGATTGTTGAATCAAACGGTCAAAGATTTGCCGTTCCCCAACTCAATGTGGTGGAGCTGGTGCGGGCACAGGCTGGTTCAGATCACCGGATTGAACTGATCAACGATACGCCCCTGTTACGCCTGCGAAACAAGTTGTTACCGCTTGTTAAACTCTCAAAAATTCTTGATATCCCGGAAACGGAAACCGCAGACAACGCTGTTTCCTCCGGTGTCGCGACACTCAATGTTGCAACACTTGAGCAACAAGTTGTTGCAGATGATGGCGGCGAGGATATTCCCAGTGTGGAATCCTCGGTTAGGGAAACCGATGAAGAAGGTTTCATTATCGTCACCAAGGTTGGTGAAAAAACCTTCGGTATAGTTGTCGACAGCGTGTTTGATACCGAGGAAATTGTAGTTAAGCCGATGTCATACCGCTTGCGGGAAAACAATCTTTTCTCCGGCAATACAATTTTGGGCGATGGCAGCGTCATCATGATTGTTGATCCTAATGGTGTCGCCAATAAAATCAGTGGCGAAAGTTTCCATCAGGATAAGTCCGAAGTTGTCGAAAGCGAAACCAGCATAACCTCGGGCAGTCAGGTAATATCCATCCTGTTGTTCAAGGCCGGTTCTGATGAACCCAAAGCAGTACCGCTGTCTCTGGTTACGCGGCTTGAAGAAATTGATGTGGAAACAATTGAACGCAACAATGATCGCGAACTGGTGCAGTATCGCGGCAGGTTGATGCCGCTGGTCTATGTAGATGAAAATGCCAAGGCCAAGGAAAGCGGTCGCCAGCCGATACTGGTTTTCACCGATGATGACCATGCCATGGGTCTGGTGGTTGATGAGATTGTCGATATTGTTGAAGAAAGACTGGATATCGAAGTTGAGGCGATGAAAACCGGAATGGTCGGCTCGGCGGTAATTCGCGATGTGGCGACAGAAGTCATCGATATTGGATACTACCTGCCTCAGGCCTTCGACAACTGGTTCCACCGTCAGGAAAAAGGTATTGTCAGTTCACAACCCAACTTGTTGCTGGTCGATGACAGTGCATTTTTCAGGAATATGCTGACCCCGGTCCTGGGAGCTCAGGGCTTTGAGGTAACGGCTGTGGATTCTCCACTTGAGGCCATCAAACTGCATGATAATGAGGAAATCTTTGATGTCATTGTATCAGACATTGAGATGCCGGAAATGAACGGGTTCGAGTTCGCCAAATTTGTCCGGGGCAATAAAAACTGGGGCAAAACACCCATTATCGCTATTTCATCCTTTACTTCCAATGCTGCCATTGAGCAGGGAAAAGAGGCGGGTTTTCACGACTATGTGGCGAAATTCGATCGTGAAGGGTTGATACAAATTTTGAGACAAACCTGTGACATTATTGGGGAAGCGGCATGAGCCAGGAAACTTTGATGAACGATGAAGATGAAATCGATCTGAGCGGTTTAGAATATGTAGAATACGTAACCGTTACAATTAACGGACAATTGTTTGGCATGCCGATTTCACAAGTTGAAGATATTTTCATGCCGAAATCAATTACCTCGGTACCATTATCGGACCCGGAAGTTGAGGGTGTTCTTAATTTGCGCGGTCGTATCGTAACAGCGATTAATATGCGCAAATACCTGGGCTTGCCCCAGCGCGAAGACGGCGGGCAGAGCATGGCGGTCGGTGTTGAGTATCGAGATGAATCATACGGACTCATTATTGACGGTGTCGGCGAAGTGCTGCGCCTTTCAGGAAAGACATATGAAGAAAATCCCACCAATCTGGATCCATGCTGGTCGCGGATTTCGCAAGGTGTACACAGGTTGGAAAATGAACTGATGCTGGTGCTGGATATTGAATGTGTGTTGGATTCAGAAGCAAAATCAAGAGCTGCCTGAACTAATGTAAAGAGCGATATTTTGTGAAAGCAAAGCAAAATGTTTAGACGAAGTACCATAGGAGAAATTGAATGAAACAGTGTCTGGTAGTTGATGACAGCAGGGTGATCAGAAAAGTTGCCCGTCGCATTCTTGAGGATCTTGAGTTTTCCATTGTGGAAGCAGAGGATGGCGAAACAGCACTGGACCGCTGTGGTGAACGGATGCCCGAGGCAATTTTGCTGGACTGGAATATGCCGGTAATGAACGGGCTGGATTTCCTCGTTAACCTGAGAAACCAGGAAGGCGGTAAAGCGCCGGTGGTTTTGTTCTGCACTACTGAAAACGATATGGATCATATCACCCAGGCGATCAGTGCGGGAGCGGATGAATATATTATGAAACCTTTTGATCGCGATATTATCGAAGCGAAATTTCAGGAAGTAGGGTTGCTCTAGTTCAATGAATTCAAATTCTGCAATCCAGCAACAGACTGGAACACAAGGCGGGAAAAAAGTCCGGGTTATGGTGGTCGATGATTCGGTTGTCATCCGTGGCATCGTATCGCGCTGGTTAAACCACGAGCCCGATATCGAGGTTGTCGCCTCGCATCGCCATGGTCGCCTTGCTGTTGATGATATCGCCAAGAGCAAACCCGATGTGGTGGTCCTGGATATTGAAATGCCGGAGATGGACGGCATTGAGGCTTTGCCGCTGTTATTGAAGAATTGCCCCGGTGTTAAGATTGTCATGTCTTCCACCCTGACCAGCCGTAATGCTACCATCAGTTTAAAAGCCCTGCGTTTGGGTGCCAGCGATTATATTCCCAAGCCTGACAATAACAGCGGTGTGACGACGTCTACCGAGTTTCGCAGTGAACTCGTGGCTAAAGTCAAAGCGTTGGGAGGGGTTGATGTTAGCGGACGTTCGGGCGGTAATGTCGGGGAAAGTTTACCAGCCGGAGAAAAAGTATCTGCGTTAACCCAACTTTCAAGGGCCAATGACGGGGCGATAAAGCTGAAGCCTTTTTCACGCACCGTTCCAAAAATTCTGGCTATTGGATCGTCGACAGGCGGCCCGCCGGCACTGTTTGAATTTTTTAAAGAATTGTCGCCTGCGCTTGGCAATATTCCGGTGATTGTAACCCAACACATGCCGGCAACGTTTACGGCCATTCTGGCCGACCACATTGCGCGCATGTCAAACCGTATTTGCAAAGAAGCTGAAGATGGCGAAAAGCTGGCAGCGGGTGCCATTTATATTGCTCCCGGTGGCAAGCATCTGATTGTAACTGACAAGAGCTGCCCAACCATTATGTTGAGCGATGGTCCGCGGGTTAATTTTTGCAAACCGGCTGTGGATCCGATGTTTGACAGTGTGGCCGAAATTTACGGCGCTCATAGTCTATGTGTCGTATTAACTGGCATGGGAGCGGATGGTGCGGCTGGAAGTATAACTGTTTCCAAAGCCGGGGGATCAGTTATTGCTCAGGATGAAAAAACAAGTGTCGTGTGGGGTATGCCTGGAGCTACCGCTCATACCGGTGTCTGCTCAGCGGTAATGCCTCTGGGTGAAATGGCTGATAAAGTCAGGAAAATAATTTCGGGGCGTATTCTATGAATCCTGCTGATTTCGATTATCTCTATACGCTTCTCAAGGCCCGCTCGGGTTTTGTTATTTCCAAAGAGAAAATTTATTTGCTGGAAAGCCGCCTTTTGCCGGTTGCACGTTCAAACGGATTTCAAACTCTCGATGAGTTAATTCGTGCAATGAAACTGCCGACGGGTGGCAACCTGCAGGCAACGGTTGTCGAGGCAATGACAACCAATGAAACATTTTTCTTTCGCGATAAATCGCCGTTTGACCATTTGAATGAAGTAATCCTGCCGCACATGCTGGTGGAACGCGCCAGAACCAGGCGATTGCGCATCTGGTGTGCGGCCGCTTCAACCGGTCAGGAGCCATTTTCAATTGCTATTTGCCTGAAAGAAATAGCCGATAAAATCGGCAATTGGCATGTGGATATTGTTGGCACAGACATTTCCAATGATGTGCTGGAAAAGGCCAAGGCAGGCCTTTACAGCCAGTTTGAAGTACAACGCGGCCTGCCTATTCAGCAATTGGTAAAATATTTCAAACAAACCGGTGAGCTGTGGCAGATATCGTCAGATCTGCGGGCGATGGTGGAATTCCGTCCCTTTAATCTGCTCGATGATTTTGCTTCCCTGTGAAAATTCGACATTATCTTTTGTCGCAATGTTCTGATCTATTTTGACCGGGAAGGAAAATCTGACGTTCTCGACCGGTTGTCGAAACAACTGGCCCCGGATGGCTACCTGCTTTTAGGTGCGGCTGAAACCGTAATTGGTCTGTCGAATGAGTTTAAACCGGTGCCGCAAAAACGTGGCCTTTATCAATCAGTACGTGCTGTAAATGATAGCGGAGCCGCACCGAGCACTTTGGCTACGCGGAGTGACAACCCTGTCAATCGCGCTCCTGCTCCGTTTCAGCAACGCGCCGGATAGACAAATATCATCAAAAACAATTTATAAAACTAAAAGGCCCCGGAAAAACCGGGGCCATTTTTATTGTCACGATGTGATTGAAAGTTCAGATCTGTCAGGCGCTTTCTTTTAAAGGCTCGCCAAAATCTTCATCTGGGTCGCGCAGCACATAACCACGTCCCCAGACTGTTTCAATATAATTCATGCCGTTGGTTGCTGTGGCAAGCTTTTTGCGCAGCTTGCAGATGAAAACATCGATAATTTTCAACTCAGGTTCATCCATGCCGCCGTAAAGATGGTTCAGGAACATTTCCTTGGTTAGCGTCGTTCCCTTGCGTAAAGAGAGCAACTCCAGCATCTGATATTCCTTGCCGGTCAGATGAACGCGCTGATTGTTGACTTCAACGGTTTTGGTATCGAGGTTAACCTTAAGATCACCGGTTGTGATAATCGACTGGGAATGACCTTTGGACCTGCGTACCACCGCGTGAATGCGGGCAACCAGTTCGTCCTTGTGGAACGGTTTGGTCATATAATCATCCGCGCCAAAGCCTAATCCACGAACCTTGTTTTCTATTCCAGCCAGACCTGACAGGATCAAAATCGGTGTGTTGACCTTGCTGAGACGCAATGTCTTCAACACTTCATAACCGCTCATGTCCGGCAGATTAAGGTCAAGAAGAATTATGTCGTAATCGTACAATTTGCCTAGATCGACGCCCTCTTCACCGAGATCTGTTGTGTAGACGTTAAAACCGTCGGATTTTAACATTAACTCGATACTTTGTGCCGTTGCACTGTCGTCCTCTATCAGAAGAACTCTCATGAGATCCCTCTCCGTTTGCGACCCCCACGGGCCTGAATGTAGAAACGCACAAATTCTCTGCCAGAACCCGGCAGTCTCTATCTTACCTGAAGGTTAAGATAGACCTGAAATAGTTAACAAAACATAAGCGTTGTAATTTTTCGATACAAAATTCTTAACGTGTTCGCTTTGTTAAATGAATCCCCCTGCGAGTCCTAAATGAATCTTTTCCCCACTTAATAGTGAATGACGATATATTTTCCTCTGAAAACCACGATTAAGTAAACAATGTTTACGAAACCTTAAAGCCTTGAAAGGCACAATGGTCTTAACGGCAACGAATTGGATAAAGAAAAGAGATGACGTGCAGGCATTGATTTCTGAAATAGAAACGCTTCCCACCCTGGAACATTACGGCCGAGTGAGCGGTGTGAAGGGGTTGCTGGTTGAAATTAGCGGGCCATTGCATGTGATGAGTATCGGGTCACGCGTTTCGATTGAGGTGCAATCAGATAAATTCGTCGAATGTGAAGTTGTCGGCTTTAGAAATAATCAGGCCCTGTGCCTGCCGTTTGGACCGCTTGAAGGGGTTAGAATGGGATGCCGGGCCGTTGTTTCGGTTATTGATTCCTTCGTGCGCCCCGACATAAGCTGGCTCGGTCGCGTTGTTGATGCCATGGGCAGACCTATCGACGGCAAGGGACCCTTGCAGCCCGGCCCGTCCATTTATTCGACTAAAAATCAGCCGCCACCAGCCCACACCCGCTCACGCGTCGGTGGGCCTATTGATTTGGGTGTGCGCTGCCTCAATACCTTTATGACCTGTTGCAAAGGGCAACGGATGGGTATTTTTGCCGGATCGGGCGTGGGTAAATCGGTTTTGTTTTCCATGCTGGCCCGCAATACTGCCTCAGACGTATCAATTATCGGGCTGATTGGTGAACGTGGACGCGAAGTCCAGGAATTTATCGAAGATGGTCTGGGTCCCGAAGGCCTGGAACGTTCAATTGTTGTGGTGGCAACATCGGATCAATCAGCATTGATGCGACGCCAGGCTGCCTATCTGACGTTAACGCTGGCCGAATATTTTCGCGACCTCGACAAAGATGTCTTATGTCTGATGGACAGTGTCACCCGCTTTGCCATGGCGCAGCGTGAAATTGGCCTGGCTGGCGGAGAACCCCCCACCACCAAAGGCTATACCCCAACGGTGTTTACCGAACTTCCCGGTCTGCTGGAACGTGCCGGCCAGGGGGCCGGGTGTGGCACGATTACCGGTCTGTTTACGGTGCTGGTCGAAGGGGACGATCATAATGAGCCGATTTCAGACAGTGTGCGTGGCATTTTAGATGGCCATATTGTTATGGAACGGCAGATTGCCGAGCGTGGGCGCTTTCCGGCGATCAATGTTTTGAAATCGGTTTCGCGCACGATGCCCGGATGTGTGCCGGCAGAAATGCAGGCACTGATCACGCGGGCGCGAAAACTGATGGCGTCCTACAATGATATGGAAGATGTGATCCGACTGGGTGCGTACCGTGCGGGAAGCAGTCCCGAACTGGACGAGGCCATTCACTTTCACCCCCTGCTGGAACAGTTTTTGTCACAGGGGATAAATGAAACTTCGCAAATTGGCTCGGGTTATGAAGAGTTGGCCCGGATTTTGAATGACAATGAATATTCTGAAGACTAGATGCAGGTGTAAAAACTATGAGGTCACGAGAAACATTAATCAGGTTACAGCGCTTTCAGGTTGACGAAAAACGTCGGGCAGTTGGCGAAATTGAAGTAATGATTGCGGATTTTGAGCGCAAAATCACAGAACTCGACCAGCAGATTTCAGTGGAACAGGAGCGCTCGGGCATTACCGATGTCAAGCATTTTGCCTATCCGATGTTTGCAAAAGCTGCAGGCGATCGTAAGGTAAAACTGCTGGAATCCATTGACGGGCTTAAGGCACAACTGGTTAAAGCTCAAGATGACCTGGCCGAAGAGTTTGGCGAACTCAAAAAGATGGAATTGATTGAGGAAAAAGATATTCGCCGCCGTGATGATGATTATCTTGCGCATGAACAATCCGAACTGGATGAAACCGCGCTCAATTTACACCGCCAGAATTTCTAGGATTGGCATTCCTGGTTTCCTGATTGTTGATCAGCTGATTGTCTCAAAATGAAACGCTCCCGTGTCCCCGGGGGCGTTTTATTTTGGCAAAAGATGATTTTGAAACAGACACCTTGATCAAATTTCTAATGTCACCATTTCAGGATTAGGGTATAATACTGCAATGTTTCCCTAATTTGAGCAAAAAGCCCATGCCAACATTTGATATAGAATCGAAAACAGACCTCGCTGAAGTTGACAATGCACTCAATAATATGATGCGCGAGATGACAACACGCTATGATTTTAAAGGTTCAAACTGTTCAATTGAGCGTCAGGACGAAAAGCTGGTTATTCTCGCCGACGATGATCTCAAGCTGCGGCAGATGCATGAATTGTTGCAGGGACATTTAAGCCGCCGGAAAATAGATGCAGGTGTTCTTGATTATGGTGAAGTTGAGCCTGCCGCCGGTCAATCTGTGCGCCAGAGTGTTCAGGTGCAACAGGGAATTGAACGTGAGTTGGCAAAACGTATCGTCAAGGATATCAAATCTTCGAAGCTCAAGGTGCAGGTGGCTGTTCAAGGTGACACCTTGCGGGTAACCGGTAAAAAGCGTGATGATTTGCAGGCGACAATGTCTTTGGTAAAAGGCCTTGATATTGATTTGCCACTTCAATTCGTTAACATGCGGGATTAGTCCCAAAGGTCTTCGAAAATGATCAATCTATCCCGATCCTTAAGCCGCGCTGTTTTTTTCGCGTCAGTGATCAGTGTGTCTGCGCTTGCCTGGGCCGGGCCGGTGGAGGATATTACTGCTGGAATGAAAGCCCACCGCAATGGTGATCCCGATAAAGCCATCAAGCTTTATGATCGCGCCCTGAAATCCGGCAGCCTTTCAAACTTCAACAGAGCCGTGGCCCTGATAAACCGGGGGTCGGCCTTTCACAGTCTCAAACGCTTTGAGGCAGCGCTGGAAGATTATACCTACGCTCTGGAACTCGATCCCGGTTCAGCTGTCGCCTATACCAACAGGTGCCTGGCTTATATCGATACCAAAAGATTTAAATTTGCCGTGCGCGATTGTTCGCAGGCGCTTAGAATTACGCCGGATTCTGTCTCAGCTTTAAGCTATCGCGCACTGGCCAATTCCACTGTTGGCGATTATGCCTCAATCGTTGATGATCTCACCCGGGTGTTAAATCTGGCACCAAAGACCACGGGCGCACGTTTTGGCCGGGGTGTGGCTCAGTTGCAATTGCGTCGATACCAGGCAGCAATTGCAGATCTGACCATTGCAATTTCCCGTGATAAATCAAATTCGGAAGCCTTCTTTTTTCGTGGTGAAGCAAATTTCTCTTTGGGCCGGTTTGAAGCGGCAATCGCAGATTACTCCAGCGCCATTAAACTGGATGCTGCAAACATGAAAGCCCGTACCAATCGTGGTGTAGCCTATGCGCGGCTCAAACAATTTGAAAATGCTATAGCCGATCAGGCGGTGGTGATAAAAAACCAGCCGGGAAATGCGCTTGCCTACAACAACCGGGCCTGGGCTTTGCTCATGGCGAAAAAATATGATCTGGCGCTGGTTGACGCAAATAAGTCTATTGGACTGCGGCAGACGAACCCGGCGTCGTATGATACCCGTGGACATGTGTTTGAGGCGCTGGGTCAAAACAACAAGGCCATTCTGGATTTTCGTCGTGCGTTAGCACTGGATGAGACGCTTGAAACCAGTTTGAAGGGGTTGGAACGCCTGGGGGCAAATTGACCACGTCTTTGCCACGGAAATTCCCTAACTGCCTGAAAACAAAGAGCAGTAATTTAGAACTTGTCTAAACAACTGTTTTTATTGCACTTTTGAAGATTTCTAATGTTACTGATTTGACTTGAATCAAGTTGACAGCGATTAAATTGTTGCCTTATGTCGCAGATAATCTGATTGGTTTGAAGGAATTTTTTACATGCGTTTTTGTTTTTCCCGTAGCATCAGGCTTGGCCTTGCTTTGAGTGTGGCTGCCGGAGTTCTGGCATCACCGGCAATATCCCGGGCCGGTGAGGTGAACGTCTATTCTTATCGGCAACCCTATCTGGTTGAACCTCTTTTCAAAGCGTTTACAGCTAAAACCGGCATCAAAGTAAATACGATCTTTGCCAAGAAAGGGCTGATAGAGCGGATGAAGGCTGAAGGTGTTAACAGCCCCGCCGATGTGTTGCTGACAACTGATATCGCCAGATTGAGTGATGCGGTTTCCAGCGGGATTTCTCAACCGCTGAAATCGGAGCAATTGTCAAAGAATATTCCGGCGCGCTATCGTGACCCGCAAGGCCGGTGGTTTGGCCTGACGTTGCGCTCGCGGGTGATTTTTGCATCGAACAAGCGGGTGAAGCAGACAGCTATCACTTATGAAGAGCTTGCGGATCCTAAGTGGAAGGGCAGGATTTGTGTGCGCAGCGGACAGAATGTTTATAATATCGCCCTGATTGCCTCCATGATTGTGCAGCACGGTGAAGCCTATACCAAAAAATGGCTGGCTGGCGTCAAGGCAAACCTGGCGCGCAAACCATCGGGAAATGACCGCGGTCAGGTCAAAGCCGTGTTTTCAGGTGAGTGTGATATTGCTCTCGTTAACACTTATTATATGGGGGCGATGATGACCAACGACAAAAAACCGGTGCAAAAGGAATGGGCGAGATCCGTGCGGATAATTTTCCCAAACACCAATGATCGCGGAGCGCATGTAAATCTGTCCGGCATGGTGTTGGCCAAACATGCGCCCAATAAAGACGAAGCCGTAAAGCTGATGAATTTCCTTGCCAGTGACAAAGCGCAAAAAATTTATGCTGAAGTCAATTTTGAATACCCGGTTAAACCAGGGGTTGAATGGTCAAAGCTGGTAAAATCATGGGGTGAGTTCAAAGCGGACACGGCATCTCTGGCAAAAATTGCCGAAAACCGTATACGCGCCAGTGAGCTTGTTGATGAGGTTGGTTTTAATAATGGACCGAGTTCTTAAACGCAGGTTTGTTACCAACCCTCAGCCGTCAGCTGCATGGCATGAATTAAACCGCGCCAACTGTTTTGAGTTTGGCACTTGGGTGGATTTCGCTTTGGGACATCACGGTGGTCTGGTTGCGGAAGCGCTCGACCACCAGACGAACGTAAGGGCGGATTGCCGGACTGGTCAAAAGGACCGGCATTTCACCTGATACGGCGGCTTCTTCAAAGCGATCGCGGACCAGTGAAATAAACTCCTGAAGCTCACTCGGTGCCATGGCCAACTGTCTTTCCTCGCCCTGGCCAACGAGTGCATCGGCAAATTTTTGTTCCCATTCCGGTGTCAGTGTGATCATGGCGAGATAGCCTGCCGGGGGAGTGTTGGCGGCACATAACTGTCGTGCCAGACGACTGCGTACATGTTCGGTTATGGTGGTGGAATGCTGGGTGAAGCTGGTGGCTTCGGCAATGCCTTCCATAATGGTGGCAAGATCGCGGATTGAAACCCGCTCCAGCAACAAGGCCTGCAAAACGCGCTGGATGCCGCTGACGCTGATCTGGCTCGGTACGATATCTTCAATCAGTTTCTGGTGTTCGTCTGACAGTTCATTCAACAGTTTTTGCACTTCGGCATAGGACAGAAGTTCGGCCATGTTGGTTTTCAGAATTTCGGTGAGATGGGTTGTCAAAACCGTTGAAGGATCAACCACAGTGTAGCCGCGGAAACTTGCTTCATCGCGCATGGAGCCGTCAATCCAGGTGGCCGCCAGACCAAATGCGGGTTCGGTGGTTTGCTGCCCCGGCAGATCAACCTGACCGCCTTTGGGGTCCATGGCCATGAAATGATTGACGTGGAGCTCACCGGTGCCGGTTTCAACTTCCTTGACTTTGATTGAGTATGCATTGCTTTCCAGTTGCATATTATCAAGTATGCGCACTGCTGGCATGATAAAGCCCATGTCAGTGGCCATTTGACGCCGCAGGGCTTTAATCTGTTCGGTAAGGCGGTCGCCTTCTTCGCTGTTAATAAGCGGCAGCAAACCATAACCCAGTTCAAGCCTGAGATCATCCATATGCAGGGCCGTGGTGATCGGTTCTTCGGTTGGCGCCGGTTATGCTTCGGCGGCGACCTGCGCCACGACTTTGTCGGCTTCAATCTTATCCGCATTTGCCGAGGCCTTCCAGGCAAGGCCACCGGCAAGTCCGGCCAGTATCAAAAACGGTACCATGGGGATGCCAGGTAATGTTGACATGACAACCATCAAAAACGCCGACATGCCCATTGCCTTGGGATAGCCGGAGAGCTGGGCGACCAGGGCTTTGTCAGCGGCACCTTCAACCCCGGCTTTTGACACCAGAAGACCGGCGGCAATTGAAACAATCAAAGCTGGAATTTGCGAGACCAGACCATCACCGATTGTCAGTAATGTATAGGTTTCGGCGGCACTGGCAAACGTCATGTCTTTTTGACCAACGCCGATGATAATGCCGGCGATGATATTGATAAAGGTAATCAGGATGCCGGCGATGGCATCGCCACGGACAAATTTTGAGGCACCATCCATGGCACCAAAGAACGAACTTTCATCTTCGAGCTTCTTGCGCCGTGAGCGTGCAGCGTCTTCGCTGATCAGGCCGGCGGATAAATCCGCATCAATTGCCATCTGTTTGCCGGGCATGGCATCGAGCGTGAAGCGGGCGGCAACTTCGGCAATACGGCCCGAACCCTTGGTGATAACGACAAAATTGACAATCACCAGAATGGCAAAAACAATGATGCCGATTATAAAGTTGCCTTGAGTAATAAAGTTACCGAAGGCTTCAATGACATTACCGGCGGCACCGGGCCCTTCATGTCCATTGGAGAGGATCAACCGGGTCGAAGCCAGGTTGAGTGCCAGCCGCAACATGGTGGTGATCAACAGGATTGTTGGAAAAGCGCTGAATTCCAGCGGTGTCTGGATGAACAGCGCTGTCATCAACACCAGCACAGAAAGAGTTATGGAAAAAGCCAGCAGGAAATCCAGTACGCCTGCCGGCATGGGTAAAATGAGAACCACCAGAATACCGACAACGCCAAGGGCGAGACCGATGTCCGAGCGGCGGAATTTAGCCCCCCAGCTTTCCATACCTGCGGACAGATCGCTCATGCCGGTGCCACTGCTGGCGGCAGGCGGGGCGGGGGCAACTGGGGTGGCAGGTACGTCACTCATTAAATTACGCGTTCTCTACTGTTTTTAGGGTTTGCAACACTAAACAGCCATGGGCCGTTGTTCGCCGGGATTTGGTACAGGGATGCCGCCATCGCCATAAAGCCGAAGCTTGTTGCGCAAGGTGCGGATGGATATGCCGAGAATATTGGCAGCGTGGGTTCGGTTGCCAAGGCAATGATCAAGGGTTTGTAAAATCAGATCCTGCTCGACCTGGGCGACAGTGCGGCCGACGAGAGATCGCGAAATCGCTTCTGCGGCCACTGCAGCTTGAGCGGCGGGCCCGTGATTGCCGGTGGTGATCATTTCTTCCAGGCGATTGCCGTCGGGAGAGCGGATGGCCTCCACGCCAATTTCATCGCTGGTCGTCAACAATACTGCCCGGTGCATGGTGTTTTCAAGTTCACGGACGTTTCCCGGCCATGAGTTTGAAGTTAACTGTTGGCGGGCTTCGGCGGAAAGCGGACGTACCGGCAGGCCGTTTGAATCAGCATATTTCTTGATGAAATGAACGGCCAGGGCTTCAATATCCCGGGGGCGCTGGCGCAGGCAGGGGATTTTCAGATTGACCACATTGAGGCGGTAGAGCAGATCCTCGCGGAAATTTCCTTTGTTCACTTCTTCTGTCAGATTGCGGTTGGAAGTGGCAATAATACGAATGTCGACGGGCACGGGCTTGCGGCCACCAAGGCGGTCAATGACCCTTTCCTGGATGGCGCGCAGAAGTTTGGCCTGCAGGCTTACATCCATCTCGCTGATTTCATCGAGCAACAATGTGCCGCCATTGGCTTCTTCGAATTTTCCGATGCGCCGCGCTATGGCTCCGGTGAAGGCGCCTTTTTCATGGCCAAAAAGTTCAGATTCAAGCAGGTTTTCCGGTATGGCTGCACAGTTTACCGAAATAAAAGGCTTGTCCGCCCGCCTTGATTTACGGTGAAGATATTTGGCCAGCACTTCTTTACCGGTACCGGATTTTCCGGTTATCAGAATACTGGCGTCAGACGGTGCAATTTGATTGGCAAGCTCTACAAGAGAAGCCATGGCATCATCGCGGAAAATGAAGGCGTGGCTTTCATTGGCAACAGCTTGAATGACGGCTGCAATCAACTCGGCATCGGGGGGCAGGGGGATATATTCCTTGGCACCGGAGCGAATAGCGTTAACAGCGGCTCTGGTATCATTATCGATGCCGCAGGCAACAATGGGAACGTGGATGTGTTCGGCTTCAAGCTGGGCAATAAGATCAGCGATGTTGATGGCAACATCAACCATCAGCAAATCAGCGCCCTTGCCCACCCGCAAGGTTTTGAGCGTGCTTTCAATCGTCTGGGTTTGTGTAACCCTGGCACCTTTGTCCATGGCCATTTTGGTGGCGGTGGAAAGCTGTCCGCTTAATGTACCAACTATGAGTAATCGCATACTTCTGCTCCAATACAAGGTCCGCTGCGCGTTTTAAGCGCCTCTTTGCCTCTAATTTGCTTCACCCTTGACGATTTCCGTCATGGTTATGCCCAAACGATCTTCAACCAGCACCACTTCGCCACGGGCAATAAGGCGATTGTTGACGAATATATCGATGGCTTCGCCAACTTTGCGGTCAAGTTCTAAAATGTTACCCTCATCAAGTGCGAGCAATTCGCTCACATCCATATAGGTGCGCCCCAGAACAGCTGATACATTCACCGGGATATTATAGACAGCCTCAAGGTCCCTGCCGAGCTTGCCGGAAGATGCGTTGTTGCCATCAAGTTCTTTGTCATCTTTTTGCGCCTGATCGGCGGCTGCGTCCGGTGACATGTCGGCAAGCTCCATTCCGGCATTGTCTTCTGTGCCGGGGGCATCTGTCGGGGTTTCATTGTCAGTCATTTTGGGTCTCCTCCGGCTGGCCAGAAGTGTTTATCTGACCTGGTAATTCGTCCGGGTTGTGGTTTTTATCGGCGTTGTTTGAGCAAGCGTAACCAGGGCGGTCTAAGCTGTTGAAATCTCCATCATCGGGCATCAAAGACGCATCAATATATTGACTGGTAATTTCGGATATTCTTTTTTTAACCAGGTTTTGGTCTTTAACAATCCCGCCTTGGGCCCATTCTATGCGGCAATCACCCTGGGTAATATCGGGCTGACCAAGAATTATGAGTTTTCCCTGAAACCCGCGCTCAGCGGCAACTGCTTCGAGTTTTTCCCTGGCCGCATTGAGGGAGGCTTCATTGAGACGAACCGCAATGTGGGGTGTGTCGGGTAAAAACTCCAGAGCCTCGCTGAAGAGGCTTTCGATTTCATGCATGGGTTCACGCGCGATGAGTGCTGAAGTGAGGGATCTTGCAATCATGTTGGCAAGAACAATGCCTTCTTGTTTGAGTTGCTGACGCTGGGCCTCGAGCTGTGCGGTCAAGGCACTGACGTTGGTTGCAATTGTTTCAAGAGCTGACGCTGTTTTTGCGTCCATGGCAGCGAGCGTTTCATCTTTGCCGACCTGTCGCCCGCGTTCGAACCCTTCGTTTCTCGCCGCCTCGCGCTCATCTGTTGACCAGAAAGATTTTTCGCTACGCGATTGAGCGGGCACAAGGTCTGCCGCGCTGTCATCAAAAACCGTATCAAATAAAAATTTTGCCATTTCAGCCATAAATTTAATTTTCTAAAGACCTGATCAATAGACCAGTTCATCATCTCCCTGGCTCTTGGTGATTATGAGCTCGCCCTTGGCGGCGAGGTCTTTGGTAATATTGACCATGCTCATTTGCGCCTCATCAACGTCCTTCAATCTGACAGCGCCCATGACTTCCATGTCTTCCTTCAACATCTTGCCGGCACGTTCGGACATGTTCTCGAAAAAGAAATCTCTTAAAGCGTCAGAAGCTCCTTTGAGGGAAAGGGCAAGCTGGTCTTTTTCGACACTGCGCAGCAATGTCTGGCAGCTTGCGGCATCAAGTTTGCCCAGATCTTCAAAGGTAAACATCAAGGTCTTGATACGCTCGGCTGCTTCGCGATTATTTTCTTCCAATGCCGCAAGGAATCGCGCTTCTGTCTGGCGATCAAAATTGTTAAAAATTTCCGCCATGGTTTCATGCGAATCCTTGCGGCTTGTTTGCGACAGGTTGGACATGAATTCCTGGCGCAGTGTTTGTTCGACCTTGTCGAGAACTTCCTTTTGCACCGCCTCCATATTGAGCATGCGGTTGACAACTTCCATCGACAGGTCTTCAGGCAAAAGGGTGAGTACACGGGCCGAGTGGTCGGAATTAATTTTTGACAGGATGACGGCAACAGTCTGCGGGTACTCATTCTTCAGGTAACTTGCCAGCACGTTTTCCTGAACGTTGGACAGTTTTTCCCACATATTGCGGCCTGCGGGTCCGCGAATTTCCTCCATAACCAGGTGAACGCGTTCTTCCGGTAAAAACTGGGCCAGCAGACGCTCGGTCGAGTCAAAATTGCCCATGATGGCACCGCTGGAAGACATCTGGGTGACGAAATTTATGAGTAGTTCATCAACCTGCTCCGGGTTGATGTTGCCCAGTCGCGCCATAGCCAGAGATACATCCTTGATTTCGTCCTCATCCAGTTCATCCCAGATCGGCTGGCCATGAGTTGTGCCCAATGCAAGCAATAATACGGCGGCGCGCTCCTTGCCGTCGATTTCATTTAAATCCATTGTTGCCTGAAGGGCCTGCTCCACCATGACCTATGCCGCCTCCTGCAACCATTGCCTGATGATGGCGGTGGCTTCTGATGGATTGTGTTTAACCAGTTCGCCGACGCGTTTGACGGTGTTTTCCTGGGCCTGACCGGCTATTTGTGCAATCTCAATAGCGGCGGCTGTTGCGGTTTTTGGAATTGGGGGGGCTTCGAGTTGAGGTACACCATCGGGATTGGGTATGGGAGTGCCGTCAGGTGCAGTCAACTGCGGGGCAGCGCCTGCCTGAGCGTCGCCGGTTTGGCCTTCACCTTCAATTCCCAAGGGTTGGTCTTCATTGGGAGTGACGATGCGCCGGATCAACGGACGCACGACAAACAACAGCACCAGAAGTGAGATCAAGAACAGGGTTACCAGTTCACCAATCTGGAAATAATCATCTTTTGTCAGGTTCAGGAAACCTTCCGGGGCCGCTTCCAGTTCTTCGGCAACGGGTTCGGGTGCAAAGCGCAGGTTGATGACTTCAACCGTATCACCACGGGCTTTGTCATAGCCAATAATAGAACGTACCAGGGCCGAGATTTTCTCAATTTCCTCCGGTGGTCTTTCCGCATATTGCGATGTGCCATCGGCAGCTTTGGTGTAAATACCATCAATCAGAACGGCTACTGAAATACGTTGGATTTTTCCGGCTTCGGTGATTTCGGTTTTTGAAGTGCTGGAGATCTCATAGTTGACGACTTCTTCGGTGCTGTTCTGGTTTTCCGAATTTTTTGGAGAATTTCCATTGTCAGCTTCCTGGCCGGCCGAGGGCAATTCATTGCCGATGCTGACGGCGTCGCCATTGGCGCTTTCCTGGGCAACCGAAGTCTGTTCCTTGGTCTGGGTCGATCTGACGACCTGCCCGTTGGGATCGAAACTTTTCGATGTCAGGGTGGTGCGCTTGTAATTTACTTCAGCTTTCACCTGAACCCGTATTTTGCGCGGACCCACAATGTTGCCGACAAGGGAGCCGATGCGGTTTTTCAGCCGGGCTTCGATACCGGTGGTACGTTCATCTATGGAGGATATTGCGGCTTCGCCGCTTTCGCCCTTGGCTCCATTGGCCAGTAAACTACCGCTTTCATCAACAATGGAGACCCGCCCCGGATTGAGGCCTTCAACTGCTGAAGCGGTTAAATGTTGAATGGCGCGAATTTGCGCCTGATCCAGAGTGCCCCGCACTTTAAGGATGATCGATGCTGAGGGCGCTGCTTTTTCGCGTGAGAAAAGTTGCTTTTTGGGCAGGACCAGATGAACGCGGGCTTTCTTGATGCGGTCGATGATGCTTATGGTGCGTGATAATTCGCCCTCCAGCGCACGTAACTGGTTGAGATTTTGAACAAATGAGGTTTTGCCCAGAGCATTGGTTTTGTCGAAAATTTCGTAGCCGACAACGCCGCTGGTGGGAACACCCTGTTCGGCCAGTGTCATGCGCAATCGTAAGGCGCGATCCTGGGGAACGAGAATTGTACCGCCGTTGTTGCGGATATTATAGGGAACGTTAAGACTCTCGAGCTGGCTGACGATTTCGGTTGAATCTTCAAAAGCCAGATCTGCAAACAGCACCGACATTTGCGGTTGGGACAGGCGATAGGACAGGAAAATGAAAACCCCTATCAATCCTGCGGCGACAACGCCCATGGCAGCCAGCCGTGCTGCCCCTATTGTTTTTATAAACTCAATAAAACCGTTCAACGCTTTACTCTGCCTCTTTCAAAGGGGGTCAAGAGAAATTTCCTGTCCGGTGTCCCCGGGATTAATGGCCGCCGATTAAGCAGCCATATATTCTCGGGAACAAAAACCCTATTCAGTAGGCAAAATTTACCCAGTAGTTCTAAACAAGTTCTTAACAAACGTGCCAGATCGGCAAAAATTACCCGGTAGTGTTTCTAATTGGCACAAAAGCCTCGCGGAAGTAGGCAAAAATTACCGGGTAGGATGTGTTGAAAAGCGCGAAACTGGGATAGCACGGCAAAAAAAAGCGTCAGAACGGGAGGGGTTCCAACGCTAAAGCTCGTGATTTAATTCCTGTCCAGCCAACAGTGAAGATAATTGTCGCCTGGAGCGTGGTGTTTTTATTGTCTGTAGTGTTGAACCCGAGTGGCCCGCAAACCGGCCAGGCCGTGGCGTTCGATCGAACGTTGCCAGCTTAGAAATTCTTCTACGGTAAGGGTGTAGCGTTTGCACGCGTCCTCAAGGCTTAATAAACCGCCGCGCACAGCTGCAACGACTTCGGCTTTTCGGCGGATCACCCAACGCTTTGTTGACGTTGGTGGAAGATCCGCAATTGTCAACGGACTGCCATCAGGGCCAATAACGTAATTTGATCTCGGTCTTAGTTGGTGGACCATAATACTCTGTTTTACTACTTAACACTGCGCACACCATACCTTGAGGGGCTTTAAGAAAGGCCTAAAGCTCAGGGTAAATTCTTCTTTAAGAAAACGCCTTAAAGTGTTTCAGTATTGAACAAAAAAGTATCTGATTGCAGGTTTTGACGTAGTTTTTGACCTTATGGAGTGGGTGTCTGGTCGATGGCTTTAACGCTCGATAATTTTATTGTTGTGCCGTTGACCCTCAAAAGGGGCTCGTTTGATGTCAGATCGACGCCTTCCACCAGCCCTTTTACGGTAGTTGTGGCGGAGACAAAGTTGTCATCAACATCCTTGGCTTCGACTGTGATTGAATAAAGACCATCGGGAACAGCGTTACCGGCATCAGACCTGCCGTCCCAGACAAATGAGTTGGCGCCGAACTTGCCGTCAACACTTTCGGTTTTAACAATTGACCCGGCTGAATTTCTTATAGTCAAATTGGTGCTGGGGGCATCTTTGGTCAGGCTGAAGGACCATGAGGCCTGGCCGTTGGAAAGGTTGGTGGTGGCACCTTCGGCGGTAACCTCCTTGCCAATGTAACTGACCACGCCGGTAAATGCATTGGCACCGGATAGAGCGATCAGTTGTTCCAGGTTTTTATTGGACTTGATTTCCTGCTCAACGCTGGAGAACTGCACCAGTTGCTGGGTGAACTCGTTTGTATCCAGAGGTTCCAGCGGGTTCTGGTTCTGTAATTGCGTCGTCAGGATTTTGAGAAAAGTGTCAAAGTCACCGGCAATTGTACTGTCGGTGCTGTTGGCACTGCCCTGACCGAGCTGTGTTAAGGCTGAAAGTGGACTTACGGCCATTTGATTAAATCCTTATGTCGACTGCGGTGCTGGAAATTAAATTTCGATAGGCGGCGATGGTGTTCTCCAGTGGCGAGTTTATTTCTGTGTCATCATCAGATGTTCCCGACCTGTTGGAACCCGTCTCGCCATCCTGGTTGAAATTGGCAAATTCACTGGTGGATTGATCTTTCAATGAAAAATTCAAGGAACCTTTGTCTGTATTCAGACCAGAACCGGCCAGGGCGCGCTCAAGGGCGCGGGCATCTCTTACCAGCAGGTCCAGGGTTTCAGCTCGTTCCACTGTCAGATTGGCGGTCATGCGGCCATCGCGACCAAATTCAAGCTTTACATCTATGCGGCCAAGTTCCGGCGGGTCCATGCGTATCTGGAAACGGTTGACGCCAAGATTGGCCTGTTTGGCTATTTGCACCGCCAGCGTGTTTATGGCTGTTTGCGCGGATTGGTTGGTTTGAATGGCAGAGCCGATTTTCGTACTCACACCATGCCCGTTTTGTGGTGTTATGCTCAATTCGTCGATGCTCCGGGAAATTTCGGCTGTGGTGCCGTTGGCGCCGGTTGCTGTTAGAAGATTGGCATTGGCAGCAGCATTTGGTGTTGCATTGGCCAGTCCATTTTGCGGAGCGTTCTGGAGACCGGCGATTTCGGTTATGGCTTTTTGCAGGAGACTGCCTGAGTTTTTACCATCTTTAGCGCTCTCAGACTGACTGGCCAGCTGGGCTTTGGCTTCTTCAGCAATCTGTTTGGACCCGGATTCGACGTTAAGTGCGGCAAGCTCCCTGGTGAAAAGGTCTGACGTTTGCGACAAGGTATTCGGGTTTGGTGCGGCAGACTTTCCGGCCACTGCATCTTTTGGTGCTGCCTGCGGCAGGTTTTCATCGCCCGGCGGAATTGCCGGCTGGCCGTTCAGCCCCGGTTGCCTGTTTGCCGCCAGTGTCAGGCCCGGTGTTTCCAGCTTTGTGGTAACCGTTGTTGTATTAACAAGGGCCGAGTTGGCGACCAGGCCTTCGGCGGGGGCTGCATCATCACCAGAAGTTTCTTCGGTTTCAGTAAAATCTGCAGCGGCAGGTTTTTCTGTAGCGGGCGTTTCACTATCAGACGTTATTTCATCCGAGCCTGCTTCTTTTGGTGCAGCTGGACCTTTGTCCTCTTGTCGGCTTGCCGCCACTTCTTTAGCGGTTTGTTTTCTTTCAATCTGGCGGTCAAGAGTGCGCTCAAAGGTATCCGAGCGGTCGCCAGACCGGGGCTCGGCGTTTTTCTCCCGCCTGGTGCTGGGCTGAATATCCGGCCGATTGTTTGGTAACATAAGATTGGCAAGTTGTTGAGGCAAAATGTGTCTCACAGGTTAGGTTTTCAATTCCCTTTGGTATAAGCAAGGGCAATGCCAGTTTATCGAAGTAGAAATAACTCTATTAAATCAACGTGTTGAGATGGAGGTGATTTTTCACACCGGGCATCAGGCAGGATCTACCAGGCAAAATTTACCGCCTTATGGGCGTATTTTGCCGTGTCGTTGAGGTGTCAACAGGGTAGAATGTTATTTTAAATGGAAAATATCACGGGTTTCATGCATAAGGGCTGCAAACGGGCTCAGGCCCCAGATAAGCTAACCTTTTCCCGGTCTTTTGACATGACTGAAAAAACTGAATTAAAC
Organism: Alphaproteobacteria bacterium; assembly: GCA_024278055.1. Taxonomy (GTDB): domain Bacteria; phylum Pseudomonadota; class Alphaproteobacteria; order Rhizobiales; family JAJFHR01; genus JAJFHR01. The sequence goes on along the minus strand of JAJRTY010000089.1, from coordinate 1,970 downwards.
AGCCTTGATTTACCCGGCAGACCTGAAGACAACCGCATTGTGGTTGCCATGTCAGGAGGGGTTGATTCATCAGTTGTGGCGGCAAAGCTCAAACGTGAAGGCTATGATGTTGTCGGTATTACCCTGCAACTCTATGACCACGGCGAGGCCATTTCGCGGAAAGGTGCGTGTTGTGCGGGAAGTGATATTCACGATGCCCGCCGCGTTGCCGAACTTTTGGATATTCCGCATTATGTACTCGATTACGAGGATCGCTTTCGTGACAGTGTCATGGAAGATTTTGCCGACAGCTATCTTGCCGGCGAAACACCAATTCCCTGTATTCAGTGCAATCAGAAAGTAAAATTCAAAGACCTGCTCGAGATGGCAAAAGATCTGGGTGCTGCTGCGATGGCAACCGGCCATTATATTACCAGCAAACCCTTGTCGGGAGCTGGCGGGCGCAGGGCTTTGCACCGGGCCATCGATGAAAATCGCGATCAAAGTTATTTCCTCTTTACCACCACGGATGAACAGCTTGAGTTTTTGCGGTTTCCGCTTGGCGGGTTGCATAAATCAGAGGTGCGTGAATTGGCGGTTGAACTGGGGTTGAGCGTGGCTGCCAAACCAGATAGTCAGGATATCTGCTTTGTTCCATCGGGTAATTACGCAGCCGTAATAGAGCGGCTGCGACCACAAGCTGCCAACCCCGGCAATATTGTCGATGCGAGCGGCAAAGTTCTGGGCCACCATAAAGGTATCATCAATTATACCATCGGCCAGCGCCGCGGCCTAGGCATTGCTGCCGAAGATCCGCTCTATGTGGTTGGCCTTAATGTTGACAAATCTGAAGTTATAGTGGGCCCCCGCGACATATTGCTGACTAGGCGGATTGTGTTGAGAGATATTAACTGGCTTGGCGACAAAACACTTGAAGAACAGCTGCAGCAGGGGGAGTTCAATTTTTTCATGAAAGTCAGATCAACACATAAGCCTCAGGCCGGGTATTTGAAAAAAGAAAATGCTGATGTGGTGGCCTACCTGATGGCGGGCGAATATGGTGTTTCTCCGGGACAGGCGTGCGTGTTTTACGACAGTGATCAGGCGGGTTCGCGTGTTCTTGGGGGCGGGTGGATAAAAACTGCTGAAAACTGTCTTGAGCAAGATCGCCACAATGTGGCTGTTGTTTGATGGGCAAAGACAAGGTGGTGCCCTTCAGCAGCAGACTGGCCAGCAAGCTGGGTGAAAAGCTTGATTTTTACTCAGGCTGGATTGCCAATCCAAAGGCCGTGGGTGCTATTGCGCCAACGAGCGCTACCATGGCCAGAATTATGGCAAGTGCTGCGCGCTGTGACGCTGAGTTGAAGGTTTTAGAACTGGGGCCGGGTAACGGGGTAACCACACGGGCTATCCTGGAACATGGAGTTGCCGCCGAAAACCTGATTGCAATCGAATTTACGAAGAGCTTTTTGCCCGGACTGAGGTTGCGCTATCCCGGTGTCAATTTTGTTCATGGTGATGCCTTCGACATTTCGCAAATCAGTGCCGAGTTGGGAATTGAAAAGTTTGACACGGCAATTTCGGGATTGCCGTTATTGAACTTCCCCGTTGATGATCGCGCTCGTCTGGTTGAGCTGGTGCTTGATCAACTTGTGCCGGGGCGGCCTTTGATTCAATTTTCGTATGGTTTGCGCCCACCGGTTCCGGCCCGCGACGGATATTTTACGGTTACCCAGCTGGATAGTGTCCTGCTCAATCTGCCGCCGGCACGCATATGGGCCTACCGGCGTCTGCATAAATCAGAAGTTTGAATCGGGACTAAAATTTTCCCAGCAGATTTTACCAAGAGTTGTGCTTGACTTAAGCAGGCCCACAGCTTTATATCGCGCTCAAATATTTGCTTCAAGCAAGGCGGAGTAGCTCAGCTGGTTAGAGCAGCGGAATCATAATCCGCGTGTCGGGAGTTCAAGTCTCTCCTCCGCTACCATTTT
>JAJRTY010000088.1 GCA_024278055.1 Alphaproteobacteria bacterium | reverse complement strand
AACGATCATGACCATGATATTATACGAATTGTGCAGTGCAGACGAGGGCCAACTGTTCAGCCCGCACTGCTGGAAAACCCGCATGTCGCTTGCTCACAAAGGGCTCGATTACAAGTCGGTTTCGACCACATTCACCGAAATTCCTCATATTGAAGGCGGTGTCACCAGGTCGGTGCCACTGCTTAGGGATGGCGATGTGGTTGTCAGTGACAGTTTTGAAATTGCCAAATATCTCGACCGGACTTATCCTGACGCGCCAAGTCTGCTGGGTGGAGAAAAAGCCACGGCCCTGACCACCTTCATCATCAACTGGTCGCAAAGCCAGTTGCACCCGTTGATTGGCGTATTGGTGATGAAAGATATTCACGATATTCTGGCCGACGTCGACCAGACCTATTTTCGCCAGGACCGGGAAAGTAAAACCAGAACGACGCTTGAAATCCTGCACGGTGGACGCGACGTTAAAATAGACCAGCTTCTCAAAGCCCTGTTGCCACTAAAACTGATGCTCAAACATCAACAGTTTATTGGTGGCGAGACCCCGATATTTGCCGATTATGTGGTTTTTGGTGCATTGCAGTGGATGCGCATCACCTGCACCATCCCTGTCCTGCCGCGGGAAGGCGAAATTGCCGAATGGTTCGACCGGCTGCTCGATATGTATGATGGCATGGGACGGGCGGCAAAACCGGCGATTTGACCCTGACTTCGCCCTGTGGCTCTTGCGATGGCAGATACAAGCCGCTATAGGCTCGCCAACAAAGGTGCACCTCAACCGGTGCGCCGAACTCCCGACAATCAAAAACCACAGGAATACAATAATGGCCACAGAACGCACATTCTCCATGATCAAACCGGACGCCACAAAACGTAACCTTACCGGTGCTATCACCGCCAAGCTCGAAGAAGCCGGTTTGCGGGTTGTTGCGTCCAAACGGGTGTGGATGAGCCTTAAACAGGCTGAAGGATTTTATGCCGTCCATGCCGAACGGCCGTTTTTTGGAGAGCTGACGGAATTCATGTCGTCCGGCCCGACAATTGTTCAGGTGCTGGAAGGTGAAAATGCAATTCTCAAAAACCGTGAAGTCATGGGCGCAACCAATCCGGCTGACGCTGACGAGGGAACAATTCGCAAGGAATTTGCCCTGTCGCTTGGCGAAAACTCGGTTCATGGCTCCGATGCGCCGGAAACAGCTGCAGAAGAGATCGCTTACTGGTTTTCCGGCATCGAACTTGTTGGCTGAGGGTTAATTTACTCTTTGCCACAGGCGTTTTTTGGCTGCCGAAGGTTGCGGTTCTGTGGTCTGGTTTTTCACCGCGAACAATGCGCCGGGAAGATTACAAAAGTTTAATATTTCCGGCTTTCTAAATGCAACTTCTTTGATCGACATCAAACATTCAGTAAGATAATTCAGCGATACCCGAGCACATTGGGGGATAACAGGGCCTGTACGGATATGGTATTGTTATCCATTCGGATTACAAACTAATCATTTCCTGTCAGGAGAAAGCCATGAACAAACTCGCAACTCTCTCAATGCTCGCCGGATTGACCTTGTCGGTCTCAGGCGCTGTGGCTTATGCCGCAAGCGATACGGCCGCCACAGCCGCAAATGCCGACGCAGAAAAAGCTGCACCGATTGAAGGTATGTTGTTACCATTTATGAGTCCTGAAAAGGGTCGTAAACTGTTCGCCAGCAAAGGCTGTGTGGTTTGCCATTCAATCAATGGGATTGGTGGTGAAGATGCACCTGCACTGGATGTCAAAACAATGCAGCCAATCATGGACCCGTTTGGTTTTGCCGCCAAAATGTGGCGCGGTGCCGGCACAATGATCACCATGCAGGAAGATGAGCTTGGTGGACAGATTGAATTTTCCGGTGAAGAACTGGCAAATATTATTGCGTTTGTTCACTCTGCTGAAGAGCAGAAAAAATTCACCGTGGCGGATATCCCGCCGGAAATTGCCAAGTTAATGGGCCATCTTGGTAATGAAAGTGAAGACCACGAAAAGAAAGAACACGATTAATCCGGTCAGACGAGCAATCCTGACCTCATAGCGGGCGGCCAAACTGAACGAATTGAGTCAGGAGGCTTTGTATGACTACTGCAGAAACCGCTCTCACCGGAAAAAAGCCCGGTGAGGGCAATACGCGCCGTGATTTCCTATACATCAGCACTGCCGCTGTTGCGACAACTGGTACGGCAATAGCCGTATGGCCGTTTATCGACAGTCTCAACCCCAATGCTGAAACCCTTGCCCAGTCAAAAATTGACGTCGACATCAGCCAGATAGATGTCGGGCAAAGGGTGACCATTAAACTTCAGGGCCGTCCGATATTCATTGTCCACCGTACTGCGGCACAGATTGCTGCGGCAAAAAAAGACGACACCAATCCTGATTTGATTGATCCGGCGACCGACGCGTCAAGGGTTCAAAAAGAAGAGTGGTTGATTGTCATTGGTGTCTGCACCCATCTTGGATGTATCCCACTTGGTCAAAACGATGGTGATCGACTTGGCAAATGGGGCGGATGGTACTGCCCGTGCCACGGTTCGGCCTATGATATCGCCGGACGGGTACGCCGGGGGCCTGCACCCAAAAATCTCTACCTGCTGCCCTACGAATTTAAGGATAATGGCATGGTTTCAATCGGCTAGAGCCAGTCATCTTTTAATGGAAGCAGTTTGACGCTGGCGAGGCGAAAAAGACATTCAAACCGAAACCTCTATAAGATACAGAAATCATTGACTGAACTGCAATCGTTT
>JAJRTY010000087.1 GCA_024278055.1 Alphaproteobacteria bacterium | reverse complement strand
GCACCGGCTGAAAAGGCACCGGCTTCAATTGACGATCTTGTTAATGAGGGCGCATCCAGCTGGATATTGCGGTGCGCACGTGAGCTTGATGACGCCGTGCTGCATCTGCGTTTCAATGAACTGGAACTCGGCGTTCTTACCTTTCATTGCCAAGGCGACCCCAAGGCCGTTGTTGCACATGAAAAGATACTGTTCGACAATGACAGCCACTGGTTGGCCAATGAAATCTTGCTGTACTGGAAACGGGTGCTCAAACGGATTGATTTAACGTCGCGATCACTGGTGGCGCTTGTCGAACCCGGCTCCTGTTTCGCCGGCATCCTGGCCGAAATATTGTTTGCAGTTGATCGTTCCTATATGGCGGAGGGTGAATTTGAGGACGACGGGCGACCGGTTGCCAATATCATCCTGACACAGGCCAACTTTGGCCCATTCCCGATGTCGAATGATCTTACACGCCTAGAGACAAGGTTTTTGGGCAATCCAGCCGCTGTTGCCGTTGCAAAACAGAAGACGCTGACACCAATTGAAGCGAAAGATGCCCATGAATTGGGGCTGGTGACATTTGCCTATGATGACATCGACTGGGAAGATGAAATTCGCGTCTTTCTTGAGGAACGTGCGAGCTTCTCACCCGATGCCCTGACCGGCATGGAGGCAAATCTGAGGTTTCCTGGGCCTGAAACCATGGAAACACGCGTTTTTGGCCGTCTGACCGCCTGGCAGAACTGGATATTCCAGCGGCCAAATGCGGTTGGCGAAAAGGGCGCATTGCGCAGTTACGGCACCGGAAAACGCGGCGAATACGACCGGAAACGCGTCTAACCGTTACAAATTGATCAAAATGAAAACATCCCCGTGGCACGGTAAAAGGTAAAAACTATGGCTGATATCATCAATGTAAGTTACGACACCCTGATCCCCAACAATGTCAATCTTTCCTCCGATCGACGCGTTCTCAAAGCGCTGGAAAGATGGCACCCGGGTTATCTCACCTGGTGGAATGACCTTGGCCCCAAGGGGTTTCAGGAAAGCAGCGTTTATCTTAGAACCGCGGTCAGCGTTGATCCCAAGGGGTGGGCCAAATTCGGCTATGTCAAGATGCCGGAATATCGCTGGGGCATATTGTTGGCACCACAGGTTGAGGACCGGCGGATTCCATGTGGTGAGCACTACGGTCAACCGGCATGGCAGGAACTGCCCGGTGAATATCGCTCTTTGATGAGGCGTCTGGTGGTCATACAGGGCGATACTGAACCGGCCTCTGTCGAACAACAAAGATTTCTCGGTAAAACCGCACCTTCACTCTACGACATGCGCAACCTGTTTCAGGTGAATGTCGAGGAAGGCCGCCATCTTTGGGCAATGGTCTATATCCTGCAAAAGTATTTTGGCGCCGACGGGCGCGAGGAAGCCAATGGCCTACTGCAACGGGCATCAGGTTCGGAGGAAGCGCCGCGCATGCTTGGTGCCTTTAATGAAGAAACGCCGGACTGGCTGTCATTTTTCATGTTCACCTATTTCACCGACCGCGATGGCAAAATGCAGCTTGAGGCGCTGGCCCAGTCGGGCTTCGACCCGCTGTCGCGCACCTGCCGTTTTATGCTGACCGAAGAAGCACACCATATGTTTGTTGGAGAAACCGGTGTCGGGCGGACCATCCAGCGCACCTGTGAAGCAATGAAAGAAGCGGGGATTGATGATCCTTACGATATCAACGCGGTGCGGGCGCTTGGGGTCATTGATCTGCCGACAATCCAGAAGAAGATGAACCTCCATTACACACTGTCGCTTGACTTGTTTGGCGCGGAAATTTCAACCAATGCCGCCAATGCATTCAACGCCGGCATCAAAGGCCGTTATGGCGAGGCTAAAATTGATGATGACCATCAATTGCACAACGACAGCTATGAGGCCGTCTCGGTCAAGGATGGTAAAATCATCACTGAAATGGTTCCGGCACTTTCGGCCATCAACATGCGCCTTCGCGATGATTACGCAAAAGATGCAGCCGGCGGGGTAAAACGATGGAACAATATTATTACCAAGGCTGGCGTGGAATTTGAACTGACCCTGCCGCATCAGGGGTTTCATCGCAAAATCGGCACCTTTGCCAATCATAACATTTCTCCTGACGGCAAATTGCTGAGCAAAGAGCAATGGGAACAATCGAAAGGTCAATGGCTGCCAACCACCGCCGATGGCGATTTCATCAAATCATTGATGAAACCCGAATGGGAAGCCGGTAAATATGCCAACTGGATATCACCACCGCGGATGGGGATTGATAACAAACCTGGTGACTTTGAATATGTGCAAATTCACATGGCTTGATGTCAGTAATTTTCAGGCCCGATACATACGGTAAATCCATGAACCTGCCTATCAAACAACACCTGATTGATCCGGAAATCTGCATTCGTTGCCACGCATGCGAAGATGCCTGTCCGATTGATGCGATCACCCACAATGATGACAATGTGGTGGTCGATGCGCACCTGTGCAAGCACTGTTTGCATTGTATCGGGCCCTGCCCGACCGGCGCCATCGACAACTGGCGGGTGGTCGAACAGGCATATTCTCTTGATGAACAGTTTGAATGGCTGGACCTGCCTGAGCAGGAAGAAATTGCAACCACCAGCGACAGCGGTGAAGCGGAGATCGATGAGGCCGTTGCAAGTCTGCTCAACGAGGCCCATGCGGGGGCCGGGGGTGTCGCCAAGGCACCGGGTTCCGCATCAAAACCGAGCATTAATCTTCACAATACCAGCAACCCGATTACCGTTCGGGTGCAGGGAAGTTTTCGCCTGACGGCCGACGATGCCGACAATGATGTGCGCCACATAATCATCGATTTGGCCGACCACACATTCCCGTTGCTTGAAGGCCAGAGCATTGGCGTCATTCCGCCGGGCATTGATGCCAACGGCAAGCCGCATCAACCGCGGCTTTATTCAGTTTCCAGCCCAAGGGATGGTGAGCGCCCTAACACCAATAATCTGTCACTGACGGTAAAGCGTGAAGAAAACGGTATCTGTTCGAACTATCTGTGTGACCTTGGTCGCGATGATGAAATAACAATTATTGGACCGTTTGGTTCGACATTTTTGATGCCGGACGATGCTGATGCCAATATCATCATGATCTGTACCGGTACAGGTTCCGCACCGTTTCGCGCCTTTACCATGCAACGGCAGCGAACCACGCCTGGAATAAACAACAAATTGATGCTGTTTTTTGGCGCCCGAAGTTCAAAGTCACTGCCCTATTTTGGCCCTTTGGGGAAGGTTCCCGAGGCCTTTCTTAAAAAACATTTTTGCCTGTCACGCGAAGCAGATCAACCCAAACGCTACGTACAGGACGGGTTGGTTGAAGAAAAGGAAGCCTTGGGTAAATTATTGCCACTGCCGCAAACCCATATCTATGTCTGTGGGCTGAAAGCAATGGAGGAGGGTGTTGAGGCCGCATTCGATACCATTGCCGGATCAGCCGGGCTTGAGTGGAGTGAACTTAGAAATAAAATGCGTGACGATGGCCGCTACCACGTGGAAACCTATTAGAGCGGGTTGAGGTATGATGGACACCGATATTTCAACCAAAGCTTCAGAGACTCTCCCCAAGGCAGCACCTAATGCCGGGCTTGATGAAAAGGTTCTGCTTGGATTTATTGGTGACAGGGTTCGAAAATCCCGGGTGTCGCAAAAACTCTCCCGCAAGGCACTTTCGCAACTCTCAGGTGTTTCTCAACGGTATCTCGCCCAACTGGAGGCCGGAGAAGGCAATATATCGGTTTTACTGCTCTACCGCATAGCCGCAGCTCTTGGCGAAAATGTGCAATGGTTCCTCAAGCCAGAGGCCCTGCCCGGCAACCGTATCTCACGCATGAACCTGTTACTGCAAAATGCCAGCGAAGCACAAAGGCAGCAGATATTTTCAATCCTTGAACCCGGTGGAAGTCATGCAAAACCGGTGCGGCGGTTGGCATTCATCGGATTGCGCGGTGCCGGAAAATCCACTCTTGGCGAAATGGCCGCACAAAAAATCAGCCTGCCGTTTCAAGAACTCAATGACGATATTGAAAAGGTCAGCGGTATCCCGGTTAATGAGGTTATGGCGCTTTACGGTATTGACGGTTATCGCAAACTCGAATTGCAGTCGTTGAAAAAGATTGTCAATTCGCGCAATAGCCTGGTGCTGGCTGTTGCTGGCGGCATTGTCAACCAGCCCGAGACCTATCGTTATCTTTTACACAATTGCACGACAATATGGCTGAAAGCGCGACCGGAAGAGCATATGGCACGGGTTCGAGGGCAAGGCGATGAACGGCCAATGGCGGGTAATCCCGACGCCATGCGGCAATTGAAAAATATACTTGCCGAGCGCGAGCGTGACTATGCCCGGGCCGACGCGGTTATCAATACTTCTGATAAAACCGTACAACAAAGCCTGTCGGAAGTGCTGCGTGTATTGAGTAGGTTTTAGGGACTTTTCCCTGAGCTGCCATAATTTTAACTTTCGCTATTGTTCTTGCCGGCAAGTATGCGCATGATAACATCGTCGGGATTGGCTCTCTATAAATTAAACATGCGGATTTCGACCAAGATACATATTGTACTGGGAGGAAATCATGTTGAATAAATTTAAACTGACTTTGGCGGCATCCGCACTGATTTTGAGCGCCACCGCAGCAATGGCCGGTTCGCACAAGGTGATGGATGACATCAAGTTTTT